>CAZEHQ010000020.1:0-35126 GCA_964512165.1 uncultured Gemmatimonadaceae bacterium | reverse complement strand
CCGCAGGCGGCGGCAGCCGCCGCGGCGCCATGGCCGCCAGGTGGCGGAACCGCCGGGGCAGCAGGGCGGCCAGCGGACGCGTCCAGCGGGCCAGGTGCAGGGCGAGCCGGAAGCGGCGGGGGTGAGGCAGCAGCCGTGCGATCAGGGCGCGCTGCAGGCGGTCGACCAGCCCCCGCCGGCGCATCTTCTCGAGACGGGGACGGGCGTCGTCGAGCAGCCTCGAGTAGAGGACGCCGCTCGGGCAGGTGGTCTCGCAGGCCAGGCAGCCGAGGCAGTTGTCGATGTGATCCAGAGTCGCCGTCGAGGGTTCTACCCGCCCCTCGAGGACGCTCTTCATCAGGTAGATCCGGCCTCTCGGGCCCTCCAGCTCGTTACAGGTGGCGTTGCAGAACCCGCAGTGCACGCAGGTGCGCAGGGCGGCCTCGGCGTCGCGCACCGAGGCCTCGGCCCGGAGATCGTCGGGGATGTCGGTGCGCACGGTGGGCCGGGGGGTTTCGGAGGGTGGGGAGGTTTGAGCGGGCCGGTGTTGTTGTGGAAGTTACGGGCGCCCTGATACACCGGCAAAGAGATGATGAGGATCGTCGACGGCGTCCCACTCGCACCGTACACCAGCCTCGGCCTCGGCGGCCCGGCCCGCCACTTCGCCCACTGCACCACCGAGGAGGAGGTCGGCGAGGCCCTGAGGTGGGGGCGGTCCCGCGGCCTGCCGGTGCATGTCCTGGGCGGCGGCAGCAACACCGTTTTCGACGACGCCGGCTACGACGGCCTCGTGCTGCACGTGGGCCTCATCGGCGTGCGCATCGAGGAGAGCGGGTGCGCCGCCGCCGTCTCCGCCGCCGCGGGCGAGGACTGGGACGGTCTCGTGCGCCGCTGCATCGAGGCGGACCTGTCCGGCGTCGAGTGCCTCTCCGGGATCCCCGGCCAGGTGGGAGCCACGCCGATGCAGAACGTGGGCGCCTACGGCCAGGAGGTCTGCGACACCATCGTCGAGGTGAGAGCGATCGACCGCGCTTCGGGCGAGGCCAGGGTCTTCACCAACGAGGAGTGCGGCTTCGGCTACCGCACCAGCCGCTTCAAGGGCGAGGACCGCGACCGCTGCATCATCACCCGGGTGACCTACCGGCTGGCGAAGAGCCGCCGTCCCGAGATCCGCTATCCCGAGCTGCGGCGCCGGCTGGAGACGGAAGGCGTCGACCTGGAGAGCCTGCCGGCGGGAGCGCCCGTCTCGAACGCTGTGCGCGAGGCGGTCCTGCATCTGCGCCGCGGCAAGGCGATGCTCCTGGACAGCGGCCCGGACTCGCGCTCGGCGGGGTCCTTCTTCCTGAACCCGGTGGTGACCGCGGCGCAGCTGGCCGAGGTGCGGGAGCGCTGGCGGGGGCGGGGCGGGTCTGCCGCCGAGATCCCGGTCTATCCCGCCGGGGACGGCCGCCACAAGGTGGCCGCCGCCTGGCTCGTGGAGCGCGCCGGCTTCGCCAAGGGGACCCTCCGCGGCGGCGCCGCCATCTCGGAGCGCCATGCCCTGGCCCTGGTCAACCGGGGGGGCGGCAGCGCCGACGTGCTGGCCCTGGCCGGGGAGGTCGCCGCTGGCGTGCGCCAGACCTTCGGCGTGTCGCTGGAGCCGGAGCCGGTCTACGTGCCCCCCGGCGGAAGCCCCCGCCTCCGACCTGACGAGGAGAGCTGCTGATGTCGACGATCCTGGTGATGCAGCACCATCCCGTGGAGAACCTCGGCACCATCGGGCAGGCCCTGAGGGCCGCGGGCCTGAAGGCCGAGTACGTCCACTCGTACGCCGGCCAGCCGGTGCCAGGCGACATGGAGGGCTACGCCGGCCTGGTGCTCATGGGCGGGCCCATGGGGGTGTACGAGAGCGACCGCTACCCCTGGCTGAAGGACGAGATGCGTCTGGCGGAAGGGGCCCTGAAGGCCGGGCTCCCCGTCCTCGGCGTCTGCCTGGGCAGCCAGCTGCTGGCCTCCGTCCTCGGGTCCCATGTGCGCAAGGGCGAAGCCCCGGAGATCGGCTGGCACGAGGTCCGCCTGGGCGGACTCGCCGCCGGCGATCCCCTGTGGCAGGAGGCCGCCGCCGCGGGCGGCCGGTTCCACGCCTTCCACTGGCACGGCGACATCTTCGACCTGCCCCCGGGGGCCGCACACCTGGCCTCTTCGGCGCAGACGGCGTGCCAGGCCTTCGTCTACGGTGCCGGCGCCTATGGCCTGCTCTTCCACATGGAGGTGACGGAGAAGGGCGCCGCCGACATGATCACCTCCTTCGAGGACGAGGCGCGCGAGGCGGGCCTCGAGGCCGCCGACCTGCTGCGGGAGACGCCGGGCCGGCTCGCGGAACTCCATCGCGTGGGCGGGCCCGTCTACCGCAACTGGGCCGGGCTGGCCGCGGGCCGGTGAGGCCTGTCCTTCGCCCGTTGTGGGCGGGGCTGCCCCTGCTCGTCCTCCTCCTGCCCGCCGAGGCCGGCCGCAACGTCGCCGTCGACGCCCTCACCCGCGCCACCACCTGGAACGAGCACGAGGGGGACCCGGCCTGGCTCACCGACGGCCTGGTCCCGCCCCAAGCGGGCGCCCGTCCCTTCGTCTGGAAGTCCAAGGGCATCCTGGTCTTCGCCTGGGACCGGATCAGCGAGATCGAGGGCGTGCGCATCCGCGTCGGCGAGATCGCCAACGACTACCAGGTCCGCACCTTCGTGGGGGGGCGCCTCGAGGACGAGGGCGCGGTGCGCGATCCCCCGGGCGAGCAGACCGCCCGCGTCGAGGACTTCTCCCGCGTGGTGAACGACTGGGTCGAGATCGGGCTGCCCGCCGGGGCGCGGGCCGACAACATGGAGTTGCGCGCTCTCGGACCGGCCCACTTCTATGAAGTCGAGATCCTGGCCGCCGCCGCCACGTCGGTGAGCGGCCGCAGCTGGGCGGCGGTGAAGCTGGAAGCCGCCGCCGACTATCCCCCACAGAGGAGTCAACCGTGATCGACAGGAAGGTCCTGGGCGCCTACGCCGCCATCGGCGCTCTGCCCCCCGATGAGCAGGTCGGCTGGTACCGCCGGGCCGCCGGCGAGTGGAAGTTGAGCTGCTTCGAGATCCCGCTGCTGGCCGGCGTGCCGCTGAGCGAGCCCCTGCAGGAGGTGTTCTCCGAGGTGTCGGCGTCGCTGGTGGTAACCCTCGTCGCCCAGTGGGCCGGCAAGGGGCAGTCCAACGTCGCCTACGGCCTCGGCTCGACCGATGAGCAGGGCCGGCGCGAGGCCGTCCTCGACGCGCAGTCGGTGATCCAGCAGTGCCTGCGCCTGCAGCGGGAGGGCATCGGCATCGCCGCCCTGGAGGTCCACGTGGGGCAGCGCACCGGCGGCCCCGTGGCCCACTCCGTGTCCTTGTACCGGAGCCTGCTGGAGTTGCGCGGAGCTCTCGCCACGGTCCTGCCCGACTGCCGCCTCGCCGTGGAGATCACCGACAGCCTGGCCGCCGATCACGCCATCCCCTTCCCGAGTGCCAAGAAGGCCTCCCTGAACACGGCCCAGCTCCTCGACTCGGTGGCCGCGGCCAACGCCCCGGGGGGTCCGCCGGTCTCGGCGGTGCTCAACTGGGGCCGCCTGCTGATCAACGGCGACCGGCCCCTGGACGTGGTGGAGGAGGTCCTCGCCTCGCCCGTGCCCCTGGCGGGGGTGATCCTGTCCGGGGCGGCGGCCACGCCCGACGGCTTCGCCGACGGCCACAACTCGCACCTCGACCCGGCCAGCGGCTTCACCCTGGCCGACGGCGAGGCCTGCGCCGAGCGCCTGAGTCGGTCCTCGGAGCCCGCTTTCCTGGGGATGAAGTGCAGCGCCAAGACGGGGCCGGGGGAGCCGGGTTTCGATGCCGCCGAGGTGCTGCAGGCCGAGGCGGACTTCCTCAACCGGGTGTAGGCCGCCCCGTGAAGATGGGCTACACCACCTGGGGCATGCCTCGGGTGCCTATCGACGATGCCCTGCGGCATCTGGCGGGGCTCGGCTTCGACGGTGTGGAGATCGCCGTCATCCGCGGCTTCACCACCGAGCTGGACACCCTCGACGCCGCCGAGCGCCGGCGCATCCGGCGCCTCCTCGACGAGCACCGCCTGGAGCTGACCGCCGTGGGCGGCCACTCCTCCCTGCTCAGCCCGGAGGCGGACGCCCACGCCGAGAACTGGCGCCGGCTCACGGGCGCCGCGGACCTCTGCGTCGACTGGGCCGGCCCCCTTGGCCCCCCGGTGCTCGACAGCGTCCTCGGCAGCACGCCGGAGACCTGGAACGGCGGCGAGGGCTTCGTCCTCGACAGGCTGGGCGAGATCGTCGACTACTGCGCGTCCCGGGGGGTGGTCCTGGCCCTGGAGCCGCACATCGGCGACGGACTGTGCGAGCAGCCCGGGAAGGTCGTCGAGCTGCTTCGGCAGGTGGACTCGCCGCACCTGCGGCTCAACTTCGACATCAGCCACTTCGAGGTCAGCGGCATCCCCACGGGACGCAGCGTGGAGCTGCTGGCGCCGTGGGCGGCGCACACCCACGTGAAGGACCAGCGGGGGCGGGTGCCCGACTTCGAGTTCCTGATCCCGGGGGAGGGGCCCTTCGACTACTGCGACTACCTGCGGCGGATGGCTGCCGCCGGCTACGGCGGCTGCGTCACGGCGGAGGTGAGCATGGCCGTCCACCGCCGGCCGGGGTACGACCCCATGGCGGCCGCGGCCATGTGCTGCGAGACGCTGCGGCGGGCTTTCACCAAGACGGGGCTGCGCGGGTAGCGCCGGGCGCCTGAGGCAGATCAGATCCTCCCCGCTCGGCGGCCGGCACGCTCGGGGGTGAGTGGCCCTACCTGGCAGTCGCCGGGCGTCTGTATACAGGCGCCGACGGGGACGAGTCCGGGGCGCTGAAGCGGTAGCCGCCGCCATCGAACTCCGGCAGGTCCCCCGGGTCCCGCACGTCGTTGTCGACCAGCCACCGGGCCATGAGGCCGCGGGCGTGCTTGGCGAACATGCCCATCACCTTGAACGTCCCCCCCGATTCGTCCTGGAAGACCGGGTGCACCACCGGGCACGGCAGCTCCTTCTCGCGCACCGCCCGGTAGTACTCCTGGCTCGCCAGGTTGCAGATCCAGGGCGGTCCCTCCTCGGCCAGGCCTTCGGTGATGGCGCTGCCCCAGAACTGGTAGAGACCCCGGCCCCGGGGCGTCTCCAGCTTGGTGCCCATCTCCAGCCGGTAGGGGAGCATCAGGTCGAGGGGCCTGAGATACCCGTAGAGGCCGGAGAGGATGCGGATGCGCTGGTCGGCGCGGTCGATGTCCCGCCCCTTGAGGGAGGGGGCGTCGAAGCCCTGGTACACGTCGCCCGTAAAGGCCCACAGGGCCTGCTTGGCCGCCGGGGGAGTGGCCTCCCGGCCGCGGCCCCCGTTGCGGCCGGACTTCCTGGCCTGCGCGCGGACGACGGCGGGGTCGAAGCTCTGGTAACGCTGGAAGTTGAGCTCCGCCAGCCTCGCGCTCAGGCCCATCAGCCCTGCCAGCTCGACGGCGGTCTTGTTCTTGAGGAGGCCGGCCAGCTCGCCGGTCTGGTCGTCCAGAAACCGGGGGACACCGGCCTTGCTCGTTGGCGCGGGCGTCTCGAAGTCGAGCGACTTGGCAGGGGACAACAGGATCAGGGGGGTCTTGCCGCGCTTCCTGGGGGGTCTCTCTTCAGCCATGGTCTGCTTCTCCGGATGGAGGGGCGGCGCCTCTCGGGGGCGCCGGGACCGCCGCTGGCCGGCCGTGTGTCGGTTCGTCCCCTCCGCCGGCCGCGGCTTTCAGCGAATTTCAGGGGAGGCCGCGGGCATCGCAAATGGCGCCCGTGCAGCCGGCGCCGAGAGGAGCGCAAGCTCTCGCCGGGCGAGGGCGTGACAGGACTTGGCGGAGGCCCTCGGGAGGAAGGGGCCCCGGATGGCGTCGCTCCCGCCGGGTCTCGGCCCGTTACCGCGATGAGGGCCAGGCTCCCGAGGGCCGTCCCCGTCTGCTGGGATCTTCGCGGCGGCTTCAGGCACTGTCTTCGACGACGCCGATATGGCGCAGACCGCGGTAGCGCTGGTCGAGATCCATCCCGTAGCCGACGACGAACAGGTCCTCCACCTCGAAGCCGCAGTAGTCGATCCGCACGGGCACGGCGCGGCGGCTCGGTTTGTCCAGCAAGGTGCAGACGCGGACTTGGGAGGGCTTCTTGCCCCGCAGGTGATTCAGCACGGCCTCCATCGTCCGGCCCGTGTCGACGATGCCGTCGACGACGAGAACCTCCCGTCCCTCGACGCGGACGACGAGGTCCCCGGCCAGGCGTATGTCGCCGGTGGACCGGGACCCCGCGTAGGAGGTGGCGTCGAGGAAGTCGAAGACGAGGTCGGGGCGCCAGGGGGCCGGGAGGGCGCGGAGCAGATCCATCATGAAGGGCACGGCCCCGTTGCGGATGCCCACGATCACGGGCGGCCTCCCGCCGTGGTCGGCGGCGATCTGGGCGGCCAGGGCCGACACCCTCCGGGCGATGGCCCCCTCGTCGAAGAGGACGCGGACGGCGGCGGCCATCAGGCTCCCCCGGCCTGCTCGAGGGCCTGCAGCAGGAGGGCCCGGTCCTCCTCCAGGTCGGGGGGCAGGTGGCGTTCGATGACGAAGACCCCTTCGGAGGACTGCTCCAGGTAGCGGCAGATCGTCTGCACGTGGAAGTCGCCTCGGACGGAGCGCAGGCCGGAGGCCGAGACCCGGCGGCGGATGTCGCTGCGCAGGTGGTACTCGAGGAGCACGGGAAACCGCTCGATCAGCTCGTGCACGGCGAACAGGACGCGCACGGCCTCCAGGAAGGGTATGGCGCCGGCGGATTCCGACGACCACTCGTTTTTCTTGACGACCCAGTTGGGATCCATGGCCCGCGGAAATGTAACGAGAGGGGCTGTCGAGTCGAGCGACAGCCCCTCTCGCAGGGGAGGCCACCGGGGAGGCCGGGGAGCAGGGGGAGGGGGAGCGGCCGCCGCGGTCAGGATTCCCGGAAGCCCTCCGGGCGGGAGGACGCGGGGGCCGCTCCGTGGAAGAAGGGCGTCAGGCCGCCGCTTTCTGTGCCTTGGCCGGGGCCGCTGCCTCCGTGCCGTCGCCGCCGGGATCCGGGTTCTCCGGCAGCGGGATCTCCAGCAGGTGGCGCACCTCGTCCTCGATCTGTCCGGCGAGCTGGGGATTCTCGCGCAGGAAGAGGCGGGCGTTCTCCTTGCCCTGGCCGAGGCGCTCGCCGCCGTAGGAGAACCAGGTGCCGCTCTTGTCGACGACCCGGTGCTGCACGCCGAGGTCGATGAGGTCGCCCTCGCGGGAGATGCCCACGTCGTCGCCGCGGAACATGATGTCGAACTCGGCCTCGCGGAAGGGCGGCGCCACCTTGTTCTTGACCACCTTGATGCGCGTGCGCCGTCCGATGACCTCCTCTCCGTCCTTGATGGTGCCGATGCCGCGGATGTCGAGGCGGACGGAAGCGTAGAAGCACAGGGCCCGGCCGCCCGTGGTCGTCTCCGGGTTGCCGAACATGACACCGATCTTCATGCGCAGCTGGTTGATGAAGATCACGGTGGTGCGCGACTTCTGGATCGATCCGGTGAGCTTGCGCAGGGCCTGGGACATGAGCCGGGCCTGCAGACCCATCTGCGAGTCTCCCATCTCTCCCTCGAGCTCGGCGCGCGGCACCAGGGCGGCCACCGAGTCGACGACGACCACGTCGATGGCGCCGGAGCGCACCAGCGTGTCGGTGATCTCCAGCGCCTCCTCGCCGCAGTCGGGCTGGGAGACCAGGAGGTTCTCGACGTCGATGCCGAGGCGGCGGGCGAAACCGACGTCGAGGGAGTGCTCGGCGTCGATGAAGGCGGCGGTGCCCCCGCGCTGTTGCGCCTGGGCGACCGCGGTGAGGGCGCACATCGTCTTGCCCGCCGACTCGGGACCGAACATCTCGATGACCCGGCCGCGCGGCAGGCCGCCGATGCCGAGAGCGGCATCGAGCGAGAGACACCCCGTAGGGATGACGTCGACATCGACAACCTGGGACTCACCCAGGCGCATGATGGCGCCCTTGCCGTACTGCTTTTGCACCTGGGCGAGGGCCTGATCCATGGCCTTCTGCTTGTCCTTCGGTGCGTCGCCGGTGTTTTTGGAGACCATCGCTTGACTCCTTTTGAAGGGGTGGGGCCGCGAGCCACGGTCCGCTTTGGAGTGGGCACCTCGTCGATGCACAAAAGAATAGTGCAGATTTGTGCATATTGTCAAGGGATTTCACGAATGGGGACGAATCAAGGAGCGTGCCATCTCCGCGAGCTGCCGGCCCCTCGCGCAACACCAGGAATATCAAAGGGTTGTGATCCGGCGGGGATGCGGTCCGCCAGGAGGGGCCGTGTGCAGTGGGGGACATCGGCGTGAACCGGGGTTCACGCAGGCGGTGGGCCGGGGATGAGTGGTGCCGGCGGCGGCCGGGGAGGCCCGCCCGGGGGTCAGGAAGGCGCCGCGGCGATGATCAGCCGGGGGAGGCCGGCCACGTCGGGACGCACCTCGGGCTCGCCGAAGCCGGCGTCGCGGACCAGGCGGGAAGCCTCCTCGGACTGGCGGGCCCCGATCTCGAGGAACAGCCGCCCCCCCGGCTCCAGATGAGGCAGGATGGTCCCGGCAACCCTGCGGATCAGGTCGAGCCCGTCGGGGCCGCCGTCGAGGGCCAGGCGCGGCTCGTGGTCGCGGACCTCGGGCTCGAGGGTTTCCAGATCGGCGGTGGCGATGTAGGGAGGGTTGCAGAGCACGGCCCGGTAGCGCCGCGCCCCCAAGGGGGCGCACAGGTCCCCGCACACGAAGCGGATGCGGTCCTCGAGCCCGTGGCGCCGGGCGTTCCGCCGCGCCAGGACCAGCGCCTCATGGGACAGGTCGCTGGCCACCACCTGGACGCCCTCGTGCTCGCGGGCGACGGCGATGGCGATGGCGCCGGAGCCGCAGCCCAGATCGAGGACGGGTCCCGGGGGCGCGCCGGCGAGAAAGGCCAGGGACTCCTCCACCAGCAGCTCGGTCTCGGGGCGGGGCACCAGGACGCTGTCGTCCACGTGCAGGTCGAGGAGGCGGAACCCGGCCTCCCCGGTGATGTACTGGGACGGCCGCCCCGCCAGGCGCTGGCGCACGAAGCCGCGGAAGGCCTCGACCTCGGCGGCGGCGAGAATCCTGTCGAACTGCAGGTAGAGGTCGAGGCGGCGGACGCCGAGAGCGGCTGCCAGCAGCAGTTCCGCCTCCAGACGGGGGCTGTCGAGGCCCCGGGAGTCGAGAAAGCCGCTGGCCTCCTGCAGCAGGTCGAGGAGTTTCCAGCGGCGTCCGTCGCCGGCCATCAGGCCGGAGCGGGCCCGGCGGCCAGGACGCGCTGCTGCTCGGCGGAGATCAGCTCCTCGACGAAGGCATCGATGCCCCCGTCGAGAACCTCCTCGAGCTGGTACAGACTGAGCTTGACGCGGTGGTCGGTGACCCGGCCCTGGGGGAAGTTGTAGGTGCGGATCTTGTCGCTGCGGTCCCCGGAGCCGATCTGCTGCCGGCGCTCCCGCGACAGCTCCGCCTCCTGCTCCGCCTTCCGCAGCTCCAGCAGCCGCGCCCGCAGGACCTTGAGGGCCTTGGTCTTGTTTTTCAACTGGGACTTCTCGTCCTGGCAGCTGACCACCAGGCCGGTGGGCCTGTGGGTGACGCGGACGGCCGAGTCGGTGGTGTTGACGCTCTGGCCGCCGGGGCCGCCGGAGCGGAAGACGTCGATCTCCAGATCCTCGGGGTCGATGTGGACGTCCACCTCCTCGGCCTCGGGGAGGACCGCCACCGAGGCCGCCGAGGTGTGGATCCGGCCGCTGGCCTCGGTCTTGGGGACCCGCTGCACGCGGTGCACGCCGCTCTCGAACTTGAGACGGCCGAAGGCGCCGGCGCCCGAGACCAGGAGGACCGCTTCCTTGAATCCGCCGGCGGGGTTGGTGCTCGACGACAGGGGCTCGATGGCCCAGCGGCGGCGCTCGGCGTAGCGGTCGTACATCCGGTAGAGATCGGCGGCGAAGAGGCCGGCCTCGTCGCCGCCGGCGCCGGCGCGGATCTCGACGATGGCGTTGCGGGCGTCGTTGGGGTCCCTGGGGACCAGCAGCAGCTTGAGGGCCTCCGTGAGGGTTTCGACTTCGGGGTCGAGCGTCTCCAGCTCGGCGCGCGCCAGCTCGAGAAGCTCCTCGTCACCGCCGTCGGCGAGGATCTGCCGCGCCTCGTCCCGGCGCACCAGGACCTCCCGGTAGCGCGCCGTGGTCTCCACGGTCTCCTTGAGATCGCCCGCCTCCCGGGCCAGCTTGCGGAACTCGGCGGCGTTGCGCGCCACCTCCGGTTGGGAGAGCCGCTCGTTGAGCTCGGCGTAGCGCCTCTCGATCTCCTGCAGCCGTTCGAGCACGTCAGCCGCCTCCCTCCGCGGCATCCTTCCGAGACACAAAAAACGGGCGATGGGCCGAAGCGCCGCGCGCGCCTCCGCCCATCACCCGTCGTCGCCGCCGAGGCGGCTAACCGTCGGTCGCTTCGGCAGCCGGCGTCTCGGCCGGTGCCTCCTCCGCCTTGTCCGTCTTGCCGGCGTTGAAGTCCGCGTAGCGCTGGCGGAACTGCTCGATGCGGCCGCCCCTCTCGGAGAGCTGCTGCTCCTTGCCGGTGTAGAAGGCGTGCGACGCCGAGCTCAGGTCGAAGCGGATGACGGGGTACTCCTGCCCGTCGTCCCAGGCCATCTTCTCGTCGGAAGTCGCCGTCGACCGCGTCAGCACCTTGAAGTCGACGCTGACGTCGTAGAAGATGACCGGTTTGTACTCTGGGTGGATGTCTTGTTTCATCGCTCCGGCTCGCTGCGAGTCAGTGACGGGAAAATAAGATACGGACCGGTATCGGCAAGAGCGGTCCCGGGGGAAGCGCTCAGTCGTTCATCGCCTTGAGGAACTCCTCGTTCGACGACGTGCCGTCCATGCGCTCGAGGAGGAACTCCATGCCCTCCACGACCCCCATCTGGTTGAGGATGCGGCGGAGGATGTGGGAGCGGGTGAGCTCGAACTCCGAGAGCAGCAGCTCCTCCTTCCGGGTCGCCGTGGCGGTCACGTCCATGGCCGGCCAGGTGCGGCGGTTGCTCAGGCGCCGGTCGAGGGTGACCTGCATGTTGCCGGTGCCCTTGAACTCCTCGAAGATCACCTCGTCCATGCGGCTGCCCGTGTCGACGAGGGCGGTGCCGATGATGGTCAGGGAGCCGCCCTCCTCGACGTTGCGCGCCGCCGCGAAAAACCGGCGCGGGTGCTGCAGCGCCGTGGAGTCGACGCCGCCGGTGAGGATGCGTCCCGAATGGGGCGTGACCACGTTGTAGGCCCGCGCCAGGCGGGTGATGCTGTCGAGGAGGATCACCACGTCGCGGCGGTGCTCGGTGAGGCGCTTGGCCTTCTCGATGACCATCTCCGCCACCTGCACGTGCCGCGTAGCCGGCTCGTCGAAGGTGGAGCTCACCACCTCGCCCTTGACCGAGCGCGACATCTCCGTCACCTCCTCGGGGCGCTCGTCGATGAGCAGCACGATGAGGACGCATTCGGGATGGTTGGTGGTGATGGCGTTGGCCAGGTTCTGCAGCAGCATCGTCTTGCCGGTGTACGGCGGCGCCACGATCAGTCCGCGCTGTCCCTTGCCGATGGGCGAGAGCAGGTCGAGGATGCGCGTCGTCATGTTCTTGGGATTGTGCTCGAGCTGGAGCCGCTCCCGCGGATGCAGGGCCGTGAGGTTCTCGAAGATCGTCTTGTTCTTCGTGACCTCGGGGTCCTCGAAGTTGATCGCCTCCACGCGCAGCAGGGCGAAGTACTTCTCGTCGTTCTTGGGCGGTCGCACCTGTCCGGAGATCGTGTCTCCCGAACGCAGGCTGAAACGCTTGATCTGGGAGTGGGAGACGTAGATGTCGTCGGGTCCCGGCAGGTAGTTGTAGGTCGGGGACCGCAGGAACCCGAAGCCCTCCTCGAGGACCTCGAGGACGCCCTGGGCGAAGAGCAGGCCGCTGCGCTCGGTCTGCGCCTTCAGGATCGAGAAGATCAGCTCCTGCTTGCGCAGCGAGTGGTAGTCCAGCACGCCGAGGTCCTTGGCCAGCGACTGCTGGTCGAGGATGTTCATCGCCTGCAGCTCGATGATGTTCAGGCGCTCGACCCGCGACCTGGACTCGGAGGTGCTCTCGGGGTGTTCCGGGCGCTCGGTGCGCTCGGGGAGACCGTCGCCGTCCTGGGCTGGCGCTTGACGCACGACCGGGGGCCGGTCGCGGTTGCTGCGGTAGCGGGAGCGGCTGTTGCCGCGCTCGGTGCGTTCGCTGTTCGGGCGCTGCGGGGGCATGCGGATCGTAACCTTTCGAAGGGTGGGCTGGTTGCTGCGGAGGGGGGGTGAAGTGAGGCGGCGGAGCCGCCCGGGGGACCGGCAAGGAGCGGCCGGCCGTGTAAGTCAGATCTCGTAAGACCGGATACCGCCGCGCCGCAGGTCCGGCGACAGGAACCGCGGACACTGGTCAGCCGGCTGGCTGCGCTGGGGTATTCGAGTTGAGATCAGGGGGATCCGGAAGTGGAGCCCCGGACGTTGGGAGGAAAGGCGCTTTCAACAGCGCTCGGTCAAGTTATCCAAGCCGCCCGGCGTTGTCAAGCGCAAACACCCCCGGAGCGCCGGGACCCGCTGCCCGCCCGGGGCCTTTGACCCGGTTCGGGGGGAGGGGTAGCTTGTCCGCGCCCGGTTCTCTCTCCGCCCCTGCCCATGCCCGAAATTCCCCGGGATACCATCGAGCGCGTCAAGGCGGCCACCGACATCGTCGAGGTCGTCTCGGAGCACGTCCAACTCCGCCAACAGGGCCGCAACTGGCTGGGGCTGTGCCCCTTCCACGACGAGAACACGCCCTCCTTCAACGTCAATCCCGAGCTCCAGATCTACCACTGCTTCGGCTGCGGCGTCGGCGGCGACATCTACAAGTTCCTCCAGGAGATCGACAAGGTCTCTTTCTTCGAGGCCCTCACCTTCCTCGCCGGGCGCGCCGGGATCCCGCTGCCGCGGTCCGGGGGCGCCGCGGCCGACGACGAGCGCAACGACCGGCTCTTCGGGGCCAACGAGCTGGCGGCGAAGTACTTCCAGTATATGCTGCGCCGTCCCGAGGGCGCGGCGGCGCTGCGCTATCTGCACCGCCGCGGGGTCACCGACGAGACCGCCGAGGCCTTCCGCCTCGGCTACGCGCCGGGGGGGTGGACCAGCTTCCTCGACATGGCGACCAAGCCCAGGAGGGGCTTCCGCGCCGAGGAGCTGGAGCAGGCCGGCCTCGCCCTGCAGGGCCGCTCCGGCCGCGGCCACTACGACCGCTTCCGCGACCGCGTCGTCTTTCCAATCACCAACCTGTCGGGCCGCACCATCGGATTCGGCGCGCGGGCCCTGCGCGACGACGACGAGCCGAAGTATCTCAACTCTCCGGAGACCCCCATCTATCACAAGAGCGGCGTGCTCTACGGGATGGCCGCGGCCCGGGAGTCGATCCGCCGCCGCCGGACGGCGCTGGTGGTCGAGGGATACATGGACGTCGTCGGCCTGGTGCAGCACGGCGCCACCCACGTCGTCGCCTCCTCCGGGACTTCCCTGACGCCGGGCCACGCGCGCCTGCTGGGGCGTTACGCGGAGCGCGTCGTCCTGCTCTTCGACGGCGACGCCGCCGGGGGCACGGCGGCCGAGCGCGGTGTGGAGGTGCTCCTCGGGACGGAGCTCGACACCCGCATCGCCACCCTTCCCGCCGGTCAGGACCCCGACAGCTTCGTCCGCCGGGAGGGCGGCGCCGGGGCCCTGGACGAGCTCGTCGAGTCGGCGCCGCCCGCCCTCGACGTCTACCTCGACCGAATGGCGGCGGCCGTCGACCTGACCTCCGTCGCCGGCCGCGCCGGCGCCGTGGACCGGCTGGTCCCCCTGTTCTCCCAGTGCCGGGAGGAGGTCCGCCGCGACCTCATGCTGCGCCGCGTGGCCCAGCGCTTCGAGGTCGACGAGCAGGCGCTGCGGCGGGACGTGGCCGCCGCCCTGTCCCGCCCGCGGCGGGCCCGCCCCGAGGAGCCGGAGACCCGGGCTCCCCGGCCGCGCACGGCGGGAGGCGCTCCGAAGCCGGCCACGGGGAGCGAGCTCGAACGCCAGTTCGTCGGCCTGCTGCTGCAGCACCCGGAGCTGATCGGGCGGAGCCGGGAGCACCTCGCTTCCGAGCTCTTCGCCGATGCCGACGTCCGCCGCCTGGTGGACTATCTCACCGTCCATCCGCCGGAGGACGGCCACGTCGACCTCACGGCCTTGCTGAACCACGTGGACGAGGATCTCCGGCGCCTGGTCTCCACCTGCGCCATGGAGAGCTTCGACCCCGGCCACCTGGAGGAGCTGTGGAGCGATCACCTGCATCGGCTGCGGCGCGCGGACCTCACGCGCCGCATCGAGGACGCCACCCGGCAACTGCGGCGGGCCTCGGAGGCCGGCGCCGCCGGCGAGGTGGAGCGGCTCCAGGCCGCCCATCGCCAGCTGGTGGTGGAACGGACGCGGCTGGAGAGGCAGGGATCGGCTGCTCCGTCTTGACCCTGCCGGCCGGCGTCGGCAACTTTGTCCGGCCGGGTCGTACCCGCCGGGCCCATAGCTCAGCTGGTCAGAGCGGCGGACTCATAATCCGTTGGTCCCAGGTTCGAACCCTGGTGGGCCCACCAGGCCTTCACCGCCGGGCGATTAGCTCAGTTGGTTAGAGCGCCGGTCTCACATACCGGAGGTCGCTGGTTCAAATCCAGCATCGCCCACCATGTGCGTGCAACGGCCCCGCCGGCGGCCCCCGGACGGGGCCGTTCCGCTGCGCTCCCCCGGCCCTGGCCGCGATCTCCTGGCCCCGTAGACGGGAGGTGTCCCCATGGCGCTCCGCCGCTCTCTCGCGCTCCTGCTCCTGCTCGTCCTGCTGGCCTCCTGCGGCAGGGGGTTCTTCACGACCGGTTCCCCGGGCGTGGAGACCGAGCCCCCTCCGGGAGACCCCACCGACACCGGCCCCGTGCCGGAGGCGACACCCGCGCAGACGGCCCCCGGGGCCTGACCTCGTGAGCCGCCATCACACCCGACCCGGCGACGGGCCGGGGCGGAACCGGTGTCTGTGCAAACGACGGCGGGCCCGGCCCACCCCCGGAGGGAGAGTTCTCCTTTGACACCCAACCTGTTGGAGAACAGATTGTTACGCCTGTTTTTTCCGGGCCGGCGTCACCCTGATCGGGCGGAGGTTCGCGGCTGAGGCCAGATGGCGGATCTGTTCATCCACGGCATGGGGCACTTCCACCCCGAGAACACCATCGACAACGCGTTCCTCGAGGAGTTGGATATCGGCACCGACGACCGCTGGATCCTCGAGCGGGTGGGGATCCGCGAGCGCCGCACGGTGCTGCCCCTGGACTACATCCGCCAGACCCGCAACGGCGACCCGCGGCAGGCGCGGGAGGCGGCGGTCTACGACAACGCCGAGACGTCGGTGCGCGCCTCCGGGCTGGCCCTCGAGCGGGCCGGAGTCGGCCGCGAGCAGATCGGACTGGTGATCGCCGGCGGGTGCTACCCCGACACCGCCATCCCGGCCGAGGCCAGCCGGATCGCCGCGGCCCTCGAGATCGACGCGCCGGGGATCGACCTCAACTCGGCCTGCTCCACCTTCGGCGCCCAGTTGCACTTCCTGTCCTCGATGTCCGGCCTTCCCCCCTTCGTGCTCGTCGTCAACCCGGAGAACACGACCCGCGCAATCGACTACGGCGACCGCCGCACGGCGGTGCTGTGGGGCGACGGCACGAGCGCCGCCGTCGTCTCCTCGCGGGAACCGGGCCCCCTGCGGGTGGTGGAGACGACCCTGGCGGCCGACTCGGCGCGCTGCGAGGCGGTGCGCATCCCTCGTTTCGGCCACTTCTGGCAGGACGGCAACGCGGTGCAGCGCTTCGCCATCAAGACGACCGCTTCCTCCGCCGGGAGCCTGCTGCCGGGCGCCCGCGAGCGCACCGCGGCAACGGGCGGCCGGGTGCGTTTCATCGGCCACCAGGCCAACCTGCTGATGCTGGAGGCCGTCGCCCGGCGGCTCGGCCTGGAAGAGGACGCCCACTGGTACAACGTCGACCGCTTCGGCAACACCGGGGCCGCCGGGGCGCCCGGCGTCCTCTCCCAGTGCTGGGACGACATGGACGAGGGCGACTCCCTCATCCTGGTCGTCGTCGGCGCGGGGCTGACCTGGTCGGCCATGCGCATCGACGCGGGGGACGGCCCGTGACCCACGCCGAGTTCGTCGAGCGCGGGCACTACGACCCGGAGGAGCTGCTGGCCCTGTCCCAGGGCAACCTCGTCGTCGACGCGCCCGAGGAGTTCATTCGCCTGCCGGCTCCGCCCATGCTCATGATCACGCGGGTCACCGAGCTCGAGCGCCGGGGGCCGCGGGGCCGCATCGTCGGCGAGCAGGACATCGCTCCGGCCGACTGGTTCTTCCATTGCCACTTCCGCTCCGACCCGGTGCAGCCCGGATGCCTCGGCGTCGACGGCGTCTGGCAGCTCGTGGGACTCTACATCGCCGCCTGCGGCGCCCCGGGCTCGGGGCGGGCCCTCGGCTGCAAGGAGGTGGAGTTCGCCGGCCAGATCCGCCCCTACAACAAGACGGTGCGCTACGAGGTCGACATCCGCCGGTTCTCCCAGCTCAGGGAATCCGGCTCCGCCGTCGCCATCGGCACGGCGAAGGTGCTGGTCGACGGCGAGCACATCTACACGGTGAAGGACGCCAAGGTCGGCATGTTCCTCGGCATCGCCTACCCCGACTACCCGCTGCGCTCCGAGCACAGCGTCGGCGGCATCATGGACCGGGGCTGATGCTGACGCCGGAGCAGGTCCTGGACCTCATTCCGCAGCAGCGGCCCTTCCGGTTCATCGACCGCCTCGTGGAGCTGGGCGAGACCAGCGCCGTGGGCGAGTACACCTTCCGCGACGACGAGACGTTCTACGCCGGCCACTTCCCGGGGCATCCCGTGACCCCGGGGGTGATCCTCATCGAGACGATGTGCCAGACGGGACTGGTGGCCCTCGGCATCCACCTGCTGGGCATGGAGCTGCCGGCGCCGGAGGTGGCGAAGACGGTCACCCTCTTCACCGACGCCGAGGTCGAGTTCGAGCGCGTCGTGGGGCCGGGGGAGACGGTGCGCGTCTCCGCCGAGAAGATGTTCTGGAGAAGGAGGAAGCTGAAATCGAAGGTCGAGCTGAAGCTGGCCGACGGGACCTACGTGGCCGGTGGCACGGTCTCCGGAATGGGAGTCGCCCGTGAACAATTCTGAAACGCGCGTCGTCGTCACCGGCATGGGGGTGCTGGCCCCCAACGGCCACGGCCTCCAGGAGTTCGGCCGGGCCCTTCGCGACGGCGTCAGCGGTATCACCTTTCACCAGCAGCTCGCCGACCTGAACTTCGCCTGCCAGGTGGGCGGCATTCCCGACGACGTGGAGGGGATCCAGGGCCGCTACCTCACCGGCGAAGAGCTGTTCGCCATGAACGCCAACATGATCTACGCCGCCATCGCCACCATCGACGCGTGGACCGACTCCGGCCTGGACCTGCCCGACCTCGACGGCGGCGAGCCCGACTGGGACACGGGAGGCATCATCGGCACCGGCATCGGCGGCATCGACACGATCGCCGAGACCCTGGCGCCGCGCACCCAGGCTGGCCGGGTGAAGCGCCTCGGCAGCACCATGGTCGAGCAGATCATGTCGAGCGGCAACAGCGCCCGCATCGCCGGCAAGCTCGGCCTGGGCAACCAGGTGAGCACCAACTCCAGCGCCTGCAACACCGGCACCGAGGCGGTCATCCAGGGCTATCACCGCATCCGCGACGGACTGGCGCGGCGCATGCTGGCCGGCGGCTCCGAGGGCCACTCCCACTACATCTGGGCCGGCTTCGACGCCATGCGCGTCCTCAACCGCACGAAGAACGACGAGCCCGGGGCCGCCTCCCGCCCCATGAGCGCCAGCGCCGCCGGGTTCGTGCCCGGGTCGGGCGCCGGCGTGCTCATGCTCGAAGATCTGGAAAGCGCCCGCGAGCGCGGCGCCCGCATCTACGCCGAAGTCATCGGCTGCGCCCTCAACTGCGGCGGCCATCGCCAGGGGGGCAGCATGACGGCGCCGAACCCGGTGAGCGTGCAGCGCTGCCTGGGGGCGGCCCTCGACATGGCCGGTATTTCCGGCGAGGAGGTGGACGCCGTCAACGGCCACCTCACCGCCACCTTCGCCGATCCCCACGAGGTCCACAACTGGTCCCGGGCCCTCGGCCGCGAGCCTCGCCACATGCCCTGGATCCAGAGCACCAAGTCCCTCATCGGCCACGGCCTCGGCGCCGCCGGCGGACTCGAGTGCGTCGCCGCCGTTCTCGAGCTGCACGAGGGATTTGTCCACGGGTCGCTGAATTGCGAAGATCTGCACCCGGAGCTGGAGGCCTACGCCGACCGCATTCCCCAGGAGACCGTGGAGGCCCCCGATCTCGCGGTCATCGCCAAGGCCAGCTTCGGCTTCGGAGACGTCAACGGCTGCGTCATCTTCCGGAAATTCGACTGACCAGAAAACCACTTCACCGCAACGAAGGAACGACTCGATGAACACGCAGGAAGTCTTCGACAAGATCGTCGCCATCCTCAAGCCCTTCGCCAAGAACGAGGAAGCCCTGTCGGGGGTCTCCATGGAGACCTCGCTGCAGAACGACCTGGAGGTCAACTCCGCCCGCCTCGTCGACATCGTGCTGGAGATCGAGGACGCTTTCGGCATCGAGGTCTCGGATGACGACGCCGATCAGGTGGCCACCGTGGGCGACGCGGTGAACCTGATCGTGGCCACCTCGGGTTGATCCCCGCCGCACCCCCTCCACTGCCCGGGCGGCCTCGTGCGCATACCCGCCGATGAACGGGCCAGCCTGAACCACGTCGAGCGTCTCGGCCTCGCTTTCGCGGGGTGGATGAACGAGACGCCGGCGGTGCAACGCGCCTTCTACTGGCTCAACCTGCGCCTGCAGCGGCGGTTCGTGATGCTGGGCACCAGCCGCCGGACCCACCTGATCGGGCTCGAGCGGGTTGCCTCCCTGGAGCCCGACCGGGGGGTGATCATGGCGGCCAACCACCGCACCTTCCTCGACCAGTTCTTCATCCTCGCCCACCTCGTGGAGCACGTCGGCTTCTGGCGGCGCTGGTTCTTCCCCGTGCGCTCCAACTTCTTCTACGACAACCCCCTCGGCATTCTCGTAAACCTCCTGGCCAGCTCCTGCAACATGTACCCGCCGATCTTCCGGCCGCGGGCCAAACGCGGCGTCACCCGCGCCAGTCTCGACTTCCTGATCGAGCAGCTGCGGTCACCGGAGACCTTCGTCGGCATTCACCCCGAGGGCACGCGGGGAAGGGGACCGGACCCCTACGAGCTGCTGCCCGCCGAGCCCGGGTTCGGACGCGTCCTCCTGCAGTCGCAGGCCATCGTCATCCCCGTCTTCATCAACGGGATCAGCGACAACCTGGCCCGCGAGACGGTCTACAACTACACCGGCTCGGGCCCCCCGGTGATCGTCGCCTTCGGCGCCCCTGTCGACCTGTCCGCCTTCGACGGGGAGGACCCGCGGCTGCTGCGCAACCAGATCAAGGCGGGGCGGCGGGTGCTTGCCGACGTGGCCGGGCTGGCCGAGGAAGAGCGCGGCCTGCGTCAGCGGCTCGAAGCCGGAGAGGCCTCCTGAGGCAGGGCGGCGAAGGCCGCGAAGGGTCCGTCGTGGGAGAGGCTGATGTCGATGCCGGACGGCCGCCCGTCGAGCAGCAGCCGGGGCGGCGCCAGGCCGTCCCGGGCCCCGGGGTCGCGGGGCCTCTCGATGGCCAGGCGCGGCTCCTGCAGGCCGAAGTGGGCGGCCACCCCGCGCCGGGCGAGGTCGCGCACGGCTTGGCTCTGATGACGTCCGCCGGGGATGGGCTGCACACCGGTCACCGCCCGCCCCGGGTCTCCGCCGCCGCAGACCGCCACCGCGTGGACCCACAGCGGGTCCGTTGAGAGCCGGACGGCCATCACCACATCCCGGTAGCGGACCCGGCTCATGGCGGTGTCCACCTCGTAGAGGCGCGGCGCGAAGACCAGGCCCGGGCGCATCTTGCCGGCTGCCTTGTAGGCGGCCTCCTTGGCGGCCCACAGCGACCACAGCAGCACCAGGGGCTCGCCGCTGCCGGCCAGGCGGTGGCGCTCGCCGGGAGCGCACACGCGCGCGACGAAGCGGGGCCGGAGGTGGTGCTCGGCGATCTCCGGGTCGTCCAGGTAGACCAGATCGTTGCCGACGGCGTTCACCTTGGCCTTCCGCTCTCCTGGGAAGGGGATGGGGCTGGGGTGAACCCGTACCTAGGCGAAGGGCCCCGCCCCCGCGCAACTGTGTTGACGGTTTCAGGACCCGCCCTTTGGTTCAACCCCCATGCGTGACGCCTCGGTTCTCCTTCCCGCAATCACCGCCTGCCTGCTCGCGGGGGCCCTCGGCGGCTGTGGCGAGCCGGAGCTGGAGCCCTGGCAGGTGCGGGTCCGCGGCGGCCAGAAGGCCCTCCACGACAAGCTCTACGACCGGGCCGTGACCCACTTCGGCGCCGCCTTGGAAGAGGCTGGCTCCGCGGGGTCCCGCGAGGGCCGGCTGGCCGCTCTCACCGGGTTGGCCATGGGCCGCGCCATGAGGGGCGACCTGGCCCGGGCGGAGAGCCTGTACGTCGAGGTGCTGGCCCTGCAGCGGGAGCGGATGGCGGCAGACAGCCTCTCGGGCCTGGTCCTGGCACGTACCCTCGGCTCCCTGGCCGAGATCAGTCTGCGCCTCGGCCGCGTCGACCGGGCCGAGAGCCACTGGTCCGAGATCCTGCAACTGGGGGAGGAGGGTTTCGTGGACCTGCTCCCCGAAGACCGGACGATGTCCTATACCCTGCACGGTCTCAGCAGGGTCGTGCGGTCGCGGGGCGACACGTCGCGGGCGGACTCCCTCGCCGAACGCGCCCTCGCCCTGCAGCTCTACGCCTTCGGCTTCGAGAACCTCATCGGCGACGATCTGGGGAAGGCGGAGCGGTACTACGGTGAGTCCCGCGGCCGTTTCGAGAGTCTGTACGGACCCGATCACGAGGACGTGGCTCTCGCTCACCATGCCCTGGGCCGCCTGTACGATTACCAGGGCCGGCGGGACGAGGCGGTCACCCAGTACCAGCGCGCCGTCGCCTCGTACCAGGGGGCCGGCGGACCTCCCCTTGCGCTGGCACTGGTCATGGAGGACCTGGCGGCGATCCTGGATGCCGGACAGGCCGACGAGGCCGCCCGCCTGAGGCGGCGGGCCTCCGCCCTGCGCCAGGGCCGTGCGCCCGGGCCCGCAGTCAACTAGTCCACCCTCCCGCGTCGATCCCCGGACCGGCCCTGCGGCTCCTCGACGAGCCGGCGGCGCCGGAGCATGCGCAGCACCCACCCGGCGCCGAGAGCGCCGAGCAGGTGCTTGCAGGTGTGTCCGCTGATCCATCCACCGGCGGCGTACACCGACGGGTCGAGAATCTCGGCGCCTTTCGCGAGCCCATAGATCACGGCCGCCCCGTAGAGATCGGAGCCGCGCGTGTACGGTGAAGGCAGGAGGCGGACCATGAGGGGCACGAAGACCACCGGGTAGGCCTGCGCCACGATGTAGTAGCGGAGGTCTCCGGCCCCCGCCTGCTCGGTGAAGTGCCAGTAGAGCACGCTGAAGAGGCCGAAGGCGACCAGCGGCGGCAGCGCCAGGAGACCCGCCCGCCGGTCCACGCGCTCGGCGAGGGCGGCGGCGAGAAAGGCCATGAAGGCGGCGCTCATGGGCAGGCGGTCCCACACCAGTGTCCCGTTGCCGGGGTCCAGGTGATACCAGGCGGAGCCGAGCCCGACGAGCGCCACCGAGAGGAAGAGGACCTGGTAGGGCAGCGCGTCCGTCGGACGCAGGAAGGCCTGCTCGGTCGCGGCGAGGCGGAAGAGGGCGCGCAACCCCCACAGACCCACCAGGAGGAAGGGCAGGTTGGAGATCACGTTGAGGCAGTGGGGGATGCCGAGGAGGGTCCTCTGATCGGCGAACCGGTGATAGGCGGGGTCCTGCGCGATGGGGGCCTGCAGGAAGACGACGGTCCAGAAGGCGACGGTGAGGCAGGCGAGCAGCCGCAGGCGGTGGTCGCGGTTCATCCGGGCCGCCGCGTCCAGGATGCCCACACCGCCCCTGCCATGACGCACATCAGGGGGAGGGCGGGCAGATGGTACCTGGGCATGACCACGGGGCCGGGCAGAACCAGGTAGTAGGCCACGAAGGCGAGAAAGACGCAGCCGAGGAACCACTCCCGGCGGTGCATCCACCGCCCGAGTTGGACCAGGCATCCGAGGTAGGTCGCCCCGACGACGGCGAGGGCCGGCAGCAGGGGCAGCAGCAGCCAGGTGCGGTCGCCGAAGTAGTGGCGCACGGCGGCGGGAATCCCCTGGCGGTGCAGCACGTCGAGGGTGCCCCGGCCCGACTGCGTCAGTCCGAGAAGCTCGCAGAAGGTCGGCGCGTCGGGCAGCAGGATCGAGGGGTTGAAGTGCAGCCGCAGGTAGGTCCACTTGTGGGCGCCGATCAGCTCACGGGCCCTGGCGAGCTTGTAGCCGGTGCGGGCGTCCTCGTCGGGGTAGCGGCCGGGATGGGCGGCGAACTCGGCTTCGGCCTCGCGGATCCAGCGGTCGCGCAGGGTGACGCGGGGGACACCGGTCACCACCGACACGAGGGCGGCGCAATTGTGATAGTAGAGCGTGTTGCCGACGTTGGTGTCGAGGCGGAAGCCGCCGCCGGCGAGGGAGTTGCGGTACAGCCACGGAGTCAGGACCGCGGCGAAGATGAGCAGACAGCCCGCGGCCCCCATCAGCCGTTGGCGCACGGGGAGACCCTGGAAGACGAGGACCAGGAAGAGGCAGGGCACGATCCACAGCAGTCCCGTGGGGCGGATCAGGGTGCCGGCGGCGTCGAGCAGGACCGCCAGCCACAGATCGGGCAGCCGCCGGTGCAGGTAGAACCGGGCGAAGAAGTAGAGCATCCACGCCGCGACCAGGGCGAAGAGGGTGTCGGAGAGGTAGAACGGGGCCTGGGAGATGCTGGTGAGGTTGAGGGCCAGCAGCAGGGCGGCAACGGTTCCCCCGGCGGTGCCGCCGAACCAGCAGCCGACGCGGTACACGGGGACGCAGGTGAGGGCCCCGAGGACGCAGAAGAGGAGCACCGGAAGGTGAAGGCCCTTGCCGAGGACGCCGAAGACGAGGGCCAGGAAGGCCGGGTACCCGGGGCCGCGCAGGGTGTACGGCTCGGTTTCTCCCGGGGCTCCGACGTAGCGGCCCTCTTCGAGCAGGGCCAGCGCCGGCTGCAGGTAGGACGGGGTGTCGGGCCGGAAGAAGGCGGTCTCCGGAGACGCCATGCCGGGCAGGGCCACGGCGAGACGCAGGACCGCGGCCAGGAGCACGACCAGCCACAGGCTCCGGTGCGGTGTCCGGGCTTCGGTCAGGGCAGGGGGCCTTCGATCCGGTCGACCAGATCGACGGTGTGGATCACGTCGCGCAGGTCTGTCAGAGGCGCTTCGCCGCTCTCGATGCAGTCGAGGAAGTGCTCGTGCATGGTGAGGGTGCCCTCGTAGCGCTGCACGTCCCCCTCGTCGACGCCGTCGACCTCCCAGCCGCCCATGACGGTGGTCTCGCCGTCCTCGAGAATCTCGATCTGGCGGGGGATCTCCATGTAGCACCCGACCCCCACGCCGTGCAGCTCGGAGCGCAGCACCCGGCCTCCCGAGGCGCGGTTGCCGAAGACGACGCCCGTGGCGCCGTTGTCGAAGCGGATCATGGAGGTGTAGCAGTTGCGGCTCTCGCCGCCGAAGCGGTCGCGGTACGCCGTCACCTCCACCGCCTCGCCGCCGGCCATGTGGCGCAGCAGGTCGACGACGTGGATCACGTCGTCCCACAAGGTGGTGGTGAACTCGCGGCCGTCGCCGCCGAGGATCTTCTTGTTGAAGGTGACGTTGGCCACCGAGACCGGCCCCCTGGCGGCCACGCGGCGCATGGCCTCGCGGGTCACGGCGGCGTAGCGGCGCTGGAGCCCGACCATGCAGTACACGTCGTTGGCGACGGCGGCCTCCAGCATCTGCCGGGTCTCGCCGCTGTTGGCGCCGGGGGGTTTCTCGATGAAGAGGTGCTTGCCGGCGTCGAGACAGTCGAGAGCGGGGTTCAGCACCCACCTCTCGTGCATGACGCAGTAGACCACGTCGAGGTCGACGGTGGCCAGCATCTCCCGGTGGTCGCTGAAGGTGCGGTCGAATCCGTACTCGTCGACGACGAGCCGCAGGCGTTCGCCGTCGAGCTCGCAGACGGCGGCGATCTCCACGCCGTCGAGGCGGGCCAGGGCGGGATAGTGGGCGCCGCGGGCGCGTCCTCCGGCGCCGATGAAGCCGGCCTTGAGCATGGGCGTTCCGTCCTTGGCCGGTAATTTCCGCCGCCGCCAACCACGCCGCAACCGAGGGACCCGGCCGGCGGCCCGGTGTTGACCCTGCCGGCAGCTATCCTATTATATCGGGTTTGGTATTTCGCGACCTGCCGGGCCGTCGGACCCGTGCGGGAGCCACTCGCTCCACAAGAGAGAGGAGTCCTGTGTCCCTCAAGGATGGTTTGCAGCAGTTGCTCAGGGTCCAGGACGTCGACCTCAAGCTCAGGGAGCTCGAAGAGGCCAAGAGCGAGTACCCCGCGGAAATCGAGAAGCGGCGCGGCGAGATCGACCGTGCCGAGCGGGACCTCAAGGAGCTCACCGAGCGCCTGGAGGACCAGCAGCGCCGGCAGCGGCACCTCGAGCACGAGCTCGAGGACGCCCGCGATCAGTTGAAGAAGCTGGAGGCGCGTTTCTCCGAGGTCCGCACCAACACGGAGTACGACGCCCTCCAGATCGAGGTCGAGGCCTGCAAGTCGAGGATGTCGGAGTACGAGGGCCAGATCCTCGAGCTCATCGAATCGAGCGAGAGCGTTCGCGAGCAGGTCGATCTCGAGCAGCAGGATGTCGACGGGGTCCGCGAGGAGCAGCAGTCCCGGATCGACGAGTTGCAGGGCCGCCTCGATACCCTGCAGGGGGAGGTCGACGCCGTGCTGCAACGCCGTGAGGCCGAGGCGGAGGGGATCGACCGGGACCTGCTGCGCACCTACGAGATCTCCCGGAGCAACCGCGGGCTGACGGTGGCCGCCGTGCGCAAGGGCGCCTGCGGCGCCTGCTTCCGCCAGCTGCCGGCGCAGATGAAGAGCCGCGTCCGCCGCCACGAGCGGGTCGTCAGCTGCGAGAGCTGCGGCGCCCTGCTGGCCTGGGACGAGGAGTCGTCCTGAGGCGGCCCATGACGCTCGCGGCATGGAACGGCCGGAGTGGTTCGGGTGAACGCGGGGCCGGCGCCGCCGGCCCTGAGGAAAGTCCGAGCTCCACAGGGCAGGATGCTGGGTAACGCCCAGGGGGGGCGACCCCACAGAAAGTGCCACAGAAAACAGACCGCCCGGCTCGCGCCGGGTAAGGGTGAAAAGGTGAGGTAAGAGCTCACCGCGTCGCCGGCGACGGGGACGGCACGGCAAACCTCATCCGGAGCAAGGCCAAATAGGGGAGGAGAGGTGGCCCGCCTCGCAACGACTCCCGGGTAGGCCGCACGAGGCGGCGGGCAACCGCCGTCCCAGATGAATGCTCACCCGGAGACCGGCGCAGCCGGCTTCCGACAGAACTCGGCTTACAGAACCACTCCGGCCCTTCACGTGCAGACCTCCGTTCCCCTCATCATCCTCCTGTTGTGCAGTGCCGCCGCGGCGCAGGAGACCTCGTGGGCCCTGGTGGAAACCCTCTACGTCAAGGCCCCCTCCGGCGGGCGGCTCGAGGGCCGCATCGACTGGACCGCGGGGACCCTAACCGTCACCGGTGAGGCCCCTGCCGGAGAGGGGGGCAGCCCCGCCCGCCAGCGCCTGACGGGGTTCCGCGCCGCCAGGACGGCGGCCCTGGCCGGGCTCCTGGAGGCCGTGGCCAAGGTGCGCGTCGACGCCCGCACCCGGGTCGGCAGGGCCATGGCGGCCAGCGGCCCGGTCCGCGAACGGGTGGCGCAGCTGGCGGGTGACGCGCGGGTGGTGTCCGGCTCCCGCCGCCAGGCCCGGGGCGTCTGCCGGCTGGAGTTGCGCCTGCCCCTTCTCGGGGATCTCGCCCGGGCCGTGCTGCCACCGGCATCCGAGCGGCTCGTCTCCCTGCCGCCGACGGAGCTTCCCGCGCGCGACTCCCTGATCGCACTCCTGCCGGGGGGGCCGTACACGGGGCTCGTCGTCGATGCCCGGGGCACGCAGCTGCGTCCGAGCCTGTCGCCGCGGATCGTCGACGACCGCGGGCGCGTCATCTATGCAGCCGGCCACGTCGACCGCGCCCTGGCGGCGCGCTCGGGCCTGGCCGGCTGGGAGCGGGACCTGCGCCGCGCCATCCTCAGCGAGCGCGTCCGCGGGGAGCCGGCTCACCCCTTCCTGGTGGAGGCGGCCGGCGTCTCGGGCCCCTTCCGCGCCGACGCCGTGGTCCGCGCCGGCGACGCGACACGGCTGCAGCTGGCCGACCTCCACGGAGACTTCCTCTCCAGGGGGCGGGTGGTCTTCGTGGTCGGACCCAAACCGCCGCCGCCACCTGAGCCGCCGGTGGTGGGCGCGGCCCCCGTCCCGGACAGCCTGGCGGAGGCGGCGACGGATACGGCCGGTCTCGCGGACCACCTTGCGCCTCCGGTCGTCTATCGGGACTTCCTGGACTCCTTGCTCCAGGCGCGGGCCCCGGCGCCGGGTGATACGCTCCCGGACTCCGTGACCATCTCGCCATGAGCACCTTCGTCGAACGCCTGTCGCGGGCCGTCGCCGCCAACGACTCGCTCCTGTGCGTCGGGCTCGACCCGGTCCCCGAGCGCCTGCCCGCCGGCCTCGCCCGCGATGCCTCCGGCGTGCTGGAATTCAACCGCCGCCTGGTGGAGGCCACGGCGGACCTCGTCTGCTGCTTCAAGCCCAACCTCGCCTTCTACGCCGCTCTCGGCGCCGGCGGGTGGGATGTCCTGGCAGCCACCATCGAGGCCGTCCCCGACCCGGTGCCGGTGGTGGTCGACGCCAAGTGCGGCGACATCGGACCCGTGGCCGGACGCTGGGCCCATGCGATCTTCACCGAGCTCGGCGCCGACGCCGTCACCGTGACCCCCTACATGGGCGCCGACGCCGTCCGGCCCTTCACCCGCCACGCCGACCGCGGCGTCTTCCTCGTCTGTCTGACCTCCAACCCGGGGGCCGCCGACTTCGAGGCTGCCGCCGTCGAGGGCGGCGACCGGCTGTGGGAGCGGGTGGCGCGCCGGGCCCTGGAGTGGAACGCCGAGCACGGCAACTGCGGACTCGTGGTCGGCGCCACTCGCGCCGAGTCGATGGCCGGCTTGCGGAGGTTGGCCCCGGAGCTTCCCTTTCTGGTGCCCGGCGTCGGTGCCCAGGGGGGGGATCTGGCCGGGTCGGTGGCCGGCGGCCTGCGCAGCGACGGGGCGGGGTTGCTGATCAACGCCTCGCGCAGCGTCATGCACGCCTCCGAGGGCGCCGACTTCGCCGAGGCGGCGCGCGCCGAGGCCGACAGGCTGCGGCGCGAGATCAACCGGGTTCGGGGTGTAGCGCAGTCCGGTTAGCGCACCTGCTTTGGGAGCAGGGGGTCGTCGGTTCGAATCCGACCACCCCGACCACTTGCACGGTTGGCCCCTATTTCCACCGGTCCGTATCTTGACACCCGGCCCACAAGGCTCGCAGGTGCCCATAGCTCAGCTGGACAGAGCATCTGCCTTCTAAGCAGAATGTCCCAGGTTCGAGTCCTGGTGGGCACGCCATTCTTCAACGTGTGGTGGATGTAGCTCAGTTGGTTAGAGCGCCAGGTTGTGGCCCTGGAGGGCGCGGGTTCAACTCCCGTCATCCACCCCATTCGCGGCCCTTTGCGAGTCCCTCGCTCAGGGCTGTCTCTTTTTGATCCTCCGTGCACTCCGAGAAGCTCCTCTCCCGCTCCGCCCTCCTCGATCTGCGCAACCGCTGCCGCCGCGACGGCCGCGTCGTGGTCTTCACCAACGGCTGCTTCGATCTGCTCCACCGCGGCCACGTGGAGTACCTGCAGGAGGCCCGGGCCCTGGGCGATCTCCTCGTCGTCGGTCTCAACGACGACGACGGGGTGCGCCGGTTGAAGGGTCCGGGGCGGCCCCTGGTGCCGGAGCGGGACCGCGCCGCCCTGCTGTGCGCCCTCGAGGACGTGAACGCCGTCACTCTCTTCCCCGGGACCAGCGTCGAGCCGCTGGTGGCGGACCTGCTGCCCGACGTGCTGGTCAAGGGCGGCGACTACTCCCTGGACGAGGTGGTCGGCCGCCGGGCGGTGGAGGAGGCCGGGGGCCAGGTGCGGGTCCTGTGCCACGTCTCCGGGCGGTCGACGGAGGGCCTCATCGGCCGGTCGTCCGCCGCCCCCGGGTGAGCGCTCCGCCGCCGCTGGACGTTTGTGGACGGCCTGCGCATCTTTGGAAAGGCTGCCGAGAATGAGACCGAACCCTTCATCCGCATCGCCGATCCGCCTCCTCCTCGCCGCCGCCCTGGCCGCGGGGGCCGGTTGCGCCGGCACCGCTCCAGGGACCCGGCCGGCGGACGACTCCGCCGACCTGCGCGAGAAGCTGGAGGCCATGGGCCGCGATCAGCAGGCCTACGCCGACCGCGGGGAGGATCTGGCCGAGCGCCTGCGGCGCGCCGAGGAGAGCCTCGCCGCCCTGCACGAGCGGGTGGCCGCCCTAGAGGGATCCGGCGCCCCCGGCGCCAGCGCCATCCCCCCGGCCGGAGCCGGCTCGAGCCCGGCGGCCAGTCCTCCGGCCAGCCCCGTCGCAGAGACCGGCGCAGACCCGACCTTCGATACCGCCGCCGCCTACGCCAGCGCCCGCGATCGGCACCGGGAGCGCCGCTTCGACGAGGCGGTGGCCGCATTCACCGAGATCCTGGAGCGCGCCCCCGACAGCGATCTGGCCGACAACGCCCGCTACTGGATCGGCGAGGCCCGCTACCTGCAGCGCCGGTTCCGCCCCGCCCTGGCGGAGTTCACCAAGGTCCTCGCCTACCCCTACACCGAGAAGGCCGACGACGCCCAGCTGATGATCGCCCGGTCCTACCTGGCCCTCGGCGAGTCCGACCAGGCCGTGGCCGCCTTCCGCAAGCTCCTGCAGAACTACCCCGGCAGCGAGTACGTCGACGAGGCGCGCGAGGAGCTGCGGCAGCTGGAGGGGCCGTGAGCCCGGCCCCTCGCCGCGCCTTCTTCCTCGCCGCGGTCCTCCTGCTGCAGGCCGGCCGGTCCGGCGCCCTCGGGCCGAGCAATCTCGATCTCGTGTCGCGGGCGGCCACCCGGGCGGTGCAGGAGGCGGTGGCCGGCCTCGACACCGCCGGGCACGGCGAGGGCTTCGAGAGGGTGAGCCTTAGGCCCGCGGCCAAGGACGACGCCAACTGGCTCTTCGAGCACCTGCTCCTCGAGGAGCTGCTCACCCGGGGCCTGGCGGTGACCGCCGACACCTCGGCGGCGGCCGCCCACCTGTCGTACCGGGTCATCGAAGTCGCCGTCACCGGGCGATCCGGGCTGCTGACCAACAACGTCACGCGCCGATGCCGGGTGGGCCTGCAGCTGGATCTCGACATGGGGGGCGAGCGTCTGTGGTCTGGCGAGGGGAGGGCCGGGCTGAGAGACCGCATTCCGAAGGGCGAGCTCGATGCCCTCCAGCAATCCCGCTTCGACTTCGCCGAGACCGAGATGGAGAAACGCACGTGGGGCAAGTACGTGGAACCGGCCATCGTCAGCTCCGTCCTGGGCTCCCTCGTCTACCTCTTCTACTCGAATCGCTGATGTCCCTCCGCGGACTCGCCTGGCTCCTGGCGGCGGCCGTTCTCGCCGGGTGCGCCGGCAGGAAGGACCCGGAGCAGTTGCAGGGGGCCGGGTTCTACTACGACAAGGGGATGGAGGACTTCGAGAAGGGCCGCTACCTGCGGGCGGTGGACAACTTCCAGCGGGTGCTGAGCAACTACCCGGGTTTCGCCGATGTCGCCGAGGCCCAGTACCACCTGGCCGAGTGCTTCTTCCACCTCGAGGAGTACGTCAGCGCCGTCTTCGAGTACGAACGACTCGTCGACACCTATCCCTCCAGCGCGCGCCTCGTGGAAGCCCAGTACAAGATCGGCGAGTCCTACTTCGAGCAGAGCCGCCGCGCCGAGCTCGACCAGGCCGAGACCTACCGGGCCCTGGCGGCGTACCGCCGGTTCATCGAGGACAACCCCGGCAGTCCGCTGGTGGCCGAAGTCGACCAGCGCATCCGCGAGTGCCGGGGCCGGCTCGCCGAGAAGGACTTCCTCGCCGCCCGGCTGTACCACCGCCAGGGGCATCTGGACGCGGCGAAGATGACCTACGAGCAGATGGTCCGCGCCTACCCGGATACCGACTGGTACTGGCACGGGCTGGCCCGCATCGGCCGCATCCACAGCCGGCAGGGCCGCCCCGACGAGGCGCGGGGCCTGTGGGACGAGGTGCTCTCGGGCGCCGAGGACGAGGACCTCCTCGAGGAGGTGCGCGAGTGGATGGCCGAGGCCGGGCAGGACGCCGAGTGAGGCCGTGGGGGAGCGTCTCGGGATCCTCGGAGGCACCTTCGACCCCGTCCACTGCGGCCACCTCCTCCTGGCGCGCCATGTCCAGGAGGCCCTCCACCTCGACCGCGTGCTCGTCGTGCCCGCCTCCGAGCCTCCCCACAAGAGCGAGGTCCCGACCCCGCCGGACCACCGCTGGCGGATGGTCTGCGCCGCCGTGGAGGGCCACGAGGGCCTGGAGGCCAGCGACCTCGAGCTGCGGCGCCCGGGGACTTCCTACACCGTGGACACCCTGCGCCGCCTCCGCGACGAAGGGCCCGCTGACGAACGCTTCCTCATCATCGGCGCCGACAACGTGCCGGAGCTGGAGAGCTGGCACGACCCGGAGGGCATCCTCGCGCTGGCCACGGTGATCGCCGGCTCCCGCGTCGAGGCGCAGGCGCTGCCCGCCGGCGCTTTCTCCGATCGCGTCGAGCGCGTCGACACCCCCGTCTTCGACATCTCCTCCACCGAGATCCGCCGCCGGGTGCGCGCCGGCCTGCCGGTGCGCTGCCTGGTGCCCGACGCGGTGGATCGCTACATCGCCGACCACGGCCTGTACGGAGCCCCGTGAGCGAGTCCTTCTTCACCCACCTGGAGTGCACCCGCACCGGCGCCCGCTACGACCTGGACGGGCTGCACAACCTCTCCGACGCCGGCGCCCCCCTCTTCGCGCGCTACGACCTGGCCGCCGTCCGCGCCGTCGTCTCCCGCGACGAGCTGGCCGGCCGGCCGCCGTCCATGTGGCGCTACCGCGAGGTCATGCCCCTGCGCGCCGGGGACGAGGCCGTCACCCTCGACGAGGGCTGGACGCCCCTGCGCCGGGCCCGGCGCCTCGGCGACTGGTGCGGTTTCGATCGCCTGTGGGTCAAGGACGAGTCCGTCAATCCCACCGGCTCCTTCAAGGCCCGCGGCCTGTCCGCGGCGGTCACCGCCGCCGCCGCCCGGGGGGCGGTGAAGGTCGCCATCCCCACGGCGGGGAACGCCGGCGGCGCCCTCGCCGCCTACGCCGCCGCCGCCGGCTTGGAGTGCCACGTCTTCATGCCGCGGGACACGCCCGCCGCCTTCCAGGTCGAGGTGACCGCCTGCGGCGGCCGCCTGGAGCTTGTGGACGGCCTGATCACCGACTGCGGGCGCATCGTCGGCGAGCGCCGCGAGGCCGAGGGATGGTTCGACATGTCCACCCTCAAGGAGCCCTACCGGGCGGAGGGCAAGAAAACCATGGGCTACGAGCTGGCCGAGCAGTTCGGCTGGAGCCTGCCCGACGTCGTCGTCTACCCCACCGGCGGCGGCACCGGCCTCATCGGCATGTGGAAGGCCTTCGAGGAGCTGGAGCAGCTCGGCTGGATCGAGCCCGGCCGCAGGCCGCGCATGGTCTCGGTGCAGGCCGCCGGCTGCGCCCCCATCGTGCGCGCCTTCGAGGCCGGCCGCGAGTCCGCCGAGCCCTGGACCGACGCCCGCACCATCGCCTCGGGCCTGCGCGTGCCCGGCGCCGTGGCCGACTTCCTCATGCTGCGGGCCCTGCGCGAGAGCGGCGGCACGGCGGTGGCCGTCACCGACGAGGAGCTGATCGCCCGGAGCCGGGACCTGGCGCGGCACACGGGGATCTTCCCGGCCCCCGAGGGAGGCGCCACCCTCGCCGCGCTGCTGGCGTTGAAGGAGCGGGGCTGGCTCGACGGCGGCGAACGGGTCGTGCTGTTCAACACCGGGTCGGGGTACAAGTACCTCGAGGCGCTGTCTTGACGATGTAAGGGGTCGGCGTACCTTCTGATTTCAGATCCGTGCACCTATAGCTCAATTGGATAGAGCATCTGACTACGGATCAGAAGGTTGGGGGTTCGAGTCCTCCTGGGTGCACCAGAACAGTGGCGTCGCGCCCGCCGGGCCCAGCAGGGTCCGGCGGGCGGCCAACGCTCCAGAGCCACCCCGGGGTGGCTCGTCCAAGACCCCACGGCGCCGTCCGACAGTTGCTGATGGGCAGCCCGCCAGCCTCGGTGGGCAGCTTGAGCATTACCTGCACTATCCCGTAACGCCTCGGAAGTCGGGTAGACCTGTGACCTGGCCACGGCGGCCGAAGTCGTCAGCCTGAAGAAGGCGAGCGAGGCCTGACCTTGGTCTGCCGTCTGTCCCTCCGTCCGAATCGCCAAGGGATTATACTTACCGCCAGGACGAGCCATCGTTGGAAGTCCCTTCCCATCTTCAAGGCAGGGTGCGGACCAGGACCCCATACATGCAATCGCCGTGATCGGCGGCCCGCAGCAGGAAGTCAAAGGATCGGATGGTCACATGCAAATCGAGCAAGTCGAGATCAAGAACTACCGCTCCTTCCGCCACGCCGCGTTCGGCAATCTCCCTCGCTTGGCCGTGGTCGTGGGAGCGAACGGCTCGGGCAAGTCCACCCTGTTCGACGTGTTCTCTTTCCTCAAGGATGCGCTGGCCCAGAACGCGGCCACCGCCGTGGCTCGACGCGGGGGCTTTCGCGAACTCGTCAGCCGCGGGAAGAGGGGACCCATTGAGATCGAGATCAAGTTCCGGGAGAGAGGGGGGCGACTGGCGACTTATCTCTTGCAGGTTGCCGAAGACCAGGGACGGGTGGTAGTAGCCCGTGAGATCCTGCGCTATCGAAGAGGAAGCCATGGCAAGCCGTGGCACTTCGTTGACTTCTCCCACGGCGCTGGAAATGCAATCACGAATGAATCCGTCTATGGCGAGGAAGAGGCCGTGGAGGAGAGAGAAGAGTACAAACTCGACGATCCGAGCATTCTCGCCATCAAGGGTTTGGGCCAGTTTCGGGAGTTTCGGATTGTTTCCGAATTCCGCGGGCTGATCGAGAATTGGCATGTCTCCGACTTGCACATTGCCGATGCCCGGCCGAGCAGCGAGGCCGGCTATGCCGAGCACTTGTCGACCCGAGGAGACAATGTGGCGCAGGTTGCTCACTATCTCTATGAGAACCATCCCGAACGATTCAGCCGGATACTGGAGGCCATGGGGCAACGGGTCCCGGGTGTGAACGGGGTTGAAGCCAGACCGACCGAGGATGGGCGATTGGTCCTGCGTTTTCGGGACGGAAGCTTCAAGGATCCCTTCATCTCCCGATATGTCTCTGATGGTACGATCAAGATGTTCGCCTATCTCGTTCTGCTGTATGACCCTCAGCCGCACCCACTGCTGGCGGTCGAGGAGCCCGAGAACCAGCTCTATCCCGAACTGCTGGCAGAGTTGGCCGAGGAGTTCCGAGACTATGCAAGACGTGGAGGCCAGGTGTTCGTCTCGACTCACTCTCCAGACTTCTTGAACGGACTGGAGTTGGAGGAGATTTTCTGGCTGATCAAGAAGGACGGCTTCACGACTGTTCGGCGGGCCTCTACCAGCGAATTGTTGCACGGGCTTGTAGCAGAGGGAGACTTGCCCGGAGCGCTGTGGAAGCAAGGGTTGTTCGAGGGGGCGGGGCTCACGTGAATCGAATCGTATTCCTGGTGGAAGAGGACTCCATGAGGTTCCTGTTGCAAGGTATGCTGCCAAGGCTGTTTCCAGATCTTCTCTTCCAGTGCGTGCCCCACGAGGGCAAACAGGACCTGGAGAAGAGCATCCCGCGAAAGCTGAGAGCCTGGCGGGAGCCGGGTGTTCGTTTCGTCGTGGTGAGGGATCAGGACAGCGCAGACTGTCGTCGAGTGAAGGCAGACCTTGTCCAACTGTGTGATGAGAGTCGGCGTCCGGATGCGCTCGTCAGGGTGGTTTGCCAAGAGCTGGAAGCTTGGTACATCGGGGAGCCGGATGCTCTGGAGGTGGCCTTCCCCGAAGCGCGAGCGAGTGCCCTTGCAGAGTTGGGCAAGCGCCGATTCCGAGATCCCGATGCAGTAGTCCGGCCTTCTGACACAATTGCCCAGCTGATTCCCGAATTCCAGAAGCGGTCGGGTGCGAGACGCATGGGGGCGGCTCTATCGCGCAACAACCGCTCGCGGAGCTTTCAGGTGTTCGTCGAGGGAATCGAAGGTCTGTGTGGCTCCATGCAGGCCGCGACTGGATAGCAGGATGGATAATTCCCAGCAGCATGGGATGGGACCCGATGTACCGCCCCTGCCCGGCACCCCGCCGGAGCGGCTGGTGCGGGACTTCGCGAGCCGGGGGATCGTGCTGCTGTCCCCCGACAGCCTCGGGATCCCCCCCGAGATCCACGGGCGCATCTACGAGCGGGAGAAAGAGGCCGTCCGCGAGGGGAAGCCCGTCACCCCCGGAAGCCTCCCCGAGATCCTGGAGGTGCTCAACGCCCCGGGCCTGGTGCGGGCCCTGGACCTCCTCCTGGGCGAGAGCTGGGCGGTCGTGCCCTTCACCCACAATGCCACCTTCGCCAGCGGCGGGCGGGACCAGCACTGGCACAAGGACGACAACGGG
>CAZEHQ010000019.1:0-36455 GCA_964512165.1 uncultured Gemmatimonadaceae bacterium | reverse complement strand
GGTAGCCGGGGGCCGGTGGGCCGAGTACATTCGATCCCGCCATGGATCCCTCCGCCTCGACCCTGCTGGCGCTCGGCCTCCTCGCCCTCGCGGCGGGACCCTTGGTCTACGGCGCCGCCCGGCGCTCGGGCCCCGCCATGGCGGCCCTCGACGGCTTCCTCTTCGTCGGCGTCGGCGGCTTCGTCCTCCTGTGGCTGGTTCCGGCGGGCGCCGCCCTGGCCGGCTGGGCGCCGGCGGCGGCGGCCGTCGCCGCCGGGTTGTGGCTGCCGGCGCTGGTCGGGCGTTACCTGCCGCCGCTGGAGCGCCCCCTCCGCCTCATCGCCCTCCTTCTCGCCCTGGCCGCTGTCGGCGTCCACTCCTGTATCGACGGATTGGTCCTGTCCGGGCGGACCGGCGGCGGGGGCTCGCACCTGGCCGTCATCCTCCACCGGCTGCCGGTCGGTCTGGCCCTGTGGTTCGTCCTGCGGCCTCTCTACGGCCTGGCGCCGGCCCTGGCCGCCCTGGGGGCGATGGCGGCGGCCACCACGGGCGCCTTCCTCGGCTTCATGCCGGGCGGGGCGGCCCCGGGCGGGCCCGGCTGGGGGCTGTTCCAGGCGCTGACGGCGGGCGCCCTGCTGCACGTCGTGCTGCGCCGCCGCTATCCGCTGGCGACAGGGGGCGAAGGGACGGCCTCCGGACCCTGGCCCTCGGGCCTGGGAGCTCCCTCGGGCCTGGGAGCCCTGGCCGGCCTGGCCCTGCTGGGGGGGGTCACCGCCGCCCAGGGGGCCCCCGGGGCCCTGGCCGAGATGGCGGGCGTGTTCTACACCCTGGCCCTGGAGTCGGCGCCCGCCCTGCTCATCGCCTACGTCGGCGCCGGCCTGGTGTACGCCCTGCTGCCCCAGGCCACGGTGGACTGGATGGGGCGCGGCTCCCGGGTCTCCCAGGCGGCGAGGGGGATGGCCTTCGGCCTGCCTCTGCCGGTCTGCTCCTGCGGCGTCGTCCCCCTCTACCGCTCGATCGTCGTCGCCGGGGTCCCGCCCACGGCGGCCATGGCCTTCCTCGTCGCCACGCCCGAGCTGAGCCTCGACGCCGTCCTCATCACCCTGCCCCTGCTGGGAGGGGAGTTCACCGTCGCCCGGGTGGCGGCGGCCGCGGCCGTCGCCCTCGGCACGGGGTGGTTCGTGGGCCGCTTCGCCTCGCGGCTGGTGCCCCAGGGGGCGGCCGCCGTCGGCGACGGGGCCAAACCGCCCCTGGCGTCGCGGCTGCGCACGGGACTGGCCCAGGGCCTGGGGGAGGTGGTGGACTCCACGGCGCCCTGGATCCTCGTGGGGCTGGCCCTCGCCGCGCTGGTCCACGGTCTCGTCGGCACCCGGTGGTCGGAGCTGGTGCCCCCCGGGTTCGAGGTGGAGATCATGGCCCTGGTGGGCATGCCGGTGTACGTCTGCGCCGCCGGGGCCACGCCGCTGGTGGCGGTCCTGGTCCTCAACGGCGTCTCCCCGGGGGCGGCCCTGGCCTTCCTGATCACCGGACCGGCGACCAACGTCACCACCCTCGGCGTGCTCACGCGGCTCCACGGGCGCCGGATCGCCCTGCTCTTCGCCGCCTGCGTGGTCGCCATCACGGTGCTCCTCGGGCGCGCCGTCAACGGTCTGACCGAGGTCGCCGGGGTCGTGCCGGACCTGGGGCACGCCGCCCACGGGGCCGGGTGGCGGGACCTGTGCCTGGCCGCGCTCGGGGCGCTGATGCTGGCCTCGATGGTGCGCCGGGGACCGCGGGCCTTCGTGGGCGAGGTCCTCGAGGCCGGAGCCGCGGAGCCTGCCGACCACTCCTGCTGCGAGTCGGAGCCCGAGCCCGACTGCTGCGGGGGGGCGTCCGAGCCCGAGCCGGACTGCTGTGGAGCGCCGTCCGAGCCCGAGCCCGAGGCCGGCTGCTGCGGCGCCTCGACGGCCGCAGTCGAGACAGGGGACCCCGAGAGAGCCTCCACCTGATGGACGCGGCCGCATCCTCTCCGGGTGCCGGGCCGCCTTCTTCGCCCGGCGCCGCCGCCCACCAGCGCCGCGACCCCTCCCCCTCCCTGATCCCGGCCTCCGACCAGTATCTCTTCAGAGAGGGGTCCCATCACCGCATCCACGAGCAGCTCGGCGCCCATCTCCTGACGGTGGAGGGCAGGGCCGGGGTGCGCTTCGCCCTGTGGGCCCCGGCTGCGGAGCGGGTCAGCGTGGTCGGGGACTTCAACGACTGGGACGGACTCCGCCACCCCATGGCCCGGGTGGGGTCCTGCGGGATCTGGGAGCTCTTCCTCCCCGGCGTTGGCGCCGGCGCCCTCTACAAGTACGAGATCCTGACCGCCGCCGGGGACCTGCTGCAGAAGGCCGACCCCGTGGCCTTCGCCGCCGAGGTGCCGCCGCGCACGGCCTCCGTCGTCTCCTCCGGGCACGACTTCGAGTGGACCGACGCCGAGTGGATGGAGCGGCGCCGGGACCGCCTCTGGACGCGGGAGCCTCTGTCCATCTACGAGGTCCACCCCGGCTCGTGGCGGCGCGGCCCCGGGGGCGAGCCCCTCGGGTGGCGCGGGCTGGCCCACGAGCTGGCCGACTACGCCGCCGGCCTGGGTTTCACCCACGTGGAGCTGATGGCCGTGGCCGAGCATCCCTTCGACGGCTCCTGGGGATACCAGGTGACCGGCTACTTCGCGCCAACGGCCCGCTTCGGACCGCCGGAGGACTTCGCGTGCTTCGTCGATCATCTCCACGGCCGCGGCCTCGGCGTGATCCTCGACTGGGTGCCCGGCCACTTCCCGGAGGACGCCCACGGCCTGGCGCGGTTCGACGGCACCCCCCTCTACGAGTCCGCCGACCTCGGGCTCCATCCCGACTGGGGCACCCTGACCTTCGACTTCGGACGCCCGGAGGTGAGGGCCTTCCTGCAGTCCAACGCCCTGTTCTGGCTCGACCGCTTCCACGTGGACGGGCTGCGGGTCGACGCGGTGTCGTCCATGCTCTACCTGGACTACTCGCGCCAGGAGGGGGAGTGGACGCCGAACCGCCACGGGGGACGGGAGAACCTGGAGGCCATCGAGTTCCTGCAGGAGACCAACCGGCTGGTCCACGAGCACCATCCCGGGGCCTTGATGCTCGCCGAGGAGTCGACGGCGTGGGCCGGGGTGACCCGTCCGGCGGAGGCGGGGGGGCTCGGCTTCGGCTTCAAGTGGAACATGGGCTGGATGAACGACGCGCTGCGCTACATGAGCCGGGATCCCGGGGACCGGCGGTCGCACCCTTCGGACCTCACCTTCGCCGCCGAGTACGCCCACGCCGAGAGCTTCCTCCTGCCCCTGAGCCACGACGAGGTCGTCCACGGGAAGCGGTCCCTGCTGGAGAAGATGCCGGGCGACGATTGGCAGCGGTTCGCCAACCTGCGGCTGCTCCTCGCCTGGATGTTCGCCTTCCCCGGGAAGAAGCTGCTCTTCATGGGAGGGGAGTTCGGCCAGCGGCCGGAGTGGGACCATCTTCAGGCCCTGGCGTGGTCGAGCCTGGAGCACGACTGGCACCGGGGGGTGCAGGACTTGGTGCGCGATCTCAACCGCCTCTACCGGAGCCATCCGGGGCTGCACGCCAGCGACTGCGACGGGGACGGGTTCGAGTGGATCGAGGGAGGCGGCAGCGAGAACGTCATCGCCTTCGAGCGGCGCGCGCCGGAGGGCGGCGTCCTGGCGGCGGTCTGCAACTTCACGCCGGAGACTCGCCGGGGCTACCGCCTGGGGCTGCCCCGCCCCGGGCGGTGGCGGGAGCGGCTCAACACGGACGCCCTCGACTACGGCGGCTCGGGGGCGGGCAACCTCGGCATCGTCGAGTCCCGCGAGGAGCCCGGCCACGGGCGCCGCTGGTCGGCGGTCCTCACCCTGCCCCCCCTGGCCGCCCTGATCCTGGTGCCGCCGGCCTGAGCGGGGCCTGCTTATATTCCACCGGGTCCGACCCGGGGCCGGGGTTCCCGCAACGAGAAAGGCGGATCGAGCCATCATCGACGTCCTGACCGGGGCCGCGAGCCATCTGCGGTCGAGGCCCCTGCCGCTGGCCGGCACCGCCGTCCTCGCGGGCCTGGTGGTGGTGGCCGTCCTGGCGCCCCTGCTGGCGCCCTTCGACCCGCTGGCACAGGATCTCTACCAGCGCCTGCAGCCGCCGTCGTGGGAACATCCCATGGGCACCGACGAGTTCGGGCGGGACATCCTCAGCCGCCTCATCCACGGCTCCCGCATCTCCTTGCGCATCGGCGGCATCTGCATCGGCATCTCCCTGACCCTGGGCACCGCCCTCGGCCTGGCGGCCGGGTACCGCGGAGGCCTCACCGACACCCTCATCATGCGTCTCATGGACATGATGCTCGCCTTTCCCTCGATCCTGCTGGCCATCGCCATCGTCGCCGTCATCGGCCCCGGCATCGACAACGTCATGATCGCCGTGAGCATCGTCCTCATCCCCCAGTTCGCCCGTCTGGTGCGGGCCCAGGTCCTCTCCCTTCGCGAGCTGGCCTACGTCGAGGCGGCGCGCGCCCTCGGCGCCGGCCACCTGCGCATCGTCGCCTTCAGCCTGCTGCCCAACTGCGTGGCCCCGCTGATCGTGCAGACCTCCCTGAGCCTGGCCACGGCGATCCTCGACGCGGCGGGACTCAGCTTCCTCGGCCTCGGCGCCCAGCCGCCGACGCCGGAGTGGGGGGCCATGCTCAACAGCGGCCGCGAGCTGCTCCTCAAGGCGCCGTGGGTGATGACCTTCCCCGGCCTGGCGATCTTCGCCGTGGCCCTCGCCCTGAACCTCGTGGGCGACGGCCTGCGCGACGCCCTCGATCCGCGCCGGCCGGTGCTCCCGTCGGCCGCCTGATGGCCCTCCTCCTGCGCCGCGCCGGCCTCCTGGCCGTCCTCGCCCTGACCGGATCCTGCGCCGGGGTGATGCCGGGCCGTCCGGCCGCTACCGAGTCCTCCGAGGAGGCGCGCCGGGAGGCGATGCAGTACTTCGTGAGCGCCAAGGTCTTCGAGTCCCAGGGCAACCATCTGGGCGCCATCGTGGCCCTGCGCTCGGCCGCCGACCTCGATCCCTCGTCGCCGACGATCCACGCCCAGCTGGCGCGCAACTACGACCGTATCCGCGACTACCGCATGGCCGCTCACTTCGCGCGCAGGGCCCTGGCCCTCGACCCGGAGCTCACGGCCCTGCGCTACCAGCTCCTGCGCTGGCTGGACTCGGTGGGCTCTCCGCGGGAGGTGGGGGAGCAGCTCGAAGAGCTGATCGACCGGGACCCGCACAACTGGCAGCTCTACTCGTACCTGGCGCGCATCTACATGGAGACCGGCCGCGAGGCCCGCATCGACCCCCTCTTCGACCGCCTCCTGGACCAGGAGGGGACGCCCGTCGACGTGCGCGTCAACGTGGGCTACGTGCTCTCCCGCAGCGGCCGGCGCGAGCGCGCGGAGGCGGTCTTCCGCCAGGTCCTGGCCGCGGACCCCGGGGTGGAGGACGCCTGGCTGGGGCTCGGCGAGCTGCAGGCGGCGCGCGGCGACGGGCCGGCGGCGCTGACCTCGCTCCAGGCCGGGGCGCGGCACGTCCCCGACAGCTCGTCGCTGATGTACGAGCTCGCGCGCCTGCTGGAGACGGTGGAGCAGCTGACGCCGATCCTCGAAGCCGAGGACGCCGCCTACCTCTACCGCCTGGGCATCGCCTTGTCCGAGATGGAGAAGTACCCCCTCGCCGCCGCCGTCTTCGAGCGTATCGTCGGCGGCCGGCCCGCCCGGGTGGACGGCTGGCTCGACCCGGCCCGCTACTACCTGCACGTGGGCCGCCCCGAACGGGCGGAGGGGATCCTGCGGAAAGCCGTGGAAGCGATGCCCGACAGTCTCGAGCTCTACCTCTTCTGGGGCGCCGCCCTCGAGGAGGAGGACCGCCCGGAGGAGGCCCTCGCCGTGTACGAGCAGGCCGCCGGGCGGCTGCCCGAATCGCTCGACGTGTACCTCGCCTGGGGCGGCAACCTGGAAAGCCGCCGTCTCTGGGACGAGGCGATCGGCGTCTACCGGCGGGGCCTCGCCGCCGGCGGCCCCGAGGCTCCGCTGTACGGCCGCTGGGGCGTCGTCCTCGGGCGGCAGCAGCTGTGGACGGAGGCGATCGCGCGCTACCGCGAGGCCGTCGAGGCCGACTCCACCCTGATGAGGGCCCACCTGCACTGGGGGGTGGCCCTGCAGAAGCTCGGCCGCTGGGAGGAGGCGATCGCGCGCATGAACCGGGCCGTCGACCTGGACGCCGACGGGACCCGTGCCCTGTTCTACCTCGGCAGCCTCCTGGAGGAGGCCTCGCGGAAATCCCCGGGGGCCGGCTACTTCGAGCGCGCCGTCGAGTGCTTCCGGCGGGTCCTGGCCCTGCGGCCCGACGACGCCTATGCCCTCAACTACCTGGGCTACAGCTTCGCCGACCGCGGCGTCCACCTGGAGGAGGCGGTGCAGCTCCTCACCCGGGCGGTGGCCATCGAACCCGACAACGGCGCCTTCTTCGACAGCCTGGGCTGGGCCTACTACCGCCTCGGGGAGCTGGAGGAGGCGGAGCGCTATCTCTCCCGGGCCCTGGAGGCGATGGACGACCACGACACCGAGGAGCAGGCGGTGATCCTCGACCACGCCGGGGACATCGCCGACGCCCTCGGCAAGCGCGACGAGGCCGAGGTCCACTGGCGGCGGGTCCTGGACCTGACGCCGGAGAACGAGGAGGTCCGGGAAAAGCTGGAGGCCCGTCCGCCGCCTTGAGGGCCGGTCGAGCCGCGACGGCGGCCCTGATCGCCGCCGCGGTCACCAGCGCCTGCGGCCCCCCGCCGCCCGTGATCCGCGACGGCTGGCCGGGCGGCGCCGGCGAGGTCTCCGCCTTCCTTGGGGCGGACTTCGCGGCGGTGCAGGCTCTGGACGACCTGACCGCCGAGGCCCGGCTCACCCTCACCCACGAGCAGGGCCGCAACGGCCTCGACGCCTCCATCCTCTTCCGGCCGCCGGACCTGATGCGCCTCGACGTGCAGGGCCCGCTGTTCGTTCACGTCCTCTCCGCCGTGGTCGAGGCCGACAGCCTGCTGGCCGTGGTGAAGGGGCGCTCCATGGTCCTTCAGGCCGAGGACGGTCTCGACTATTTCCTCGGGATCGACACCGGAGGCTACGATCCCCGGTGGCTCCTGCTCGGGGTGGTCGTGCCCGGAGACCCGGACACCTCGCGGGTCACCCATCCGCTGGCCGGCCGCGCCGTCGTCCCCTTGGAGACCGCCGACCTGCCGGCGCGCCGCCTGACCCTGGACCTGAACCGCGGCTTCGTGGTCGGCGAGGAGGTCCTCACTCCCGGGGGCGGGGTGCTGTGGTCGCGCCGCCTGCAGCGCTTTCGCCGGCTGCCCGGCACCGACCTCTACCTGCCTCGCCTGGTGATCATCGAGAGCGGCAGCCGCACCCTGGAGCTGGAGTACGGCAAGGTGCGGACCGGCCGCGGCCTGGAGAGGGCCGCGTTCTTCACGGGGCTGCGTTAGCCGGCTCGACTGGCGTCTCCACCCCGGGGGCGCCTCGCGTCACCGCAGGAAGCGCAGCGTGAAGGCAGCCTCGACCTCGACCTGTTCCGCCTCGATCAGCCCGGCGTCGACCATCTGCGAGCACAACTCCCGCCAGCGCTCCAGGGTCATGACGCCGATGCCCTGCTCGCGGGCCACCGCGTCGAGGACCAGGGGCGTCGATGCCTCGGCGCCGTAGGCGAGGACCTCCAGGCTCATCTCGGGGTTGAGGGCGTGGATGCGGCGGTTCGTGGGCCCCGGATCGGCGAGGTAGCGCTCCCACCCCTCGACGCTGCCGCCCACCACGGCGGCGACGAGCCCCGGGTCCTGGTCGATCCTCTCCTCGCTGGCGACGAGGACCGTGGCGTAGGGGTTGAAGCCGATGTCGGCCACCAGCAGGGCCCTGGGGTCGGCGCCGTGGGCCCGGGCGACGAAGGGCTCGCTGGTGACGTAGCCTTGCTGGGCGAAGTCCTCGTCCATGAGGAACCGGGCCACGTTGCCGGGGTAGGGGACGATGCGGACGTCCTTCAGCGGGTACTTCCAACGGAGATAGTGAGAGTAGGCCGGGCGCTGCGACATGGCGAGGGTGATGCCCTCGATCTGTCCGATCTCTTCGATGCCCGAGGCGCGGTGGACCATGATGCAGCGCGGGTTGACCTGGTAGGAGGCCATGAGGGCCACCACGGGGGCCTGGCGGGCGCGCGCGTAGAGGACGTCGTCGGCGTTGGCCACGCCGAAGGCGACCTCGCCGGTGGCCACGCGCTGGATCACCGGGGCGTCGGGCCCGCCGCCGAGGATGTCGACGTCGACCCCGCGGGCCTCGTAGAGGCCGTGGACCCGGGCGGCGTAGAACCCGCCGTGCTCGGCTTCGGGGAACCAGTTGAGGGCGAGTTGCACCCCGGGGCGGGCGTTGGCCGGGGCCTCTCGTTCCCCGGAGGCGCAGCCGGCGAGGAGGCCGGCCAGGAGCGCGGACACGACAAGGGGCATGGAGTCCAGGTCCTCCCTCGGATTCAGCTCGAAGCGCCCGTCCAGCGTCTGAGCATGAGGCCGCTCAGGGCGCCCACGGCGGCGAAGATCGACAGGCCCAGGAGGGTGCAGAACAGGATGCAGGCGAAGAGGTAGTCGGTCCGCGCCTGCCCGTTGGTGAGGATGATCAGGTAGCCGAGGCCGAAGTGCGTGGTCCCGTAGCCGGCGAAGAACTCGCCGACGATGGCGCCGATGACGGAAAGGCCGCTGGAGATCCGGGCCCCGGTCAGCATCTGCGGCACCGCGCCGGGGACGCGCAGCCGGAAGAGTACCTGCCAGCGGCTGGCGTTGTTGAGGGTGAAGAGGTCGAGGAGATGGGGGTCGACGCGCGTCAGCCCGGCGGTGGTGTTGGCGATGACCGGGAAGAGGGAGAGGATGAAGGCGACGGCCACCACACCCGGCAGCCCGTAGCCGATCCAGAGGACGATGAGGGGCGCCACGGCGACGATGGGCACCGTCTGCAGGAAGATGGCGTAGGGGTAGAGGCTGCGCTCGATGAGCCGCGACTGCGAGAACAGCAGGGAGACCAGGAAGCCGAAGACCAGGCTGAGGCAGAGGCCGAGGAGAGCCCCGGCGGCGGTCAGCAGGGCCGCGGAGAGCAGGCGGGGCAGGTTCTCCGCCGCGGCGCGGGCCACGAGCAGCGGGCCGGGGAGCAGGAAGGGCCTGATGTCGAAGAGGGTTACGGCGCCCTGCCAGGCGCAGAGTACGAGGAGGAAGAACAGCAGGGGAGGCAGGCCCCCGGAGGCGAGGGCGCGCAGGCGTTGCATCAGGCGTCCGCCTCGGCCAGCCGGCGGGAGATCTCTCCCGCCAGGCCGATGAACTCCGGCGCCGTGCGCAGGAGCGGATCTCGCGGGTACTCGAAGGGAACGTCGATGTCGGCCAGGATCCGCCCCGGCCGGGCGCTCATGACCAGGACCTGCTGGCTCAGGAAGACCGCCTCCGCCACGTTGTGGGTGACGAAGAGGCCGGTCCAGCCGTCCTCCTGCCACAGACGCAGCAGTTCCTCGTTGAGGCGCTGCCGGGTGATCTCGTCGAGGGCGCCGAAGGGCTCGTCGAGGAGCAGCAGCCGCGGACGGATGGCTAGGGCCCGGGCGATGGAGGCGCGCATGCGCATGCCGCCGGAGAGCTGCGCCGGAAAGGCGTCGGCGAAGTCGGCGAGGCCCACCATCTCGAGGAGCTCACGGACCCGCCCCGGGTCGGGAGTGCGGCGCAGTTGCAGGGGCAGTCCGACGTTGCCGGCCAGCGAGCGCCAGGGCAGAAGGGTGGGGTCCTGGAAGACGAACCCCAGGTCGTCGGCGCCGCGTGCCCGCGGGGCTCGCCCGTCGACCGCGAGGGTTCCACCCGAGGGCTCCTCGAGGCCGGCCACCAGCCGCAGCAAGGTGGACTTGCCGCAGCCCGAGGGTCCGACGACGGAGACGAACCGCCGGCTTCGGACGTCCAGATCGACGCTGCTCAGCGCCTCGACGCCGGAGGCGAAGCGCTTGGCCAGGCCGCGGGCGGCGACCTCCATCTCGGAACCTCCATCACCAGGATGCCGTTGAGCCCGCCCGCCAGGATCAGCGCCCCGGGCAGCAGGCCGGGCTCTTGGCTCCTCGGTTGATCCCCTCGCCTCACCCGCCCTCTCCCCTGCTCGGGATGGCCTCGCCCTCGGGCCGCGGGTGGTGGTGCCAATGGCCGCTGGGGTCCGTCCCCCGGCAGATGATGGCGCCCCGGTTCCAGCCCTTGTGGGCGCGCACCTCGGGGGGCACGAAGCGCATGGTCAGGCCGCAGCGCCGGCGGTCGGAGAGGTTTGGGTTGGAGCCGTGGAGCAGCAGGTCGGTGTGCAGGGAGATCTGCCCCGCCTTCATGACGAAGGACACGGGGTCGCCGCCGTAGCGGCTGGGATCGACGACGGTCTGGTTGAGCACGTTGCGCTCGCCGGCCTCGCTGCGCGCGAAGGCGATCTGGCCGTGCAGGTGGGAGCCCGGCACCACGGCCATGGCGCCGTTCTCCTCGTCGGCGTCGTCGATGGCCAGCCACACGGTGACGGTCCGGCTCGGCGTCAGGGGCCAGTACGATGCGTCCTGGTGCCAGCTGACCCGGCGTTCGTCCCCGGGCTGCTTGCAGAAGAAGTGCGCCCCCCAGCAGACCAGGTCCTGGCCGAGCAGGTCCTGCACGTAGTCGAGGATGCGCGGCTCCGTGCACAGGTCCCACATGCCGGCGCAGTGGCGCTGCCAGCCGTTGATGGAGTACGCGTCCCATCCCGCGGCGGCGGCGCGGTCCATCAACTCGTCGAAGTAGGCGCGGTTGGCCGCGGCCTCGGCGGGGGAGAAGACGTGCAGTGGGAAGATGTATCCCAGCTCGTCGAACTGCCGCAGCTGCGCGGGGGTCAGGCATCGGGGCCGGTCGTGGTGGACGGGGTGGAACCGCAGCTCCCGGTCGACCTCCGGCATGGCGTCGGTGATGGGGCTCCTGGAGGTACTGGTCATCCGCTTCAACCCTACTCGAACTGCCCCCTGAACTCCTTCAACTCCGAGCGCAGGGAGGCGATCTCCTCGACGATTCCGGCCACCGCGGCTTCGAGGCGCTCGAGGCGTTCGTCCTCGGCCGCGGCCGCCAGGCGGGCGGCCTCAGGCCGAGGCCCGCCGGAGTCACCGGCCCCGTCCGCTCCGTCGGCGGCAGGTTCCTCGATCTCGGGGGGAGCGCCGAGGAGGTGGGCGAAGCGGGACTCCTTGAACCCGGGCTGCCGCGGCAGGCGGACGACGGCAGCCCCCGCCGGCCGCTCCATCAGGGACTCGAGGACGGCCTCGACCTCGGCGAGGCTCTCGAAGGGGTGCATCCGGCTGCCGCGGCTGCGCAACTCGCCGGGCGTCTGCGGCCCCCGCAGCATCAGCTCGCAGAGCACCGCCACCTCGGGAGCGGTGAACTCCCGGACCTCGGTGAAGCGGTGATAGTACTTGGGCACCCTCATGTCGGGGCCGCTGACGACGCGCGCCAGCCCCTTGTCGCGCAGCGAGTCCAGGGCGCGAACGACGGTCTTCTCGCCGTACTCGAGCACCGGGTCGCGGTTGGACTTCTGGTTGCAGGCCGCCGTCAGGGCGTTGAGGGTCATGGGGTAGTAGTCCGGTGTCGTGATCCCCTTCTCGATCAGGGCACCGAGGGTCCGCAACTCTTCCGGGGTCAGTTCGGGTTCCATCGTCATCTGTCCGCGGGGTCGAGGGAAAGGTGCAAGTACGGGAGCCGCCGACAGATGGTCAAGCGGCCAACGGCGGCATCACAACTCCTCCCAGATCCGCCGGGCGCGCTCCAGGGCCTCGGCGCTCGGCTCCCGGGCGGGGTGGATGCTCGACGGCGCCGCCGGATCTCCCCCGGGCCAGGGCGACCAGGTGTCGTCTTGGTAAGGCGCCCTCCGCGCCTCGTCGCGGAAGTCCGGGACTGCCACCGGTTGCCCTTCCTGCAGGGCGCTGCGCCAGGCGAGGATGCCGACGGAGCTCATGGCCACGGCGCGGTACACGTCGAGGAAGGGGGCCTCTCCCGAGCGGATGGCGCGGGCGAAGTGGAAGTTGGTCCAGAAGTCGCCGCCGCCGTGGCCGGCCCGCTCGGCCAGCTCGGCGTGCTCCGGCCACTCGGGCAGGTACGAGCGCTCCAGGGGCTGCCCGGGCCACTGGTTCCACGGCTCGTGCCAGACGCGCACATGGCCCGGTCCGAAGTAACCCGGTCCGCGGGCGATCTCCATCGCTCCGCCCGTGCCGTGGACGCGGTACCAGTTGCTGTGGCCGGGCAGGCTCAGCCCGAAGATGCGGAACACGGCGCCGTCGTCGGTGCGGCACAGGATCACCGAGCCGGGGTCCCCCCGGCGCACGATCTCCTCGTTGACCTCGGGGGCGGCGATGGAGAGGCCGTTCACCATGCGGGGCATGGAGCCGGTGATGTAGACCAGCGGCGCCAGGGCGTGGGTGCAGTAGTAGGTGGAGGGGATCCGGTTGCGCCAGTGGTCCTCGCCGGGGGCCAGGCGCAGGCGCGCGTCGGGGGCCATGGGGTGGTTGTACTCGCCCTCGGCGTAGGTCACGCGGCCGATCTCCCCGGTCTGGTAGAGGCGGCGCATCTCCTGGCTGAAGAGGGTGTAGCAGTAGTTCTCGGCGAGCATGTAGACGCATCCCGACCGTTCCACCGCGCGGCAGAGGGCGACGCCGTCGGCGAGGGTGCCGTTGGCCGCCGTCTCGGAGAGGACGTGCTTGCCGGCCTCCAGGGCGCGTACCGCGAAGGGGGCGTGCTCGTGGAAGTAGTTGGCCAGGATCACCGCGTCGAGGCCGCTGTCGAGGAAGGCGTCGTAGTCGGTGAAGGTGGCCACTCCGTAGTTGCGCCCTGCCGCCGCCAGGCGTTCCTCCCAGATGTCGCAGATCGCCGTCAGCCTCATGCCCACGGCGCCGGTGGCTCCCTTGATGAAGCTCTCGCCGCGCCGCACCCCGACGACGCCGACCTTGATTTCCTGATCCTGTGCCACGGGTTCCCTCCCTCGTCTCAATCGTAACGGATGCGCGGGTCGAGCCAGGCGTAGAGCACGTCGGCGGCGAGGTTGATGAGGATGAAGAGCGTCGCCAGCAGCAGCACTCCACCCTGCACCGCGCGGAAGTCCCGGGCCAGGACCGCCAGGTAGAGCCAGCGGCCGATGCCGGGCCAGGCGAAGATCGTCTCGGTGATGATGGCGCCGCCGAGGAGGTAGCCGAACTCCAGGGCGATCACGGTGAGGGTGGGGATGAAGGCGTTGCGCAGGGCGTGGCGCACCAGCACCGGCATCGGCGCCAGGCCCTTGGCCCGGGCGGTGCGGATGTAGTCCTCGCCCAGCACCTCCAGCAGGCTGGAGCGGGTCATGCGGGCGATGACGGCCAGGGGGATCGTCCCCAGGGCCAGCGCCGGCAGCACGAGGTGGCGCAGGGCGTCGCCGAGGGCCGCCAGGTCGCCGGCGAGGAGCGCGTCGAGGATGTAGAACCCGGTGCGCGCCTCGATGTAGGTGTGGGCGGAGATACGGCCGGAGATGGGGAACAGGGGCAGCTGCACGGCCAGCACGAGGATGAGGACGAGGGCCAGCCAGAACACGGGCATGGAGATGCCGGCGGTGGCCGCGGTCATGCTCAGGTGGTCGAGGAAGCCGCCGCGGCGCACGGCGGCGACCATGCCGAGGGCGAGACCGCCGGTGATGGCGAAGCACATGGCCGCCAGGGTCAGCTCGCAGGTGGCCGGAAAGCGGTCGAAGATCTCCACCGTGACCAGCTCGTGGGTGCGGAAGGAGCGGCCCAGGTCGCCGCGCATCAGATCGGCGAAAAACCGGCCGAGCTGCACGTGGAAGGGCTGGTCGAGGCCCAGCTCCTGGCGCAGGGCGGCCAGGGTCTCGGCGTTGGCGCGCTCGCCGAGCATCACCTGGGCCGGGTCTCCCGGCACCAGGTAGATCATCAGGAAGACGAGGACCGAGATCCCGAGCACCGTCGGGACCAGGAGCATCAGGCGCCGGAGGATGAAGGCGGTCACGGGCCGGCGGCGGCCGGCGGGCGGATCACCGCGGGGCGAAGTAGACGGGCTGGAACCACTTGCTGCCGGTGGGGTGCAGGGCGAAGCCTTCCACGCCGCGGCGGAAGGCGGCCGTCTGCGTGGCGTGCACCAGCGGCACCCAGGGCGCGTCCCGGTGGACGATCTCCTGGGCCTGTCGGTAGAGCCGGGTGCGCTCGGCGGGGTCGACGCTGTGGCGGGCCTCGACGAGCACCTCGTGGAGCTCGTCGGAGCGGTAGAAGGCCACGTTCTGGGCCGGCTTCACCGCCGCCGTCTTGTCCAGCAGGACGTAGAGGAAGTTGTCGGGATCGCCGTTGTCGCCCGTCCATCCCAGCAGGCACATGTCGTGCTGCCCGTCGAAGACCTTGTCGAGGTAGGTGGCCCACTCGGTGGTCACCAGCTCCACCTCGATGCCGACGCGGCCCAGGTCGGCCTGCAGGGCCTGGGCGATCTTCTCCGGCTGCGGCATGTACGGCCGCGTCGCCAGGGGCACCCACAGCTCGGTGGAGAAGCCGTCGGCCAGTCCCGCCTCGGCGAGCAGCTCCCGGGCGCGCTCCGGGTCGTACTCGTAGGCGGCGACGTCGTCGTTGTAGCTCCACAGGACGGGCGGGATCGGGTTCTTGGCGGGCACCGCCAGGCCGGCGTAGAAGTTGTCAACGAGGGACTGCTTGTTCACCGCGTGGTTGACGGCGCGGCGGACCCGGAGGTCGCCGAAGGGCTCCTTGTCGAGGTTCATCGCCAGGTAGCCCACGTTCATCCCGGGCTGGGTGAGGAGCTGGATCTCGGGGTCGGAGCGGATGCTCTCGATGAACTCCGGGTTGAGGTTGTCGACGCCGTGGACGTCGCCGGCGCGCAGCTCGAGGAAGCGCACCGAGGCGTCCTGGATGTACTTGAAGACGAGGCGGTCGATCCGCGGAGGCTCCCCCCAGTAACCGTCGAAGCGCTCGAGGACGATGCGCTCGTCCTTGCGCCACTCGACGAAACGGAAGGGACCGGTGCCCACCGGGTTCTTGAAGTAGTCGGCGCCGTGTCGCTCCACCGCCGCCGGCGAGACGATGCCGCAGAAGTTCATGCCCAGGGTCGACAGGAAGGGGGCGTTGGCGGCGGCCAGCTCCATGACGAAGGTCGAGTCGTCGGGGGCGGACATGTGGGCGACGATGTCGTCCATCCCCATGTCCTTCCAGTACTTGTAGTTGCCGGCGGCGGGCCGGTACCGGGGATGGTCGGGGAAGAACTGGCGGCCGAGGGAGTAGAGAACCGCCTGGGCGGTGAAGGGCGTGCCGTCGTGGAAGCGCACGTCGGTGCGCAGGTGGAAGGTCCAGCGCAGGCCGTCGTCGCTGACCTCCCAGCGGCGGGCCAGCTGAGGGCGTACCTGGGTCGACTCCGCCTCGTAGGTGACCAGGGTCTCGTAGAGGTTGTCGCAGACCTTGAAGGACTCGCCGTCGTTCTCCAGGGCCGGGTCGAGGCCGACGGAGTCGGCGCCGCGTCCGAAGACCAGGACCTGCTGCGCCTCGGGGGCCGGGCCGCCGCCGCAGGCGGCCACCATCAGGAACGCGCAGAGGGCGCCGGCCAGGCGCGCAGGGGACACCGGGACTACTCCGAGAAGGCCGCGTCGAAGGCGGCCTCCGAGGGCTCGAAGTCCACCTCCTTGACGAAGGCGCAGGCCTCGGCGGCGCCGTGCTCGCGGTCCATGCCGCCGTCCTCCCACTCCACCGACAGGGGGCCGTCGTAGCGGACCCGGTTGAGGGCGCGGATGATCTCCTCGAAGTCGATGTTGCCGCGGCCGAGGGAGCGGAAGTCCCAGTAGCGGCGCCGGTCTCCGAAGGCGGTGTGGCCGCCGAAGACGCCGGCCTCGGTGGGGATGGCCGACCAGCCCACGTCCTTCATGTGCACGTGGAAGATGCGGTCGGCGAAGCGGTGGATGAACTCCACGTAGTCGACCCCCTGGTAGCCGAGGTGGCTGGGATCGTAGTTGAAGCCGAAGGCGGGATGGCCGTCGAGGGCGTCGACGGCGCGCTCCGCCGAGGCGATGTCGAAGGCGATCTCCGTGGGGTGCACTTCGAGAGCGAACTTGACCCCCGCCTCCTGGAACTCGTCGAGGATCGGCCGGAAGCGGTCGGCGAAGTCGGCGAAGCCGGCGTCGATCATCTCGTCGGGGGTGGGGGGAAAGGAGTAGAGCAGGTGCCAGATGGAGCTGCCCGTGAAGCCGTTCACCACCTCCACGCCGAGGCGGGCGGCGGCCTGTGCCGTGGCGATCAGTTCGGCGGCGGCGCGCCGGCGCACGCCCTCGGGGTCGCCGTCACCCCACACGTAGTCGGGCAGGATCGCCTGGTGCCGGCCGTCGATGTTGTCGCACACGGCCTGGCCCACCAGGTGGGCGGAGATCGAGAACAGCTGCAGGTCGTGCTCCTCGAGGAGGGCCCGGCGGGCGGCGCAGTAGGCGTCGTCGGCCTTCGGAACCTCGAAGTGGTCTCCCCAGCAGGCCAGCTCCAGGCCGTCGTAACCGAAGCTGCGCGCCTTCTCGCACATGGTCGGGGTGTCGAGGTCGGCCCACTGGCCGGTGAACAAGGTGACGGGTCTTGCCATTTCTCCCTCTCTTCTTCCAGGTGTCGGGGGCGCGCTCCGGGTTATTGGCGCGCGGACTTCATCCTTCGCAGGTCGACGTCGAAGATGCGCAGGAACCGGCCGCCGAACTCACCCACCACCTCCGGGATCTCGTCGTCGTCGACGTCGAGGAGGCCGATGCGCTCGCCGAAGCTCTCCGGCGACTGCCACTCCAGGTCGCGGTAGCGGGCATCGAAGACGAAGCCGTCGTTGAGGACGATCTCGTCGGCGCCGTCGCCGTCGACGTCCCCGACGAGGAGGTCGGTGGAGGTCAGGTTGTCCTGGTCGCTGCGCCACTCCTCGAAGCGGTCGCGGCCGTCGTAGATCACCAGCCGTCCGTCGGCCACGAAGAGCAGCTCCGGCTGCTCGTCGTCGTCGACGTCGTGGACGGCCAGCGCCGAGATCTGCTCGTAGTCGGTGGCGGGATTGCTCCACAGGAAGTGGTAGTCGCCGAGGTCGAGGAGGTGAATGCGCCCGCCTTCGGTGTACACGAGGATCTCCCGGAGGCCGTCGAGGTCGGCGTCGGCCAGCACCAGTCCGGAGACGGAGCTCTCCAGGTACTCGCTGATCCAGACCTCGGTGTAGGCGCCGTCCCGGCCTTCGTAGACGTGCACGAAGCCGTGGATGTCGCCGAGGGCGAAGCGCTCCACGCCCTCCTTGCCGGGGGGCAGGGGCAGGACGCTGTCGAACTCGTCGAAGGCGCCCCGGCCGGGGATCCCCGAGAGCTCGGGAGCCGGTGAGGACGCCGCGGAGCAGGCCACTCCGATGGCGATGGCGAGAGCGAGGGTTCTCATGCGGGTTCCTCCGCGGCGGCGGAGACCGCGGCCCCGTACACGCTGAGGATGGGGACGCGGCGGCTCCGCGCCAGTCCGGCGCAGTCCTCGTACTCGGGGGCCACCCGCCGCCGGCCGTTCAGGCGGGCCACCTTGACGCGCACCGGGCCGAACTCGGTCTCCACCGAGAGGGTGGAACGCTCCAGCACGCGGCGCTCCACCTCGTAGTGGCGAACGCCGAGGCTGGTGGTCTCCCCGAGGACGACGTCGGAGACAGCCTCGAGGTGGGCCGCATCGGCGAGGACGCTGAGCAGGTGGCCGGGGCGGTTCTTCTTCATCAGCACCGGGGTGACGTAGAGATCGCGGGCCCCGGCCTCGAGGAGGCGCTCGAAGAGGTAGCCGTAGACCTCGGGGTTCATGTCGTCCACGTTGGCCTCGAGCACGACGCAGCGTTGCCCGCCGGGCTCCTCCTCCGCCGGCTCCGACAGCCTCAGGCGCAGGACGTTGGGAGCCTGCTCCAGGTCGCGGGCGCCGGCGCCGTAGCCGACGGCGCCGAGGCGCATGGCCGGCGCCGGACCGAAGCCTTCGGCCAGGGTCGTGATCAGGGCGGCTCCCGTGGGGGTCACGAGCTCTGCCCGCACATCGGTCTGCAGCAGGGGAACTCCCCGGCACAGGGCGAGGACCCCCGGCGCCGGAAGGGGGTAGCGTCCGTGGGCGCACTCCACGGTGCCGGTCCCGCAGTGCAGGGCGGAGGAGTACACCCGCGTCACCCCGAGGAGCCGCAGGCCGGCCACGGCTCCGGCGATGTCGACGACGGCGTCGAGGCTGCCGGCCTCGTGGAGGCCGACGGACTCCACGTCGAGGCCGTGGACTTCGGCCTCGGCCTCGGCCAGGCGGCGGAAGACCCGGCGCGCCGAGGCCTTGTCGGCCTCGTCGAGAGCGCTGCCGTCGATCCGGGCGAGCAGATCCTTCAGGTGGGTGTGCGGTGGATGACCGGGGTCGAGATGGTGCTCCGACTCCGGGGCCTGGCCGTCGATCTCCACGCGCACCCGGGTCGCCTGCAGGCCGCAGCGGCTGACGCTCTCGCAACGCAGACGCGCGCCCACGGCGAGGCGGTCCACCTCCCGCTGCAAGCGCTCCGGCTCGAGGCCCGCGTCGACCACGGCGCCGAGGACCATGTCGCCGCTGACGCCGGAGAGACAGTCGAAGTAGGCGGTGGTCACGTGCCGGAGGTCCGGGGGCGGCGGAACTCCGCCCGCCGGCGCTTCCAGTCCAGCTCCTCGTCGAGATCGAAGACGTCGTCGAAGTCCTCGATGCGGTCGTCCTCGGTGGTCCTCAGGCTCTGGATCTCCACCAGGTTGAAGACGATCTCTCCGAAGTCGCGGGTTTTGCGGATGCCCCAGTGCTCGAAGACCGAGCGGGCGAGGGGACCGAAACGGTCCAGGGCGTGCTCGCTGATGCCGAAGGCCAGGTCGCGTCCGGATACGTTCCGCTGGTCGCGGGGCAGATCGGCCTTGCCGAGCTTCTCCACGGTGTGCTGCAGGGCGTCGTGCACGAAGAGGTAGGCGGCCTGCTTGTAGCGGCGGTCCCGGTCGACCAGCTCTTCCAGCTTGTCGAAGTCCTGATCCACTCGGAGTCGGGTCCCGGGGTTGCAGTGCGGCGGGGAGGTCGGAGGGCCAAAGTCAACGGCCCCTCCCCCGCCTGTCAAGGACCCTTGGCGGCCAGGAGGGGCCCCATGGCGCCGGCGCCCTGGTCGAGACGCTCCCGAAGGGTTCGGTAGTGCTCCTGGAAGGCGGGCCGGTACTCGGCGGCCAGTGGACGCCCGCCGCCGCCGTTGACGCTCGACGGGTTGATGTGGCGCCCGTTCTGGATGAGCTCGTAGTGGAGGTGGGGACCGGTGGCGCGGCCGGTGGCGCCCACGTGGCCCACGTGGTCCGACTTGCTCACCCGCTGCCCCTTGCGCACGAGGATGCGGCTCAGGTGAGCGTAGCGCGTCCTGTAGCCGTTGGCGTGCTTGATCTCGACCATCTTGCCGTAGCCCCCGTTCCAGCCGGCATGGGTCACCACGCCGTGGGCCGTCGACCAGACGGGCGTGCCGGGGGCGGCGGCGTAGTCGGTGCCGAGGTGGGGCTGGTGGCGCTTGAGGATCGGATGGAAGCGGCGGCGCGAGAAGGGCGAGCTGATGCGCCGGAAGGACATGGGCTTGAGGAGGAACATGCGCTCGAGGGACTCGCCGGACTCGTCGTAGTAGTCGCCGGCGCCGGCGGGGTCCTCGTAGTAGACGCCGACGCGGGAGAGGGACTCGCCCTCGTAGAGGGCCATGAGGATCTTCCCGTAGCGCAGGAACCGGCCGTCCACCGACTGGCGCGTGAAGACCAGGCCGAGGCGGTCGCCGTAGCGCGGAACCGTGTGGAAGTCGATGACCGAGCCGAAGACGTCGTCCACCACCAAGTCGGTGAGGGCGTCGTTCTCCCCGGTGGCAGCGATGGCGTTGAACAGGTTGTCCTCGATGAAGACCCGGAGGGTTTCGGTGGTCTCCGTCACCGGGCGCTGCCACCGCCGGGCGACCAGTTCCTCCGCCTGGCGCTCCACCAGCACGGGCCTGTCCGGCGCCTTCACCGGGGTGTACTCGAAGCGGGCCACGGCGTGCAGGCTGTCCAGCTCCAGCCGGAAGAAGTCGCCCGGCTTCGGGTCCTTGCGCACCTGGAGGACCGGGGACAGGGCGGTGCTCAGAAGGGTGATCTGCAGGTCGGAGACGCGGTGCCGCTTGAGGGCCAGGTAGATCGACTCGTCGGGCCCCAGGGTGTCGGCGATGACGTGGCGGTGCGGCTTGGGCGCCGCGAGACTGGCCGCGGCGGGGGCCACGGCTGCCTGCACCGCGGCCAAACCCTCGCCGGGCTTGGAGGCGGCGGACGGGCGCGCATGGAGGTCGATGCGCACGAAAGTCAGGGCTGTGAGAGCGGTGAGGAAACCCCAGAACCCCACGGAAGAACGCGGCGGCAGGCTCAATGCGACTCCAGTAGTGGGAGAAGACGCGGAGGGGGGCCGCGCTTGACCATATGGGGGTGCCCCCTATGCTAACCAGGCGCCATGGGTCCGTCAAGCCACCTCAGACACCGGTTTCCCACCCTGCCTCCAGCGGTCTCGGCATGACTCCTCCCGGGCCCTCGGAAGGCCTCGATCTCAAGGGCCTGCTCCCGGAGCAGCTGCGGCAACTGGCCGTGGAGATGGGGGAGCCCGCCTACCGGGGCGACCAGCTCTTCGCCTGGGTCCACGGCCGCGGAGAGACCCGCCTGGAATCGATGTCCAACCTGCCCCTGCGCCTGCGCCGGTCCCTGGCCGAGGCCGGCGCCCGCGTGACCCGCCTGCAGCTCCTGGAGCGCCGGGATTCGGGCACGGGGATGGCGGTGAAGTTCATCTTCGGCGACGGCGAGGGGGCCCAGTTCGAGTCGGTCCTCATCCTCGACGGCCGGCGGCGTACCCTCTGCCTGTCCTCGCAGGTGGGCTGCCCCCTCGACTGCAGTTTCTGCGCCACGGGGCGCATGGGTTTCGTCCGCAACCTGACGGCGGCGCAGATCGTCGACCAGCTGCTGCAGGTGCACGCCGCCGCCGCCGCCGAAGGCCTCGGCCGGATCACCAACGTCGTCATGATGGGCATGGGGGAACCCCTGCTGAACTACGACGCCGTGACCACCGCCCTGAGGCTGATCCAGCGGCCCGGGGGCGCCTCCGTCGGCGGCCGGCGCATCACCGTCTCCACGGCGGGGTACCTGCCGGGGATCCGCCGGTTGGCCGAGGACGATCTCAACGTCGGCCTGGCGATCTCCCTCAACGCCACCACCGACGAGGTCCGCGAGGGGCTGATGCCGATCAACCGCAAGTGGGCCATCGCCGACCTGCTGGAGGCGGCGCGCTACTACTTCGACCGGCAGGGCCGCAGGGTCACCTTCGAGTACGTGCTGTTGCGCGGCGTCACCGACACAGAGGAGGACGCCGAGCGTCTGGCGGAGCTGACGGCCGAGGTGCCCTGCAAGATCAACCTGATCCCCTACAACGAGCTGGCCCCCGGGGACCCGGAGGCGCCCGTCTTCCAGCGCCCCGGGAGAAAGCGGATCGAGGCCTTCCGCCGCCGCCTGGAATCGCGGACGCGGCGGACCGTCCGCCTGCGGGAGAGCCGGGGCCGCGACATCGACGCCGCCTGCGGGCAGCTCTACCGCCGCCCCACGTGAAGGCGGCCGGGCACCTGGCCGGAGGCTGCCTCGCCGCCGCCGCCGTGGCCGGGGCGGCGACGGCCGCCGGCGCCATCCCCGGGGCGGCCGACCCGCTGTGGTGGGCGGTCTTCGCAACCACCCTGTTCTTCGCCCTCTTTCCGGATGTGGACACCGATTCGCTGCCGCGGCGGTGGTTCTATCGGGGGGTGCTGGCGGCGCTGCTGTGGCTGGCGTGGAACGGCCTCTGGCAGATGGCGACACTCCTGGCCGTGCTCTCGACGCTGCCCCTCGTCGATCACCACCGCGGCTGGACTCACGGGCGCCTGACGCCCGTCCTCGCCACCGGCGCGTTGGGCGCGGGATGCCTGTGGTGGCGGGGGGACCTGGAGGCGGCGTGGGCGAGCGGCGGCGCCTCGATCCCGGCCGTCGACCTCGTCCTGCTGGGGGCGGCCCTGGCCGGCTGGTACACCCATCTGCTCCTCGACGGCCGCTTTCGCCTCTTTCCCCGAGAGGCCCGGTAGCCCCGGCACCGCGGCCCGGCCCTTCAGGGTCTCTCAGCGGTCCTTCCCCTCGTCCTCGACGTCCTCCTCTTCCCCTTCTGCCTCGTCCTCGCCGCGGCGGCGCTCGACGAACTCCCGGACCTTGGAGACGGCGTCGGGCACCAGCTCCACGAGCTGACCCCAGCTGACTTCCTTCTCCTTCAGCGTCAGGACCTGCACCTTCCCCCTGGCGTCGATGACGACGAAACCGATGGGCTCCACCGAGGCGCCGCCGCCGGTGCCGCTCCTGCCGCTGCCCTCCCGACCACCGCCGGCGCCGAATCCCAGGGAGATCCTGGAGACCGGGATCAGGGTTACTTCCCCGGCCGTGACCGGCTCACCGACGACGGTGCGGGTCTGGACGATGGTGTGCAGCTCTCCCAGGACCCGCTCGATCAGGGCCTCCACGGAGGATGTCATCGGTTGCCTTTCCGTCCGGCGCCCCGGGCCGCCAGCCAGGACCGCAGCCAGGCCGCGGCCCGGACCCGTCCGGCGGCGAGGCCGAAGCGTGCGACCATGTGGAGCAGCCGCGCCAGCCGGAGGTGCAGTCGGACTTCGGCGCGGCCGTGGAGACAGGGGTGGGTGAAGTCGGGGGTGAGGGTAAGGGCCACTCTCTCCGGCGCCGCCGGCGCGAGGGCGTGGACGAGGGCGAAGAGCCGGCCCGTGGCCTCGGGGTCGCCAAGGCCGACGACGCCCTCCAGGCGCATCCGGCGAAGGCGGAAGGCGCCTGGCAGGGAGCGCACCAGGCGCAGCGCGGGCCTGGCGAGGGGGGACTGCGAACGGAGGCGCCCGCGGAGGCCGGCGGCGGTGACCCGCGGCCCTCGCTCTCCGGCGCCGTCCGGAGCCGCCGGGGCTTCGGTGGCGGGGATGCCTGCCGCCCCGGCCTGGACCTCCGGTTGCCCCAGCCGCATCCCCGGGCCGACGGCACGCCCGGCGAGGGTGGGCACCAGCTCCCACGAGGGATCGCGCCGGCGCAGCCGGACACCGAGCAACCCGGCCCAGACCGCCGCCTGGGCGCTCATGTCGAAACCGCCGTCCTCGGGCCGGCGCGCGCCGGTGACGGCGACCACGACCGGGAGCAGCAGAAAGGCGATGGCGGCCAGTGCGAGCCCGGCCGCCAGCAGCATCAGGAGATCCGGCCAGATGACGGCTCACCCCCGGGAGCGGGCAACGCGGAACCTCGGCGAGAGTTCCTCAGTCCTCATGCGAGAAGCTACCCCCATCCGGGGAGGCGTCAAGGTGATCCCCGCGGCCCCCGTGTCTTGACAGCCGCGAACCGTGCCCGTAACTCTACCGAACTCTTCGCAAGTACAAGCAGGAAAAGCAGGTTGGGCGAATTGCACACATACCTTCAAGGCCCCCTCGCGGCCCTTCCGAGGGCCCGCGGGACGGGCGTCTCCATTCTCCTGGTCCTCGCCGCGGCGGCCTCCGCCGCCGAGGCCCGGTCGAGCCTGACGGCGAGGTTCCGGGCCCCGGTGGCCGGCCCCGGACTCGAGCAGCAGGCGGAGCTGGTCCTCGACCTGTTCCCCGGGGACGGGGAGGCGGTCATCGGAGCGGCGGTCTCCTTCCCTCAAGAGAGCGTGCAGGTCGATTCCGCCGTCTGCGCCCTGGGGCGCGCCGAGGTCGCCCACGGCCGCGTCCACCTCGACTACACCGGGCATCCTGTGGGCGAGAGGTCCACCGACACCCTCATGGTGATCCTGCGCGCCGCCTCGACCGGGCAGTTCCCGGTGGAGGCGACCCTGTCCTCCAACGTGGACACCCCCGGGGAGGAGGCCCATCGCGCGCGGGCGGTGCTGACCGTCGTGCCGCCCCTGCGTCTGCGCGCTGCCCTGAGCCCGCCGGAGGCCTACCCCGGCGAGGATGTGGAGCTGGTCCTGGCGGTGACCAACGAAGACGAGCGCGCCGTCGAAGCGGTGGCGGTGGACTGGCCGGCGGGCCTCACCGCCTCCGGGGCGGACCCCGGGCCGCCGGTCGGGGCGGGAGAGACCTCGGAGCACCGCTGGCAGGTCCGCCTGGAGCCGGACGCGGCCGGCGGCCTGCCCCTGGTGATCCGCGCCGAGGGCGGCGGACTCCGCGCCTCCCCGGTGGCGGTGGCGCCCCTGGGGGTGCGGCCGGTGCCCGAATTCGCGGTGAGGGTGGCCGAGGGCGGGGCCGTGCGGGGCGAACCCCTCCGGCTGAGGCTGGTCTGGTCGAATCCGGGCCCCGCGGCGATCCCCTACGAGGAACTCGGAGCCCGGGCCTCGGCCGGGTTCGAGGCCCCGGAGGCCGCTCCCGCGGTTCCAGGGGCGCAGGTCGACCTCGAGGAGGACGCCGTGGAGGTGCGGGTTTCCGGGCCCGGAGAGCTGGCCGCGGGGCAGGACCGTTCGGTGGAGCTGGATCTGACCCCCACCGGCACCGGACCCTTTGCCTGGACGGGGGCGTTCCGGCCTCCGGCCCGCGAGGGCTCCGTCGACCTCGGCTTCTCGGTGGTGCGGGTTGCGGCCCCGGACGGGCCGAAGGGAGAGCCGCGGCGGGAGGTCACCGACCTGGAACTCGTCGACCAGGGACTGGCCGCCGAGCTGGAGAGCGTCCTCGACGACATCCCCTTGGCCCGGGGCGCCACGGTGAGCCTGATCAGCGCCGAGGAGGACGATGCCGACTGGGTCGTGGAAGGCCTCCTGACGAGGGGCCTGCTCAGTCGGGGGATGCGCGTGCTGACCGACGGCGCCCTCCACGTGCTGCGCTACCGCGTCGCCGACGCCCGCGTCGTCTACAGCTCGGGGGGATTGTCCATCGGACCCTTCGGAGGCGCCTTGGAGCGCGAGGCCCGCGCCGTCGTCTACCTGCGCCTCGAGGATGCCGGCGAACGGGTGCTGTGGGTCCATCGGCTGGAGGGCCGCGTCAGGGATCCGGCCGTCTCGCATCCGGCCGGCTGGCTGAGCTCGGGCGACGGATTTCCCCAGTCACGGATCGAGCCGGACCACCGCTACCTGGAGCTCGGCCTGTCCGGGGCGATCGTGGGCGGCCTGCTGTTCATCTTCTTCGCTCCCTGACCCGCCTTCGCTCAGAACCGCCGCCGCCGCCGTCCGCCCGAGTCGTCGACGCCGTGTCGGTGGCAGGGTTCCGGCATGGCGCCGCCGCGGATGAAGATCTCCGGATCCTCCTCCTGGCGTCTGATCACGTCGGGGTCCCGCTCCTTCGACTGGTTCGGACAGTAGCGCGTCGCCAGCTTGTACGTGTCCATGCACACGGAGCGGTACTCCACCAACGCCTCCGGGAACTCGAACCGGTCGCGGCGGCGCCCGCGGTAGGGCTCGACCTCGTCGTAGACCTGCTTCATGAAGCGGGCCCAGACCGGCAGGGCGGCGGCGGCGCCGGCCTGTGAGGCCAGTCCGATGCTGGGATCGTCGACACCGACCCAGACGCCGGCCACCAGGTGGGGCGTGAAGCCGATGAACCAGGCGTCCCGGTAGTCGTTGGTGGTGCCCGTCTTGCCGGCCGCGGCCCAGCGGAAGCCATGGCGGAAGCGCGCCGAGCGGCCGGTGCCGCCGAACTCGTCCATGACCGAGCGCATCAGGTCGGTCATGACCACGGCCACGGCCGGACGCAGCACCGCGTGCCGCTCCGGGCTCGACTGGTAGATGAGGCTGCCCTCGGAGTCCTCGATCCGGGAGACGGGCACCGGCTTGACGTAGATCCCCCGGTTCGGAAAGACCGAGTAGGCCGCCACCATCTCCAGAAGCCTGACGTCGCTCGAGCCGATGCCGATGGCGTAGTACGGGTTGATCGGTGTGCTGATGCCCATGGTCTCGGCGTACTGGGCCACCCGGTCGGGGCCGAGGTCCTGGGCCAGCTTCAGGGCGATGATGTTGCGCGACTCCTTGAGACCCTGGCGGAGGGTCACGGGGCCCTTGAACTTGTGATCGTAGTTCTCGGGGGTCCAGATGGTGCCGTCCCACTCCTCGACGACGATGGAGTTGTCGTCGTAGACGTCGATGGGGAAGCGGTTGTTGTCGATCGCCGCGGTGTAGACGAAGGGCTTGAAGGCGGACCCCGCCTGGCGCAGGGCCTGGTGGGCCCGGTTGAACTTGCTCTCCGAGAAGTCCCGCCCGCCGATCATCGCCAGGATGTCGCCGGTGGACGGATCGATGGCGACGAAGGCGCCCTGCACGACGGCCCTGTCGCCGCCGGGACGGTGTGCCGGGGCCTGCCGCGCCACCCAGGCGTCGACCTTGGCCTGCACCGCGGCGATCTGGGTGCCGAAGTGCTCCTCGGCGATGCGTTGCAGGGTGGCGTCGAGGGTGGTGTGCACGGAGTAGCCCTCGCGATAGAGCTTGCCGCCGTGCTCGGCGTCCAGCTGCTGGCGGACGTACTCGACGAAGTAGGGGGCCAGCCCGTAGGTCTCGGAGCGGCGTCCGCGGCGGATGCGGGCCGGCTCCCGCGACAGGCGCGCGGCCTCCTCGGCGTCCAGTTTCCCCGCCTTGACCATCTCCTCCAGCACGAGATTGCGGCGGCTGAGGGCCTTCTCCGGATGGTTGAAGGGGCTGTAGGTGTTCGGGGCCTTGAGCAGGCCGGCGAGCAGGGCGCACTCCTCCACCTCCAGGTCGGCGGCCTCCTTGTCGAAGTAAAGGCGCGCTGCCGACTTCAGCCCGTAGGCGTCGTAGCCGAAGAACACGGTGTTGAGGTACATGACGAGGATCTCGCGCTTGGTGTAGAGCCTCTCCATGCGGACGGCCGTGATCTGCTCGCGGATCTTGCGGGCATAGGTGCGCTGGGTGCCGACCTTCCGGTAGAGGTTGCGGGCCAGCTGCTGGGTGAGGGTGCTGGCTCCCTGGGCGGTGGGATCCCTGCGCTTCACGTTCTCGACGACGGCCCCGACGATGCGGTGCAGGTCGATGCCCCAGTGGCTGAAGAAGCGGCGGTCCTCCACCGAGATCAGGGCGTCCCTCATCGCCCGGGGGATCTCGTCGAGGCTGCGGATCAGCTCCCGGTTCTCCAGCTTGAAGTCGTAGAGGTGGCGGCCGTCGGCCGAGTAGACGCGGGTGACCCGCTTGGGCTGGAAGGTCTCCAGCTCGTCGATGTCGGGCAGGTTGTCGCTGAACAGGACGTAGACCGCGCCGAAGCCCGCCGCGTAGAGGGACAGGCAGGCGAGGCACGCGGCGGCGATCCAGCGGAGGCCCTGCACGGACGGCCTCGGGACCCGCGCCAGGACCGGCGGCAGGGGGCTCATCCGCAAGACTCCCCTAGCGGTAGTAGCCCCTCACCCATCTCGTGTTGTAGTCGAGCACGTAGCGCACGTGCTCCGGCGTGGCGGGGTAGCTCTCGTCCGGGCCGTAGGGATAGCGGGACATGCCGTGGAAGGGCAGGGGCTCGACGGTGAGGGAGTGGGCGGAGTGGAAGTCCATGTCCTTGCCGAAACCGTCGGCGTAGAGCAGGAAGGTCCGCTCCCAGCCCGCGGGCACCGGCGGGAAGGCGCCGGCCTCGACCTCGAGGGTCAGCTCGTCGCCGTGGCGCAGGATGGCGAAGCGGTCGTCCACCGCGGCCACCAGTTCGGTCACGTCGCCGTGGCGGGTGAAGGCGCCGGCGTGGGTGCCCCAGGGGGCCTCGGTGCGCAGCCGGTCGTAGTGGTAGCGGAAGGCGAAGGTGCCGCGGACCGACTCGTGGGCGGGGTATCCGCGCCAGTGCAGGTCCGCCTCGAAGCGCCGCCGGTGGACGCGGCGCGGCGCCTCCGGCTCCGCCAGCCCGAGGAGGAACTGGTCCCAGTAGACGCAGGCCCGGCTGGTGATGCGCAGGCGCGCCCTCTCCGTGCCGGCCGGGAAGAGGCCGTCCAGGTCGACGAGCATCCCCTTCGGCAACCCCGCGGGTGTGCCCATGTCGGCGGTCACCTGGCGCCAGCCGTCGCCGTGGTCGACCTCCAGCCGCGGCGGCGACAGGCCGAGGCCGCGTTGGGCGGCGGCCCAGTTGCTGCTGGAATGGGCGTAGTCGACCCATCCGTGGGCCAGCAGGACCGGGTGCGGCCAGTCGCTCAGGTCGCCCAGGTCCAGGATCAGGGTGGACTCGCCGGCGTAGCCGTGGATGTCGCTGCGCCGGAATCCCTCGTACCAGATGTCGTCGATGCGGGCCAGCTCCGCCCTCGCGTCGCGGCCCTCGCCGTCGCGCGCGCTGGCCAGCGGGCGGGTCCGCGACAGGGCATAGGTCCGGAAAGGGGGGTAGGGGGGTGCGGACAACAGGCGCTCGTTCGGCTCGAGGCGCAGGCCGGCGGGATGATCGACGGCGACCAGCTCCGCGGCGTCGAGGTAGACGATCTCCTCGAGCTGGTTGGCCACCTGCAGCACGTAGCTCCCGTCCTTGGCCTCCAGGCGGCGCAGGGGGAGGTACTCGTCCGTGTCCGGCGTGTAGTACTGCCCGGGGGCGGTCAGGTAGCCGATGATGGCGCCGCCCAGGAAGTCGGAGACGAAGCCGAAGCCGCTGCCGTCCCAGGCGTAGAGGACGGGGCAGGAGGTGCCCTTGCGGTCGAGCTCCGTCAGTTCCAGGCGCCGTCCGGCGGAGGTGGCCAGCTCGGTCTGACGCACGCCGCTGGGCCAGAGGACGCTGACGAACTCCACCGAGTCGGACGCGGCCAGGCCGAAGTGCAGCAGCGGCGGGTCGCCGGCGCCGCCGCGCAGCTCCCGTTTCCACTGTCCGAGGGCGGTGGAGACCACCACCTTGGCGCCGAAGCCGTCGGGGTTGCTGTTGCGGCCCGACAGGTCGACTGCGAGCCAGTTTCCCGCGTCGCTGTCGTTGATCCACCTCTTCCGGCCGGCCAGCACGTCGAGGCGGCCGTCGCTGTCGGCATCGAGGATGGCCCACGGCCCGGGGCCGAGATCCGCGCCCGCGGGCTGCAAGTCGGGGCCGTTGGCGACGGCGGGCCGGGCGCCCTGCGGACCGATCCACAGCAGGTCGAGGTCGCCGTCGTTGTCGAAGTCGGCGGGCAGGGCCTGCCGGGCTCCGTCCGGAGCCGGCACCGGGATCGCCTCGAAGGCGGTGCCCCGGTTGGCGTGCAGGCGGGCGCCGCCGGCGGTCACCACCAGCACGTCCATGCGTCCGTCCGGGACGAGGTCGGCCACGGCGAGGCCGGTGACCTTGCCCGCTTCCAAGCCCCGGCGGCCGGCCACGTCGGTGAAGGTGCCGTCGCGGTTGTTGCCGTAGAGGCCGAGGGACCGCCCCCCCGCCAGGATGTCGACGTCGCGGTCGTCGTCGAAGTCGGACAGCACCGCCGTCTCGACGCCGGGGACCGCCAGGCGGGCGGCGGCGGTAGCCTCGGCGAAGGATCCGGTGCCGTCGTTGGCCCACAGGACCAGGTCGGGACCGGCGGCGATCAGGTCGGCGTCGCCGTCGTGATCGACATCCCCGAAGAGGGCCGTCCCCGAGGCAGGCGCCAGGGACTCGTCCGAGAGCCGGAAGCGCCCGCCCTCGTCCTGCAGGAGGAGGCGCAGACCGTCGCCGGACCAGGCGGCGTCGGCGTCGCCGTCGTCATCCACGTCGGCGAAGGTCAGGCCCCGGGCCGCCGGGACCCCTTCGAAGTCCCAGGACGAGCCCGCCATGAGGCCGTCGTCGCCGTTGGCCAGCAGCAGCGGTCCCCGGCCGGTGCCGGCCACCACGTCGGCGCCGCCGTCGCCGTCGGCGTCGACGGGGGTGAGGAAGAGCAGGGGACCTTCACCGGCGGCCAAGTCCGTCGCCGCCCGGAAGCGCAGGGCGCCGGCGCTTCCGGCGCCGCCGCCCCCGAAGCGGCCCTCGGCGAGGGCCTCGGCGTACTTGCCCTGCCCCTGGTAGGCGGAGGAGACGCCCTCGACGCCGGCCCGGCTCAGCTGGTCGAACCGGTCCAGGGTGCGCCGCCAGGCCTCCAGGTCGCCCTGCTGGCGCAGCTCCTGGGCGAGGGCGTAGTGGGCCGACAGGTGGGTGGGGTCCAGGGCGATGGCGCGCTCGTAGGCGGCCACCGCGGAGTCCGCCCCGCCGACCTTGGCGTGGGTCCGGCCGAGGAAGTACCACACGAGAGGATCCTCGCCGTCGCGGGCGGCGACCCGGCGGAAGCGGTCGAGGGCGGCGGCGTAGTCGCGCCCCTGGGCGTGGTCGATCAGGCCCAGGGTGTAGAGCGCGTGCAGGTGACCGCCGTCGCGTTCCAGGGCCTGGCCCAGGGCCACGCGGGCGCTGTCGTACTTCCCCAGGCTGTAGAGAGCGATGCCGAGGTTGGCGCGGGCCGTGGCGTAGCCCGGGGCGAGCCGGGCGGCTTCCCCGAAGTGCTCGCGGCCTCGGACGTAGTTGTGCTGGTCCATGTAGACGACGCCCTGGTTGTTGTGCCAGCGCGCCTGGGACGGCAGGGCGCTGCCGCCTTCGCCGCCGCAACCGAGCCCTGCCGCCAGGGCGATGCAGGCGGCGCCCACGGCCTTGACGCTCTTTTTTTCCACTCTCTATATTCCTCCTCCCGGTCGCGGGAGTAGCTCAGTTGGTAGAGCCCCACGTTGCCAACGTGGTTGTCGCGAGTTCGAGTCTCGTCTCCCGCTCCACCGAATCAGCGGCCCGTCCCCGAAGGCAGCCCCGCCTTCCCGGGGCGGGCCGTTTCTCTTTTCCCCTCGAGCATCTGCAGCAGCGCCGGCAACAGGGTGACGGCCGAGACGAAGCAGGAGCCCAGCCCCAGAAGCGTGACCGTGCCGACCCAGTAGAGGGCCGGGTGATGGGCGGGCACGAGGCCGGCGAAGCCGACCATGGTCGTCAGGGTCGTGGCCATCAGCACCGTGCCCGTGGTGCGCAGCACGAGGCGCATCGATCCCGGGCCGGCCTCGCGATACCGGTGGAACATGTGCACGGCGTTGTCGATCCCCATGCCGATGATCGTGGGGAAGGCGACCATGTTGTAGATGTTGACCTTGAAGTCGAAGACGTACATCAACCCCGTGACCCAGGCCAGCGCCGTGAGCAGGGGCGTGAGGACGAGCAGGGTCCGGCCGAGACTGCCCAGGTCGATCAGCAGCACGAGGGTGACGGCGATGAGGGAGACGGCCACTGCCTTGACGGCGTCGTCGAGCATCAGCTCCAGCATCTCGGCGAAGATGATGTGGGCGCTCGAGGCGAAGAAGGTGCCGCCGCCGGGTGTCTCGATCTCCTTGATCTGCCGGGCGAAGGCGATGGCGTTGCGCCCGTCGCGCAGGGGCACGGCGGCGTTGATCTGCACGAAGCTGAGGATCTCGCCGTCCTTGCCGGAGAAGCTCTTGGTCATCTCCCCGGGCAGGTCCTCCAGCCGCAGCCGGGAGACCTCCAGGTAGCGCCGCAGGGAGTCGACGCGGGCGCGGGTGCGGCTGTCGAGGAGGTCCTCGTTCTCCTCCAGGGTCTGCCGCAGGCCGCCCAGGATGGCCAGCTTCTCCTCCTGGTCGGCCGGCAGCAGGGAGTAGACGCTGCGCACCGAGCGGATGGTGGAGCTGTCGCCGTGGGCGGCGCGCCGGCGCTCGACCTCGGCCACCACGGCCATCGCCTGTTCCTCGTTCTCGGTGAGGACGATGGCAGGCGCCCGGGTCTCCTTCAGCTCGTCGGGCAGGCTCGCCTTCGGGCCCCCGGTGGAGGTGTCCGGCCGGAGCTTCTTGAAGTCGTACTCGAAGCGCAGGTCGGCCAGGTGCAGCACCGAGTAGCCCGTGGCCGCCACCGCCAGGATCAGGGTGAGGTGGGGCACGGGGTAACGGCCGCGCCGCAGCAGGTGGCCGGGTACCTCCTGCTGGCCCAGGCGGATCAGCCGCAGTCTCTCGGCCAGGACGATGAAGGCCGGGCAGATGACGACCATGGCCACCAGCGAGAACAGGATCCCCACACCGACGATGAAGCCGAACTCGCTGAAGCCCTTGAAATCGGAGAACAGCAGCGAGAAGAAGGCCACCGCCGTGGTCACTGCCGTCGTGGTCAGAGCGCTGCCCGTCTGGCAGACCGTCTCCACGAGGGCGGGCTCCGTCTCCAGCCCCCTCCGGCGGGCCTCGCGGTAGCGGGCGAAGATGTGGATGCCGAAGTCGATGCCGAGTCCGAAGAGGATGGCGAAGAGACAGACGGTGATCTGGTTGAGGTTGCCGATGACCAGCCAGGTGAGGGCGAAGGTCCACGACAGGCTCATGAGCAGGGGGACGACGACGAAGAGCGGCGACAGGACCTGGCGGAAGTAGAGGGAGATGAGCAGGAGGACGCCGAGGAAGGCGTAGAGCGCCGTCGACCGCAGGTCCTGCACGATCACGTCGTACTGGGTGAAGGCGTTGTTGAAGCTGCCCGAGAAGGAGACCTCGGTGCTGGCGTGGAAGCGCCGGGGATCGATGGCGTCGATCGTCGAGCGGATGCCCGACAGCAGGCGCCGGTTGAAGGTCATGTCGGTGATCACCCCCGCGGGGTAGACCCGCAGGATGACGCCGTTGCCCTCCTTGGTCAGGTAGTAGTCGCGGTGGAAGCCCTCGCTCCCGCCGGCGTAGCGGGCCTCCAGGTCGTCGAGCTCGAGATGGTCCTCCTCCTCGTCCTCCAGGCCGATGTACAGGGGGGACCGCCGCAGCTTCTCCAGCTCGACCTTCTCCTCCACCCGCGCCTCCAGCTCCCGCAGGTCGGCCAGGTCCATGTAGAGCAGCCGGTTGCGGCTCAGGAAGTCGGCCTGGGCCATGCGCCCGCGCACGATGGAGCTGAGCATCGGACTGCCCTCGAGGGAGTCGGCCAGGACGTGCATGAACTCAACGCAGGCCGCCAGATCGTCGCCGGTGACGATCACCATGAGCGGCGCGGCGCCGCCGACGCGCGCCTTGATGCGGTTCAGCTCGCGGACGCTCACGTAGTCGTCCGGCAGCAGGTCGGCCGAGTCGGCCTTGATCTTCAGGCGCGCCGCCAGCGATCCGGCGAGGACGGAGACCACCAGGGAGAACAGGATGATCCCCAGGTGGTGGTGGAAGACGTAGTGGACGATGCGCTCGTAGCTGATCCGCATGCGGCGGCCGTCGGTTCCCCGGCTTCAGCCCCGCCCCTCGAGCCGGTCCAGCTTGCGGCGCAGGGCGTCCAGGAGGGCCGGGTACGAGTGGCGGCCGATGTAGCGGGTGTAGGTGCGGCGGTTGGCCTCCGCCGTGCCGGCCCCGTCCACGGCGAGGTCGTAGATGCGCCAGGCGCCCCCGGCCTCCGCCGGTGTCCGGTGCAGGTAGTAGGCGATCCGCCTGGTCTCCTGCTTCAGCGGCACCTCGCCGAGGACCACCGCCCGCCCCTCCTCGTCGACCTCCTCGGAGGTGTAGGTGATCCGCCCCTCCCGGTGATAGCGCACGAAGAGGTCGAAGTTCTGCCTCTCGATGATGCGGCGGAGGAGGTCCACGAACTCGACGCGTTCCTCCTGGCTGCGCTCCTGCCAGTGGTCGCCGAGGGAGAGCCGCGCCAGCTCGAGGAAGTCGAAGGCGTCGCCGATCAGGTCCTGCACGCGGGTCCGGTCCTCGCCGGACAAGGTGTCCGGGCCGGCGAGGACGATCTCCCGCACCCGGGCGTCGTGGCCCCGGAGGAAGGCGGTGGCCGTGTCGGCGGCGGGCGTCTCGGCGAGCAGGGCGAAGGGCGCCTGCGCCATGAGCAGGCAGATGACGGTCTTCATGGCGTGACCTCCCGTGAGGTGGAGCCGGTGAGGACGGGGGGGCCCCGGAGGCCGCCGCAGTGATCGACGACGCGGTCCTGCTCCCAGGCCTCGCGGGTCCAGGCGCGCAGCTCCCCGTAGCAGGCCTCGGCCCGGGTCCCGGTGTTGTTGGCGTCGGTCAGCAGGCCGAGACCCACGGTCCGGTCCTTCGGGGCGCCCCCGTAGGTGCGGCCGTGGTCGCGCTCGAGGTCGGCGGCCTCGAAGGTCCATCGCCCCAGGTTCTCGGCGCCGCTCTCGGCGACGATGTACCAGGGACGGAAGATGCGGTTCCGGCGCCCCACCGTGTCGAGGGGCAGGGTCGTGCTCCACACGTACTTGACGTGCCGGGGCGCGCCCAGCCAGGTCAGCGAGTAGAACACGTACACACCCGCGGCGCTGTCGTTGGTGGCCCCGAAGCGCTCGTCCCCGCCTTCCGGCAACTGGTCCGCCCGCCAGCACCAGGTCAGGATCGGATACCGGCGCGGGTTCCACTGGGCCAGGCTCAGGATGAGGATCGACGAGTCCGAGACCCGGGCCTCGACGAAGGCGTCGCGGCCGTGCCGGCGCACCCGGTAGGGCTTCTCCGCGTCGTCGTCCCGGTCCCGCCAGCCCCAACCAATGGGCAGGCCGCCCGGCTCGGAGAAGGAGAAGTCCTCGAGGACGATGTACTCGCGGCCGGCGAGCCGGGCCTCGAGGACGGCGGGGGAGTCGCGGCGGTCGAGGACGTCCTCGACCCGCCGCCGGTAGATGCGGCTCAGGCGGCCGTCCCGGAGGCGCAGGTCGCGCAGGCGCCAGCCCTCCTCCGTGCGCCGCAGGTAGCAGCGGATCGGCCCCCCTCCGGGCACGGTGATCTCGGCGCGGCCGGTGTCGCCGTCGAAGTCGGAGCCCGCCGCCTCCAGGGTCGGCAGCCCGCCCGCGAGGCGGGCTCCCAGGTCGTCGACGAGCCGCTGCCGCAGCGTCTCCAGCAGCCGCCCGCGGTGGGCTTCGACGTAGGCCCGGAAGGCGGAGCGGGTCATGTGACCCTCGAGCTCGGCGAGGCTGTCCTCCAGGTAGTCGCCGAAGCAGAGCTCGGCGAAGCCGGGAAGGTCCACGGCGCGGTCGACGAAGGCCGCCGCCGCCGACTCGGGAGCCCTCCGGCCCTCCAGGTTCAGCCGGTCCACCTCGGCCGCCAGCCAGGCCTCTCCCCCGGCGCCGGCGGCGCCGGCGCCGGCCAGCCAGACCAGGCCCGAGGCGATGCCCCGAAGTCTCATTCCGGTCCCCCCGGGCCGAGGGCGGCGCCGACGACGCGCTCCAGGCCGGCGAGCCTCACGTTGTGCTCGTACACGGCTTCATGGTAGGCCTGCTCGGAGTCGGCGAAGCCCTCGAAGGCGCTCACCAGGTCCTTGATCCGGGCCGGGTCCAGGTCGTATTCGTCGCGCGCGATCCGCAGCCACTCCCGCGTCAGGTCACGGCCCCGCCGGGCCGAGTCCAGCTCTCTCCGGGCCCCCTCGTACTCCTTCAGGGCCTGGTCGATCTCGAGGCGGATGCCCTGCGCGGCGCTGCGCTCCCGGGCCTCCAGCTGCATGCGCCGGGCCCGCGCCCGATCCACCTCGGCGCCGATGAGGCCGATCTCGAAGGACTGGCGCAGGCCCAGCACGACGGCGCCGCTGAAGAGGTTGAACTCGTCCTTGACGAAAGGGTTCCGCTGATCCGTCCGCCCCGGGGCCGCGGCGTAGCGCAGGCCTCCGGCGAGAAAGAGCTGGGGGTACCAGGCGCTGCGCGCGGCCTGCTCCTGGGCCCGGCGGGCGGCCACTCCGGCGCGCAGACGGCGCCAGTCCGGGCGCTCTCTCAGCGCCCGCCCCAGCAGCTCGTCGAGGGGAGGGACCTCGGCCTCCACGGGCTCGAGCCGGGTCTCGGCCAGTTCGAAGGGCTCGTCCTCCGGCAGGCCCGCCCTCCACGCCAGGGCCGAACGCGCCAGACGCAACTGGTCTTCGAGCTCGGCCTCGAGGTCGCGGAGTTCCAGCAGGGCCAGCTGCAGGCGGTAGGGCACGCCCAGGGGGACGTCGGGGTCGTCGGCGTTCACCTCAGACTCGCGGTCCTCAAGCTCCTGGCGCAGGCGCCGGGCGAGGGCCGCCAGGTCGCCGGCCAGGAGCATCCCGTAGTACAGCTCCTTGACCTCCAGAGCGACCTCCTGGCGGGTCTCTTCGAGGGCGGCCCTCTCGACCTCCAGGCCGTGCTCGGCGGCGGTCCGCAGGCCGGAGAGGTGGCCGAAGGTGTAGAGGGGCTGGATGAACTCGAGCTCGGTGCGCACGAAGGGACCCAGGGGGCGCACGCCGGACGTGTCCCGCGGCGGATGGAAGACATCGCCCCGCGCGTCCGGGACGAGGCCGCCGAAGCCCTCGAGGCGGAGCCGCGGCAGAAAGCGGGCGGCGCGGGCCTGACGCAGCTGCGCGCGGGCGTCCTGCAGGTTCCAGCGCGCCGCCGCCACCTCCGGGCTGCCCTCGCGGGCCATGGCCACGAGCCGGTCGAGGCGGTAGACCGGGGGACCTTCCGGGGCCGCGGCCCGGGCGGCGTCCGGCCGTGCGTGGAGGAGGGCGCCCAGGGCGGCCAGGCACAGGAGCGCGGACATGCTCAGGAGATCGCGCCCTGGCGC
>CAZEHQ010000018.1:35779-36472 GCA_964512165.1 uncultured Gemmatimonadaceae bacterium | reverse complement strand
TCGTCGCCCTCGCGCATCTTGAAGGTCATCACCTGATCGACGAAGTAGCCCTCGTCCGGCCGCTCGAGGAGCAGGATCTCCACCCGGCCCCGGAAGACCTCCCAGTCCTCGTCGGGGTGTCCGTCGGGATCCCCCTCGAAGCTCAACGGGTAGTCGATGCCCAGCTCCGTATAGCGGCGGGAGGGTTGGTACTTCCACTCGATGGTTCGGTATATGTCGAAGATCCCCTGGGACGAGCCGTCGCGGGGGCCCATGATCCGCAACTCCTCCTCCTTCCCATTGAAGTAGAGCAGGTCGCCGGTGCAATCCTCCTCGGTAAACCAGAAAGCCTCGTCGAGGAGAGACTCGTAGAGGTCCTTGTCCCGCTCGTTGAAGGCCCTCTCCAGGTTGTCCATCACCACCTGCGCCGTGGTCGCCTCGGGAGCGGGCGGCAGTTCCCTGCGTGTCACCTTCTCCACATCGGGAGCGAAGGGGTTGCTGCAGCCCGCCAGGAGCAGCCCGGCCAGGGCGATGGAAATGGTGCGTGGCATGGGTCTTTCCCTCCTGCTACTGCGCGAACTCGCCCCGCAACTCGGTGAGGGTGCGTTCGGATAGCGGCTCGCGAAAATCCTGCCAGCGACGGATGGACCACACGGGGTTCTCGTCGCTCGTCGTCACCAAGTCGATCTGCATGCGCCCTCGCACCTCGAAGAT
>CAZEHQ010000018.1:0-35769 GCA_964512165.1 uncultured Gemmatimonadaceae bacterium | reverse complement strand
TGAAGGCGAACTCCAACCAGGCGGTCCTCAAGCTCCTCGCCGGGCTGGGTGCGGAAGTCGATGATGTAGGGGAAAATATACGTCTCCAGCCGGGGATCGTCCGGGTACAGCCTCTGCTCGTCCTCGTTGGCATCGAACCAGCGGCTGATGTTGATGCGCTGGAAACTGCTGCGGTCGAGAAGGTTGAAGGCGAAGCGGCGCTCGTCCTCGCGGGTCCACAAGGTGTCGGTGTCGGGCGGGTCGGGGTGGTAGCCGGGGGGCGGGTCGAAGACCTCCCCGAAGGGCTCCACCCCGGCGAGCTCTGGCGCGAAGAGGAAGTCCTCCGAGAGCTGGTCCATGTACTGGGTGGGGCTGAAGCCCTCGATGGAGTCCTCGAGGTTGAAGACGACTGCCTCCGACATGGTCGGGTCCCGAAGGAAGAGGAGGTCGCCGCTCGGACACTCCGGCAGGCGCGTCGACAACGGGCTCGACGCACCGGAGTCGACCTCGATGGCGGCCTCCCTGCACCGCGGGAAGGCGGTGAGGTCCGTGTCCTCCGCGCAACGGCACTCGACCTCCGCTCCCTCCTCGAGTCCACAGGCGGCCAGGAGCCACAGGGCCGCGGGCAGCAGGTGGCGAAGCCTGGAGCTCATCCCGCCATCTCGGAGAGCGGCACCAGGGTGAAGCACAGGGCCAGGAGGACGAAGCACAGGACCGCGATCGCCCGGCGGCGGCCGTCCAGGGGGATCGCGGTATGGTACGGAGGCGGGTGGCGGCGGCCGAAGAGGGCCAGCAGCAGGGCGATCAGCAGCCACCCGGGCCACCCCCGCGGCAGGTCCCAGAGGACCGACATCACCCCGTACACGCCCATGGCCAGCAGGGTGGCGAAGCACAGCCGGCTGACGGCGTGATGGCGGTCGCCGAGGAGGGCGTAGGCGATGTGTCCGCCGTCGAGCTGGCCCACGGGCAGCAGGTTGAAGGCGGTGATCACCAGGCCCACCCACCCGGCGAAGGCCACCGGGCTCAGGAGGACGATGCTGTCGTCGGCGGCAGGAAGCAGCCACGCCGAGAGCCCCTCGAACAACAGTGGCGAGCCCAGTTGCAGGACCCCGGGACGCAGGTTCGCCGGAAGCTCCAGGAAGTAGCCGGGCTCCACCACCTTGGACATGGGCAGCCCCACCAGGCAGGCGGCGACGGCCACGACCAGACCCGCCAGCGGGCCCGAGGCGCCGATGTCGAGAAGGGCGCGCTTGTGCGGGATCGGCGAGCGGATGCGGATCACGGCGCCGAGGGTGCCCAGCGGGGACAGGTAGGGAAGGGGGATGAAGTAGGGCAAGGAGGCCTTCACGCCCCACCTGCGGGCGGCGAAGTAGTGGCCGAACTCGTGCACCGTCAGGATGCCGAGGAGGGTGGCCGCGAAGGGCCAGCCCTCCACGAGGTGAACGAGCTGGCCGAGCTCCATCAGGGGGTCGACGCCCTGCTGCATGGCGCCGGCCACCATCATGGAGAACAGGGTCATCAGGAACAGCAGCAGGTGAGTGGAGGGCCGCGGCGCCGTGGACGGCGGCGGGCGGCGGGACTCGGACCAGGCCCCTTTCACTCCATACCCGGGTGTGTACGGAGAAGGGCCGTCCCAGTCCTCGAGGGGCTCCGTCGGGCGGAGCGGCATCCGTTGCCTCCGCCACCACTTCATCTCAGGCTCCCCGCATGACCAGACTCACCCGGTGGCCGGCACCGAGTCCGGCCCCCATGGGCAGGAAGGCGTAGTCCAGCTGCCAGGGGCGGGCGGTCAGGCCCAGCCCGAAGGCCAGGCTCCCGGAGGCGGGAGTGCCGTACCCGGTGCGCACCACCAGGCGCGGCGACAGACGCCACTCGGCCCCCATGTGCAGGCTCGCGCCGGTGCCCCGGCTCGCCGCCGCGTCGGCGGCGGCGGTCAGCGTCCCCCGCGTCAGGACCGCGCCGAGGCGGGCCTGCAGGGGCAGCTCGGTGGCCTCCCGGTCGAGGGCGTTCATCCGCCCCAGGTTGCGCACCGCCGCCCCCAGCCGCCAGGGGCCGCTCCCGTAGAGCAGCCCGAGGTCGGCGGCCAGTCCCGCGGAAGCCTCCACGTCGATCGACTGGCGCACCACCTTGGCGCCGATTCCCGTCCGCAGGCGCTCCCCCCAGGGGCGGGACCAGGCGGCGCCCGCCGTCCACTCGTAGAGGCCGAACTCCCCCAGGGGGTCCCGGGTCGGGCCCAGGCGGCGCTCCAGTCCTCCCGCATGGGCCAGACGCACGTCGACAGCCAGCACGTCGCCCGCCGCTCCCGTCCACAGGGCCGCGGCCTGCTCGTGGCGCATGCCGCCGATCCACTCCGTATGGCTGAGCACGGCCGACGCACCCGGGGCCAGGGCCGCCGGATTGAGGCTGGCCGCCGAAGCATCGCCGAGGGCCGTCGCCGCTCCCCCCAGGGCCGCGGACCGGGCCCCGGCGTCCTGGCGCAGGAATCCGAGACCGGTGCCGGCGTCGATGCCGCCGGGCCTCCAGCAGGCCCAGACCGCGATCAGGACCACCGGCACAACCCGCCGCGGCCGGAAGGCCTCCCGCCTTCGCACGCCCCCCGGCGCGCGGACCTTCATGGCAGTTGGCCCGCAAGGGTGAAGACGGTGCGCGCGCCGGCGCCGATCTCGTCCGCCACGTACGCGTAGTGGACCTCGAAGGCCTCGACGCGCATGGGCCGGACGGTGACACCGAAGGCGGGCCGTCCCGCGCCTCCCGCACCGGCGCGGTGCAGGCCGCCGCGCACGGTCAACAGGTCGCTCAGCCTCCATTCGAGACCGAGATGCCCGCGCAGCTCGCGGCCCCCCGCCGGGTCGAGGACCTCCGCCTCCACGGCGGCCAGGGCCCCCGGGCGCAGGACGTGCGAGACCCCCACGGAGAGGGCCGAGCGCAGGGCCTCCTCGGTGACGCTGGTCTGGTCGGAGGACCGCTGCACCTTCCACGACAGCTTGTCGAGCAGGTTGCGCGCCGTCACCCCGAGGGCGGTCCGGGAGGACAGGCTCCAGCGAACCCCCACGTCGGCTCCGCGGCCGGTAGCCGTCGAGGCGCCGCTCACCGGCACCTCGATGCGGTGCCGGAGGATCTTCAGGCTGGCGCCGATCTGCAGCGCCGCCGAGGGACGCAGTCCGAGGCCGAAGATCACGGCGTCCTCGGCGCTCCCCAGATCGCCGGTGGCCTCCCCCGAGCCGGTGCGCCCCCGCAGGCCGCCCACCCCGGCGTGCAACCAGGCCACGCCGAAGGCCAGGTCTCCCCTCGGGTTCATGGCCGCCGCCAGTCCGGACCGCGTGCGCTCGAGGGACATGGGCTGGTACGAGGCCAGCACTCCCTTGCCGGTCGAGGCGGCCAGTCCCGCGGGGTTGTAGAGCACGGCGGCGGGCCCCTCGGCGGAGGCCGCCTGGGCGCCGCCCATACCGAGGGCGCGGGCGCCGAGGCCGGTATCGAGCCAGGCGCCGCCGAGGCGGCCGGCAGCGGCCGGTGAGGCCGCCTGCCACACGATCAGGGCCGCGAGGGCGAGGCCGCGACGCATCAGTCCAGGACCACCACGTTGCCGAAGGCCCGGCTGCCGGACGCCGTCTCGACGCGGAAGAAGTAGACGCCGTTGGCCACCTGGCCGCCGCCGTCGTCGAGGCCGTCCCAGAACTCGCTGTGGTGGCGCCCCCCATCCCGGCTCTCGCCGTCCACGAGGGTGCGCACCTTGCGGCTCGAAAAATCGTAGATGTCGACGCTCACCTCGTCCGTTTCGGCCAGGCTGTACACGACCCTGCAGCTCTGGCCGCGGGACGGGGCGAAGGGGCTCGGGGCGGCATAGGTCTTGGCCCCCCGGGTGTCGACAAGGCCGCCCTCGCCGATCATCCTTCCGGAGTCGATGGCCCGCACGCGCACCGGGAAGCTCAGGATCGACCAGGTCCGCCCGCCGTCGAGGGAACGGCCCAGGCCGTTGTCGGCGCCGGCCCACAGGGCGAACCGGCCGTCCGGAAGGGAGAACCTCTCGACCCCGATGAAGGGGGCCCGCAGGAGATCCTGGTTCTGGATGTCCTGCACCGGCAACTCGACCCAGCTCTCCCCGTGGTCCGGGCTCAGGAGCAGCCCCTCTTCGGTGCCCGCCCAGACCGAGTCGGCGGCAAAGGCGAAGTCCCAGGCGAAGGTGGGACCCGAGGAGGTCCAGGTGGCGCCGTCGTCCTCGGTGCGGTGGATGGCCCGGACCTGCCCGGGGGGGTCGTCGGTGACGTCGGTGCCGACCCAGACGACGGATCTCCCGTCGGGCCGGATCTGCCGCTCCACCGCCAGCCCCCAGTGGCCGGAGAGGTGGCCCGGAAGAGCCTGGCCGGACTCGTCCCGTCGCACCCGGTGCACGGTCCAGGTGCGCCCGAAGTCGAAGCTGGAGGCCACGCCGAGGGCGGTGCCGATCCACACGGTGTCGCCATAGGCGGCGACGGAGAAGGTGCGGTGGAGCCGCGCCAGGGTCTCGACGCTGTCGGCTTCGGCCTGGCCCGGGCGATGGCTTCCTCCGTAGCATCAACCATCTCGAGGCTGTCGACGCGCACCCCGTAGCGGGTGTTGTTGTAGACGATGCGATCCCCCCCGCCCGGGAGCACCCGCTCCCAGGTGCGTCCGAAGTCGGTGGAGCGCACCGCCGAGCCGGCGAAGAACGTGGCCCACACCGTGTCGCCCTCGACGGCCAACCCGAAGCATGCGTTCTCGACCGGTGTCCAGGGGCCGTCCTCGAATCCGGGACGCCGGGTGTCGAAGAGGGCCTCGTTGGTGATCCGCTGCCAACGGGCGCCGGCGTCGGTGGACCAGGAGATCCCGCTGCCGACCTGCCGACTGCGATTGCCCGCCGTCAGGGAATCGAAGAGAGTGGCCGCCCAGACCGTGTCGCCATGGGCGGCCAGGGCGCTGACCGCACCCCGGCCCAGGCCGTTCTCCTCCGTGAAGGTGACCCAGTGCCCGGCCTCGAGGCCGTCCCCCAGGGAGGGGTCCAGGCGCGCCAGGCCGCGCTCCGTGGAGACCCACAGGTAGCGGCCGCTCCATACGACGTCGGTGATGCTGGAGCCGAGCATGCCCGTCGTCGGGGGTGGCTCGGCATCCTGTAGATATCCGGTTGGAACGGCGCCGCGGCCGGGTGTCGAGACCAGGAGCACGGCCACCAGGAAGCGGACGGACGATGCCGCCGATCGCGCCTCAGGCATAGGTGGCGGCGCGTTCGTTCAGCGCCTCCACGGCCTCGCAGCCGATGCCGCAGTCGCCAACCCTCGGGCCCTCGGGTTCGCCGTGGCTGTCGGAGCCGCCGGACATGAGCAGGCCGTAGCGCCTGGAGATGTCCTGGTAGTGCTCGATCTGGGGCGGCTTGTGGGAGGGGTGGTAGACCTCGACACCGTCGAGGCCGGCGTCGACGAGCTCGGCGATCACCGGCTCCGAGACGGCCAGACCGGGATGAGCGAGAACGATGACGCCGCCGAGCTCGTGGACCAGACCGATGACCTCGGCCGCCGGGCTGCGCGGCTTCGGCACGTCGGCGGGCCGGCGGTCGCCGATGTAACGGTGGAAGGCCTCCTCCTTCGTCGGCACCGCCCCGTTGGCGACCATGGCCGCGGCGATGTGGGGGCGTCCCAGGGGCCCGCCCGCGGCCCTCAACAGCACCTCATCGAGGCTGACTCCCACACCGAGCTGATTGAGGCGGTGCACGATCGCCTCCCCGCGGTCCCGGCGGCGCTGGTGGAGAAGCTCGACGTAGGAGTCCAGGCGGCGGTCCTGGTAGTTGATGAAATAGGCGAGCAGATGCAGCTCGCGGTCGTTGACGTGGGCGCTGAGCTCGGTGCCCGGAACCGTGACCACGCCGAGCTCCCGGCCGGCGGCCGCCGCCTCTGCCACCCCCTCCACGGTGTCGTGGTCGGTCAGGCTCAGGACGCGGACCCCGGCGGAGGCCGCCTCCGCCACCACCTCTCGCGGTGTGCGCTGCCCGTCGGAGCAGGTCGAGTGGGAATGCAGGTCGGCGAGATTGTACTGGACCACCGGGGGCTTCCTTCAGTTGGAAAATCGAGGGCAACGGAGACGGAAGTCTCCCGCGGGCGAACGGAGGAAGATAGCGTCCTGCCGGCATCTGCGCGCAGTGCCCCCGTCTCCGACACCGACTACCCCGGCCACGGTTCGGTTCCCCCCTTCGCCGAAAGTCCGCCGGCTAGCTCGCGGCGGCCTTCTGCAGCGGCAGCACGATGTGCGACGGGTGCCCCGGACTGTGGAGGATCGTCTGGTGGGCGATCTCCCAGCGGCTCTCGAGGCCGAGAGGGCCCCCGGTGTTGGGGTTGACGTCGAAGCGCGGCCAGTTGCTGCTGCTGATGTCCAGGCGGATGCGGTGGCCGCGGCGGAAGAGGTTCGACGTCGGGTAGAGGTGGAAGACGAACTCGTAAGGGGTCCCCGGCTCCATCAGCTCCGGCCGCGTCCAGCCGTTCCGGTAGCGGGCGCGGAGGATCGAGTCGGTGATGTTCATGGCGAAACCGTCCGGGTAGTCGCCCGAGGGCGGATGGAGGTCGATGAGCTTGGCGGTGAAATCCGTGTCCCGGGCCGACGACGACGCCCACAGGTGCATGACGATGTGGCCCGTGACCTCCGTGTCCTCCGCCAGCTCCGGTGTCTGGAAGGTGAGGATGTCAGGCCGGGTGTTGAGCGGCAGCTCGTCCACACAGCCGAAGAAGTCGGGCCGGCCGCGCTGGTCGAAGGCGCCGGGGGGGATGATCGTGTCGGCCGCCGAGATGCCGCCCCCCATGGTGGGCACGGGATCCCGGGGGTCGAAGGTGTAGCCCGTGGACGGCGCCTCCTTCTCCCCGGGCTGCTCCCGCGACAGCCCGCCGCCGGCGCGCAGGTAGTACGGCGTCTCCACCGTGCCCGGCAGGGGCCAGTCCGGCTCGCTGCGCCAGTAGCCGCCGTGATCGAGGCGGCGGTCGTAGTCGTGCTTGTTCATCCCCTGGCTGCCGGTGCCCATGGTGAAGATGCGCACCGGCGACCAGTCGGCGAACTCCGTCTCCATGCCCTTGAGGTAGTGGTCGAACCAGGCCAGCCGCAGGTCGTTCTGGTTGATGTGCGAGTGGGTCCCGAAGTCGACGTCCCCGGCGTGGGTCACCTCGTAGCCGCCGTGCGTCCAGGGCCCCATGAGCAGGACCTGCGGTGACCGCTTGACGGCGCTCAGCTTCATGTAACTGGACGGGGTGTTGCGGGCGTAGGAGTCGTACCAGCCGCCGAGATACAGGGTCGGCACGTCGGCGTGCTCGTCGTAGTATTCGTCGATGGCGTAGCCCCGCTGCTTCCAGTAGTCGTCGAACTCCCCGTGGGTCAGGATGTCGATGGCCCACTGCTCGTAGGAGGGCAGCCGGCGCAGCACCGTGGCCCCCTTCTTCAGCGGGAACCGGCGCACGATGTCGGGCATGTCCTGCGTGAAGGCCTTCATGATTTCCGCTTGGAGGCCCGGGTCGGCCATGGCCTCCTTGCTCGTCATGGCCTTGCGGAAGACGTAGACGTGGAAGCGCTGCTCCAGGGCGCCGTTCTGGCGCATGGAGCCGTGGTAGTAGTTGGAGGCACCCACCGCCACGACCATGGTTTCCAGGTGCGGGGGCGCCATGGTCGCGAGGGCGCTCTGGTCGCTGCCGGCGTACGAGCCTCCCATGGTGCCGACCTTGCCGTTGCTCCACTGCTGGTCCCCGAGCCACTCGACGGTGTCGCAGCCGTCCGGCGCCTCCCTGGCGAAGGCGTACCACTCGCCCTCGGAGGCGAAGCGTCCGCGAACGTCCTGGATCACCGCGGCGTAGCCCCGCCGCGCGAAGTACTCCGCATTGGTCACCTGCCGCGGCGCCGCCTTGTCGTAGGGGGTCCGCTCGAGGATGACGGGAAACCGGCCGGCCGCGGGATCCTCTCCCACCGCGGGGAGGTAGATGTCGGAGGCGAGCCCCACGCCGTCGCGCATGGGGACCATCACGTTCCTGCGGCAGATCACGTCGTAGGCGATGGGGGAGCCATCGTATGGAGCCGTCACTGTGCGCCTTCCTGTGGAGTGGAGCTGATTCCTGGTCAGCCCCCGGAGGCCGGGGGGTCGGGCAGCAGCCTGCAGAACCGGCCGTACGCTTCATCCCAGCGGCGGTCGCCCCCGCAAGGGGTATGGATCCGGGGCTCGAAGGAGGCGCGCACCACGGCGCGGATGTCCTCCACCGAGCCGAGGCGCCCCAGGCCGAGGGCCTGTACCAGCAGGTTGCCGATGGCCGTGGCTTCCGCCGGCCCGGCGACGACCGGACGGCCGCTGGCGTCGGCGGTGAGCTGGCAGAGCAGGGTGTTGCGGATGCCCCCGCCCACCACATGGATCGGCTCCAGGCGCCGGCCCAGGACCTCCTCCAGGCGCTCAAGGACCCATCGGTACTTCAGGGCCAGGCTCTCCAGCAGACAGCGGATCACGGCGCCCTCGCCGGCGGGCTCGGGCTGTCCGGTCTCGCGGCAGAAGGCGGCCACCCGGCCGGGCATGTCCCCCGGAGGAAGGAAGCGACCGTCGTCGGGATCGACGAGAGACCCGAAGCCGGGGGCCTCTGCCGCCGCCCGGGTGAGCTCGTCGTAGGACAGACCGCGGCCCTCGGCCGACCAGGCGCGCCGACACTCCTGCACCAGCCACAGCCCCATGATGTTCTTCAGGAAGCGGAAGGTGCCGCCCACGCCGCCCTCGTTGGTGAAGTTGCAGCGCAGGGCGCCCGGCGAGAGATCGGGGGCCTGCAGCTCGGCGCCCATGAGAGACCAGGTGCCGGAGCTGATGTAGGCGAAGTCCGTCCCCTCGGCCGGGACCGCGGCCACCGCCGCGCCGGTGTCGTGGGTGGCCGGCGCCACCACCGGGACCCCGGAAGCCAGACCGCAGTCGCGGGACACCGTCTCCAGAAGCGGTCCGATCCGCGTGCCCGGCGGGACGATCTCGGGCAGGATGCCGTGCGGCAGGCCGAAGGCCTCGAGGAGCTCCGTCGACCAGCGCCCCTGCCGCGGATCGTAGAGCTGGGTGGTGGTGGCGTTGGTGAACTCGCAGACCTGCTCCCCCGTGAGGAAGTAGTGCAGCAGATCGGCCACCATCAGCAGCCGGTGGGCGGCGCCCAGTTGGGGAGCGGACTGCTCCTGCATGGCCAGCAGCTGGAAGAGGGTGTTGATCGGCAGGAGCTGCACCCCCGTTGCGGCGAACACGCGCTCCCGGGAGACGCGCTCCAGGGCCCGGTCCAGCACGCCCTCTGTCCGCGGGTCCCGGTAGTGGCGGGGGTTGTCGAGGAGGGATCCATCGGCGGCCAGCAGGCCGAAGTCCACCCCCCAGGTGTCGACCCCCACGGAGGCGATCCGGGCCCCGGCCGCCGCCCGCAGTCCCTGCTTGATCCCGTCGTGCAGGCGCAGCACGTCCCAGTAGAGCCGGTCGAGGACCGCCGTGCCCCCGGTGGGGAAGCGGTGCAGCTCCTCCAGCTCCAGGCGCTCGCCGTCGAAGCGGCCGAGAATGGCGCGGCCGCTCTCGGCGCCGAGGTCGAAGGCGAGGAGCGGGTTGCCGGTCACGCCCGGAGGGGCCGGCCTGTCGGCCCCCTGCGTACGCCGCCGAACACTACAGGTAGTTCAGGCCGAGCTCGGCGATCAGCTGGCGCGTGGGGTTGTGCAGCAGGGAGCAGATGAGGGCGACGCCGAACTCGCGCTCAAGCCCGGCGGCGTAGGTGGACTGCTCGTCGCGGTAGTTGAGCCGCTGGAACCCGAGGATGGTGTCCTTGAACTGGTCGGTGCGCTCGCAGATCACCAGCTCCGCCAGCTCGGAGTGGCGCAGGGCCTCCTCGACATAGTCCTCCCCGAAAATCTCCTCCAGGGCCGTTCGCAGCTGACGGTGAAGCACGGGGAGGCTCGCTCAGAAGGGAAAGATCTCGTCGAGACGCCGGAGGGTGCGGCTGCGGGCGTCCGCGGCGGGAGAAGACGCAGTCGAGAGCAGGGAAACCCCGGGGACCCGCGCCCGGTCCACGGGCATCTGGATCACCGGCCGCCGCAGCCATGACAGGAGGACGAGACCCGCGTCGATCGCCGGCAGCCGCAGCTCAAGTCGGAATACGAGCACGGCGCCCAGGAACCGGCCGAGGACCGACCGGCGGGCCGGCGCGCTCCGCAGCTCCGCGGCCCCGGTGCTCACACCGGTTTGCCCTCGGGGGCGAAGAACGGCTCGATCGCCCTTTCGATGCGGTCCCTCACGGAACCGTCCTCCCCCAGGTCGGGCTCGAAGGTCCGCCCCGTCACCCGCTCGAAGAGATCGACGTAGCGGCCGGCCACCTCGACGCGGATATCGTCGTCGAGATGCGGGATGTTGTCGTCGGAGATGCCCTTGTCCTTCAGCCACAGACGGAGAAACTCCTTGTCCAGGCTCTCCGGCTCGTCGCCGCGCCCGTGGCGCTCCTCGTAGCTGTCCAGGATCCAGTAGCGCGAGGAGTCGGGCGTGTGGATCTCGTCGGCCACCGCGATCCGCCCCTCGGCGTTGCGGCCCATTTCGTACTTGGTGTCCACCAGGATCAGCCCCTGCTCCGCCGCCAGCTGCTGCCCCCGGGCGAACAACTCCAGGGCGATCTCTTCGATCCGGCGCCAGGTCCTTTCGTCGACGAGGCCGCGCTCGACGATCTGCTCCGAAGAGATCGACTCGTCGTGCTCTTCCGACTTGGTGGTGGGCGTGATGATGGGCGCCTCGAAGGGCTGGTTCTTGACCATGCCGTCGGGGAGCCGGTTGCCACAGAACTCCCGCACCCCGCGCGCGTAGTGGGTCCAGGCCGAGGTCTCGGTGCTGCCCGTCAGGTAGCCCCTCACGACGACCTCCACGGGGAACATGTCCAGCTCCTCGGCCACGGTGACGCTGGCGTGCGGCACCTGGAGGACGTGGTTCGGCACGATGTCGGCGGTGCGCTGGAACCAGTACTGGGCGATCCGGTTGAGGACCTGCCCCTTCAGGGGGATGGTGCCCAGGACGTGATCGAAGGCGCTCTGCCGGTCGGTGGTGATCAGGATGCGGCGGTCCGCAAGTCGGTAGATGTCGCGGACCTTCCCCTGGTGGTAGGAGTCGGCCCAGCGCTCGAAGCGGGCTTCGAGCAGGCAGTCGTCAAGCAGGTTGCGGAGCTCTTCGCGGCTGACCACCAGTGCCTCCATCGGGTGCGGGTTAAGGGGGTTTGGTGAAGGTATCCCGGCCTCCGCAACCCGTCAACGAAGCGCCTTGCCTTCGGCTTTCGGGGCGTTGTATGTTAGCGCCGAGCCCGTCAGCGGCGGCGCCTTTGGCGCTGCCGGGCGGGCCTCGCGTGGAACCTGCACCACCTACGCCTGGAGGTCGAAATGGTACGGGGGCTGCTGCTCACACTCACGTTGGCGCTGGGGGTGACCGGATGCGGCAGGGAGGCGGAGATCGCCGAACTGAAGCAGTATGTGAAGTCGATCCAGGAGTTTCAGGACTTCAACGAGCGCGTGGAGCGGACGATCCTGCGTTTCGACGATCCAAGCGTGCCGGTCACCGATGCCGACATCGAGGCAGCCAGGGCCATGCTCGACGAGTACGCCGACGCCGTGAACACCATCCCGGCCCTCGACGAGCGCACGATCCGCAACACCCACGACCTCTACCAGCGGGCCTTCGAGCAGGCCCGCCGCCTGGCGCGCGACGAGACCGGAGACACCCGGCGGCAGGCGCACTCCGTGGCCATCGGCCTGCGGAACCTGCGACGCGACATCGAGCAACGCGTCTACCCGTCGTTGATCGTCCTCCTGGCGCGGGAGCAGCTGGAGGGCGGCGAGTACGAACTGGCCTGGCCGGAACTCTGAAGCGCTCATCCTGACGCAGGCCGATACCCGGCCGGGCCCTCTGCCGGGGGGGCCGGGACCGTCCCTCTGCCGGCCCCCCGCGCTCAGGCTGAGCGCAGTCTTCTCCCTTCCCTGTTCCTGGCGCCGAGCCACCGCGTGCCGGCGAGACCAAGCCAGGGCTGCAGGCCGGAGAGCGTTCCGGTGTACAGGAACCCCGCGTGAAAGAGCAGCAGGAAGGGGATCCCCAGGTAGAGTTGCGCCTCCAAGGCGCGAAGGATGACCAGCACGAAGTAGCCGGCCATCGCCAGTTCCGCCAGGGCCACCAGGGTCTTCGACCCCGCATACTTCGCTCCGGGAAGGGAACCGGACCCCACGCCGTACTTGGGCGTACGCTGGAAGCCGGTCCTGTAGCCGAGCAACCCTTCCAGGACCGCCCGGGCATTGTTGACGCACAGGCTGATGCCGATCGCCATCAGCAGCGGCAGGTACTTGATCGAGCTTTTCCAGTCTTCGTACAGGGCCTTCTGCGAGACCAGGTAGTAGCTCCCGATGGCCATCGTCGCCATCGAGAACAGGGGCAGGTCGATGAGAAACAACCGGTGCTCCCAGGGCATCGACTGGCGGATCCCAAGGACCGGCAGCATGAGCACCGCCATGAGCAGCATCAGCACGTAGCAGATGTTCGCCGTCAGGTGCACGGTGGCCTCCACCTTCACCTTCAGCGGCAGCCGCGCCCTCCACACGCGGGGCAGGATCTTGCGGGCGGTCTGCACCGCGCCCTTGGTCCAGCGATGCTGCTGGGTCTTGAAGGCGTTGATCTCCACGGGCAGCTCCGCCGGCACCTCGATGTCGGGCAGGTAGAGAAACCTCCATCCGGCGAGTTGCGACCGGAAGCTCAGGTCGAGGTCCTCGGTGAGGGTGTCGTGCTGCCAGCCGCCGCCGTCGACGATCGCCTGGCGACGCCAGAGTCCGGCGGTACCGTTGAAATTGAAGAACCGGCCCGAGCGGTTGCGCGCCGTGTGCTCGATGACGAGATGGCCGTCGAGGAAGATCGACTGGATGCGGGTGAGCAGTGAGAAGCGCCGGTTGAGGTGGCCCCAACGCATCTGCACCATGCCGATGCGATCGTCGGTGAAGTGATGGATGGCCTTCTCCAGGACGTCCGGGGGCGGCACGAAGTCGGCGTCCAGAAGGAAGATGAACTCGCTGCGGGTCCGGGACAGGCCGGCCGCGAGGGCTCCGGCCTTGTACCCCTCGCGGTTGTCCCGGTGCAGGTAACGGGCGTCCACCCCCTGCCCCCGCAGGCGCTCGACGGCGGCCACCGCCCGTTCGCGGGTCTCGTCCGTCGAGTCGTCGAGGACCTGCACCTCGAGCCGGTCCTTCGGGTAGTGGAGGGCGCCGATGCTGTCCACGAGGCGGTCGACGACGTGGTATTCGTTGTAGATGGGCAGCTGCACCGTCACCCGCGGCAACTGGGCGAAGCGCCCCGGAGGCTCGGGGGTCTCCCGGCGATGACGGCAGTAGAGGCGCAGCATGAACCAGCGGTGGAACCCGTACAGGCTCAGCAGGCCGACGGTGACGCAGTAGAGAATGAGGAGGGCGATCTGCGCCGCCGACAGTGCCCCCAGGCCGTCGATCGTCTCAGCCATGCCTGAATCCGCGGGCACCGCCCCCTTCAGTTCTTACCGCAGCAATGCTTGTACTTCTTGCCGCTGCCGCAGGTGCAGGGCTGGTTCCGGCCTACCTTGGGAGCAGCCCGCACCGGCGCTCTCTTCGCCGGCCCGCCGCCCTCGCTGCCCGCCGCCACGAGCTCCTGGTCGTCCCGGGGGGCGCCGGCCGGGCGCCCCAGGGGCATTCCGTCACCCGCGGGCGCACCCGGCGCCGAGGCCTCCGCGGGACCGGCCGGTGCGCCGCGGAAGCCGAGGTTCGTCGCCTCCCGATGGATGTCGCTGAACCGGCCCCGGCCGGCGGGCTCCGGTACCGGCCCCGCCTCGACGCGAAGCTGGAAGAGGTTGCTCAGCGACTCGGTATCGATCCGTCCGATGAGACTCTCGAACATCTCGAAAGCCTCCTTCTGGTACACCAACAGGGGGTCCTTGCCGCCCACCCCGGCGAAGCCGACCCCCTCCTTCAACTCGTCCATCTCGTAGAGGTGTTCCTGCCAGCACGTGTCGATGGTGTGCAGCAGGATCGCCTTCTCCACCTCGTTGAAGGTGTTCTCGTCGACGGCCTGGCGGCGGTGCTCGTACGCGGCCCGGGCGGCCTCGAGGAGGCGCGCTTCCAGGGCGGAGGACTCGACGCCGTCGCGCTCGGCCACCTCCACCGGGAAGGGGGTGTAGAACCGGGTCGAGAAGTCGGCGGCCAGGTCTTCCCAGGTCCACTCGGAGGAGTGCATGTCGGCCTGCGCGTGGGCGGCGACCAGGCCGGAGACGGTCTCGGCGATGATGTCGAGCACCTGGTCCCGGGCGGTGTCCCGCTCGAGGATGTCGCGCCGCCGGTTGTAGATCACCTGGCGCTGCTGGTTCATCACGTCGTCGTACTTCAGCAGGTGCTTGCGGATCTCGAAGTTGCGCGCCTCCACCTTCTTCTGGGCCCGCTCGATGGAGCGCGTCACCATGCGGTGCTCGATGACCTCTCCCTCCTCTGCCCCGAGGCGGTCCATCACCGAGGCGATGCGCTCCGAGCCGAAGAGCCTCATCAGGTCGTCCTCGAGGGACAGGTAGAAGCGCGAGCCTCCGGGATCGCCCTGCCGGCCGGCGCGGCCCCTCAGCTGCCGGTCGATGCGGCGCGACTCGTGCCGCTCGGTGCCGATCACCTGCAGGCCGCTCGGGTTCTCGGTGAGCTCCTCGGCCAGAGGGCGGCCGCCGACGGAATCCTCCAAGGTCGTCTCCGACTCGATCAGCTCGCGGTCGATGTGGACGACGCCGGGGCCCAGCTTTATGTCGGTACCCCGCCCGGCCATGTTGGTGGCGATGGTCACCGTGCCCGGCTGGCCGGCGTCGGCCACGACCTGCGCCTCCTTCTCGTGGAAGCGGGCGTTCAGCAGCTGGTGCTGGATCCCCTTGCGCTTGAGCATGCGCGACAGCAGCTCGGAGATCTCCACCGAGATCGTGCCTACCAGCACGGGCAGTCCGCGCTCGTGAAGCCAGCCGACCTCCTCGATGATGGCGTTGTACTTCTCGCGCTTGGTGCGGAAGATCTGGTCCTCGTGGTCGAGGCGGCGCACCGGACGGTGGGTGGGGATGACGACGACGTCGAGCTTGTAGATCTCCCACAGCTCCGCTGATTCGGTCTCGGCCGTGCCGGTCATGCCGGCCAGCTTGCGGTACATGCGGAACAGGTTCTGCAGGGTGATGGTGGCCACCGTCTGCGTCTCCTGCTCGACCTTGACTCCCTCCTTCGCCTCCAGGGCCTGGTGCAGCCCGTCGGCGAACCTCCGCCCGGGCTGGGGCCGGCCGGTGGACTCGTCGACGATGACGACCTTCCTGTCCTCGGTCACCATGTACTGCACGTCGCGCTCGAAGAGGGTGTAGGCGCGCATGAGCTGGTTGATGTTGTGCACCGCCTCGGTGCGCTGCTGATGGTCGCGGTAGGCCTCGTCCTCGGCCGTGCGCCGCTCCTCCTCGCCCCGCGACTCGTCCTTGCGGATGCGGCCGATCTCCTCGCTCACGTCGGGAAGGACGAACAGGGCCTGCTCGTCGGGGGACAGCAGGTCCCGCCCCTTGTCCATCAGGTCGATGGTGTGGGCCTTCTCGTCGACTGCGTAGAACAACTCGTCGTCGATCTCGGTCATGCGCTTGTCGCGCATGAAGTCGGCCTCCACACGGCCGATGAGGCGCTTCGTGCCCTCCTCCTGCAGGGTCTTCATGAGGCGCCGGTTCTTCGGGGCGCCGCGGACCGCGCGCAGCAGGGCGATGCCGGCCTCGTACTCGCCGTCCGCCTGCTGGCGCTTGCTCTCGGCCTCGGCCACGAGCTTGTTGACGAGGTTCGTCTGCGCCCGCAGCAGCCTCTCCACCATGGGCTTGAACTCGGCGTAGCGGTTCGTCGCCTCGGGCACGGGGCCCGAGATGATCAGCGGCGTGCGGGCGTCGTCGATCAGGTTGGAGTCGGCCTCGTCGACGATGGCGTAGTTGAACTCCCGCTGCACCATGTGCTCGCGGCGGGTGGCCATGTTGTCGTAGAGGTAGTCGAACCCGACCTGGTCCTTGGTGGCGTAGACGATGTCGGCCCGGTAGGCCTCGTAGCGGGTGGCCGGCCGCCAGACGAACTCCTCCGGGGGCGACTCCGGCGCCGGCAGCAGGTAGGCCTCGGCGCCGCCGGTCTGGCGCTGATCCTGGATCACGCCCACGGACAGGCCCAGGAAGTTGTAGACGCCGCCCATCCACATGGCGTCGCGCTTGGCCAGATAGTTGTTGTGGGTGATCAGGTGCACGCCGCGGCCCGGCAGAGCGTTGAGATACAGGGGCATGGTAGCCACCAGGGTCTTGCCCTCGCCGGTGGCCATCTCGGCGATCTTGCCCTGGTGCAGCACGGTGCCGCCGAAGAGCTGCACGTCGTAGGGCACCATGAACCACTCCTCGGGGCCCCCGACACCCTCCCAGGTGCGCCCCACCAGCCGGCGGCAGGCCTCCTTGACCAGGGCGAAGGCCTCCTCCTGGATCTCCTCGAGGGCCTCGCCCTCGGCGGCGTGGATCTCCTCGTTCAGGGCCTCGTGGCGATCGTTGAGATCCTCGCGCTCCCCGGGCTCGAGGTCGCTCCGCAGCTGCTCCTCGATCTCCCGCAGCTCCCCGGCGCGGGGGCCGACGTGATCGCGGATCCGCTCCCGGAACTCCGCCGTGCGGGCGAAGAGCTCGGCGTCGGAGAGCGACGCCAGCCGTGCCAGTTCCTCGTTGATGTCGGCGAGGGCCGGCGAGGCCTTCCTGAACTCCCGCTCCGCCTGGGAGCCGAAGAGCTTCTTTATTGAACCCAGCATGGCCTGTGTACGGTTCGGTGTGATGAGAAACAGATCGGGATTCCGGATGCCAGGCGCGCGGGGCAACCGGAGCATCTCCCGGCGGCCAGGTTCCTCACGGCAGGGGAAGGGGTCCCGCAACCGGACCGGCCGGGACCAGCGGGGGTAAGATACTCGACGCTCCGGAAAACGGCCACCGGCGCACCGGCCTGGGGCGGGTCACAACCGGATGCCGCGGGCCCTCGCGATTCCGTCCAGAACCCCGTTGACGAAGGCATGGGACTGGCCTCCGCCGTAGGTTCGGGCCAGCTCCACGGCCTCGTCGATCGCCACCCGGCCGGGAACGTCGTCGAAATAGAGCAGCTCGGCGGCCCCGAGCCGAAGCACGAGCCCGTCGAGGCGGGCGATGCGGTCGCTGCTCCAGTTGGTGGCGGTGGAGGAGATCAGGCCATGGAGCTCCTCGGCGTGCTCCACGGCCGCCCGCGCCAGGCGGCTGGCGAACTCGAGATTCTCCCGCCGGAGGCCGGCCGCGGTTGCCCGCTGCCGCAGGGCCTCCTCGAGCTGTCCCGGTGAGGCCACCTCCCAGTAGAGGACCTCGAGAGCCAGGCGCCGGGCGCCGGTACGACTGTCCGGCAGCTCCTCCTCTTCCACTCCCCACTCGTCGGCGGCGCCGGTCACGGCCTCTTTCAGTCCATCCCGGCCATCAGGTCGGCCATCTCGATGGCGTTCATCGCCGCGTCCCACCCGCGGTTGCCGGAACGCACGCCGGCCCGGTTGACCGCCTGCTCGGTGTCGTCGGTGGTGATGACGCCGAAGGCTACCGGGGTGCCGCTGTCGAGGCCGACGCGGGCGATGCCGCGAGCCGTCTCGGCGGCGACGAAGTCGAAGTGGGGGGTCTCGGAGCGGATCACGGCGCCGAGACAGATGACCGCGTCGAAGCGCCCGGTGCCCGCCAGCCGGCGCGCCACCAAAGGCAGCTCGAAGGAGCCGGGGACCCAGGCGATCTCGACGTTGTCCTCCGGGCATCCGTGGCGCCGCAGGCAGTCCAGCGCGCCGTCGAGCAGCTTGCCCGTGATCAGACTGTTGAAGCGGGCCACGACGATGGCGAAGCGCCGGCTGCCGGCCTCGAGCTTGCCCTCATGCACTTTCGGCATCGGGTCCCCTCATTCGGAGAGCAGGTTGGTGTGCCCCATGCGGTCTCGCTTGGTCCGCAGGTAGCGGATGTTGTGCCGGTTGGGCTCCGCCGCCAGCGACACTTCCTCAACCACGGTCAGCCCGTAGCCCTCGAGTCCGACGCGCTTGCGCGGGTTGTTGGTCAGCAGGCGCAACTGCCGCAGGCCGAGGTCGTAGAGGACCTGGGCGCCGATACCGTAGTCCCGGGCGTCGGCGGGCAGGCCGAGGGCGTGGTTGGCCTCGATCGTGTCGAGCCCCTGGCTCTGCTGCAGCTCGTAGGCCTTGAGCTTGTGAATCAGCCCGATGCCGCGGCCCTCGTGACTCTGGATGTAGACGATCACCCCCCGGCCCTCCGAGGCGATCAGAGACATGGCCCGCTCCAGCTGCTCACCGCAGTCGCACAGATACGAACCGAGGGCGTCGCCGGTGACGCAGGATGAGTGCATGCGCACCAGTGTCGGCGCGCCGTCGGCGACATCTCCCATGGCCAGGGCGATGTACGGGCTGCCGTCGACCAGGGAGCGGTAGGCGTAGACGGTGAACTCGCCGTGCCCGGTGGGCATGGGGGTCCGGGCCTGCAGCTCGATCAGCTTCTCGGACCGGCGCCGATGGGCGATCAGATCGCGGATGGTGGCGATCTTGAGGCCGTGGCGGGCAGCGAACTCGAGGAGGTAGGGGGTGGACGCCAGCTCTCCGTCGGCGTCGAGGACCGAGGCCAGGAGCGCCACCGGCTCGACGCCGGCCAACCGGGCGAGGTCGACGGAGGCCTCGGTGTGGCCGGCCCTCCGCAACACGCCTCCGGGTTGGGCGGCGATGGGCGTCACGTGGCCGGGCTGCACGAAGTCGGCTCCGCGGCTGTCGGGATCGGCCAGGCGCCGGATGGTGAGGGCGCGTTCCTGGGCCGAGACCCCGGTGCCCGTCACCTCGCGGGCATTGACCGAGGTCATGCAGGCCGCACTGCGGGGGCCGCCGCCGCCGGGGCGGGCCAGCTCCAGGCCCGACGCCTCGAGCCGCTCGCGGTCGGCGGCGACGTAGACCGGGCCTCCCGCGTGGCGGGTGATGAAGTTGACGGAGGCGGCGTCGGCGAGCTCGGCGACCATGACCAGCTCACCCTCGCCCACGACGTCGGACCCGTCCACGTCGACGGCGCGTTCGTCCACCAGGACCACCATGCGGCCGGCGGCCAGGTCGTCGATGCTCTCTTCGATGGTGTTGAAGTCGGACAAGGTCAAAAAAAGCCCGGCCGAAGCCGGGCGTTTCAGGTGTATCCCAGGTCCCGGAGGGCGTCTAGGGTGAGGCCGCCGGGGATGGCGGAGCGGCCGGCCTCCAGAAGGCGCTCCACATAGCGGGCGACGATGTCGATCTCGAGGTTCACCCGGGCGCCCGCGCGGACCTGTGAAAGGTTCGTATGTACGAATGTATGCGGTATGATAGCGATGGTAAAGGTGCCGTCGGCGGCGACATCGACGAGGGTCAGGCTGATGCCGTCGACGGCGACGCATCCCTTGGCTGCCAGGTAGCGTGCCAGCTCCACCGGAGGAGCTACCTGGAGGACGGTGTCGCCGGCGGCGGCGTCGAGCCGGCGTACGGTTCCGACCCCGTCCACGTGGCCGAGGACCAGGTGCCCCCCAAGCCGGTCGGTCGGGCGCAGGGAGCGCTCCAGGTTGACGAGCGATCCGGGCCGCAGCGCCCCCAGGGTCGTGCGTCGAAGAGTCTCGGCCACCGACTCGACGAGAAAGCTGCCGCCCTTCAGGTCCACGGCGGTCTGGCAGGCGCCGTTGATGTTGACGCTGTCCCCGGTCTTCAGGTCCTCGCAGATACCCGGGGCCTCGATCTCCAGGCGCCTCAGAGCCTCCCCCCGGGCCTCGACCCGGCGGACGGTGCCCACCTCCTCGATCAGTCCGGTGAACATGGGTAGACCACCTTCCCGGTGTAGAGCAGATCCTCTCCCAGGCGTCGGGTGCGCACCTGCTCGATGATCGGGGTCTCCGCCATGGATTCAAGGCCCAGATCGCCGACGCCGGGCAGGGCATCGCCGCCCAGCAGGCGGGGGGCGATGTAGATCATGACGCGATCGACCGACCGGGTTCGCAGGGCCGCGCCCGCCAGCCCGCGGCCGCCTTCCACGAGGACGCTGGTCAGGCCCGCCTCGCCGGCCCGGGCCCACAGCTCTCCCAACTCGAAGGTCCCGCCCTTGTCGGCCAGCGTCCAGACCTCGACGCCGCGCTCGGCGAACCGCCGGCGCTCCGCCTCCGTGGCCGATGCCGACGTCGCCAGGATCGGCTCCCGGCCCCCGAAGACCTTCGCCGACGGCGGGCAGCGCAGGCGCCCGTCCACGACAATAGGCCGCGGGTCCCGGCCTCTCACGTGGCGCACCGTCAGGGCCGGATCGTCGGCGATCACGGTGCCGGCGCCCACGGCCACCGCATCCGTCCAGGAACGCCAGCGGTGGGCGTGCCGCCGGGCCGGCTCGCCGGTGATCCACCGAGAGGCCCCGCTTGCGGTGGCGATGCGCCCGTCGAGGGACTGGCCCAGCTTGAGCACCACCAGGGGCCGTCCGGTGCGCCGGTGGTGCAGGTAGGCGGCATTCTGCTCCTCCGCCTCGGCCGCGCGGACGCCCACCTCGACCTCGATGCCTGCCTCCCGGAGGCGCCGGAAGCCCCGGCCGTCGACCCGCGGGTCGGGATCCTGCAGGGCGCAGACGACCCGGCGCACGCCGGCGGCGGCCACCGCCTCGGTGCACGGAGGGGTTCGACCGTGGAAGGAGCAGGGCTCCAGGTTGCAGAACAGGGTGCCGCCGCGGGCGCTCTCGCCGGCCGCCCGCAGGGCTTCGACCTCGGCATGGGGGCCGCCGACCCTGCGGTGCCAGCCTTCGCCGACGACGGTTCCGGAACGGTCGGCGACGACGGCGCCGACGAGCGGGTTCGGGCTCACTCTGCCTCGGCCCCGGGCGGCCAGGACCAGGGCCCGGCCGAGTGCCTTGGCGTCGTCCAACCCGGGGGCTACTCGACTTCCACGAGAATGCGGGCCACGCCGACGTTGTCGAGGGCGTCCCACGCCTGCACGGAGATGACGTGCTCTCCCGGCTCCAGGTCCTCGACCCGGAAGGCCGCCTCCTCCCGCCCGCCGTCGAAGACCCCGTCGGCGGCGGCCAGGCGCGTGCCTTCGTCGTCGTAATCGACGCTGTAGCGGGCCCCGTGGATCGCGGTGACGGCGTCCTCGATCTCCGCGTGGAGGCGGATCCCGCCACGCTCCCGGCTCGCCGTCAGACGGACCCGGGGCGGGGTGTTGTCGATGGGGAAGGGAGCGCTCACGTAGTCGTCCTCGAGGGCCAGCTCCCGTGGGTTGTCCGGGGCGTCGGAAGCGACCACACGCAGCTGCGTCGTACCCTCGGGCATGCTCTCCGTGTCCCAGAACAGGGTGGTCTGGGCGATCCGGTCCTCCACCAGCTTCCACTGCCGCTGATTCTCGCCGCGCAGGTAGACGCGGTAGCTGAGCTCGTCGCCGTTCGGGTCCTGTGCCTGCCAGCGCACCAGACGCAGGCTCTTGCTCCGGGGGAGTCCCCGGTTTCCGTCGCGGGGTCCGTTCTGGGGCGGCGGAGGAGGTCCCTGGCCCTGGGGGTTGCCGCGATAGGCGAAGGTGCTCACCTCGGAGATGCGGGGAGGGAGGTTCGTCGGCCGGGCGGCTATCGATACCCTCCGGACCAGGGGCGTGTTTCGCGGGTCCCGCGACGACAGGACCAGGCGGTATTGCAGGTAGCGCGCCGGGGGGCTGGCGATCGCCGTGCCGGACTCCCCGACCTTCTCGGACCACTCGCTCCAGGTCTCGTCCGGCGTGGCGGTGTTGCCCGAGCGGGTCCGCAGGAAGAGCCGGGCGCCATCCGGGACCGTGGCCTCCCAGGTCACCGCCCCCCAGTGTCCGTGGCCCCCGAGGTCCTCCACCGGGGCGTCGAAGAACCCGCTGTCGGCGGCGCTGGGGGTCAGGCGCGACAGACGCCCCGTGAGCCCGTCACCGACGATCCAGTCGCTCCCCCGGAGCAGAAGCGCGTTCGGCGACAGGGAATCGGCGGCGGCGAGGCGCTCGATCGACAGCCCCTCGGTGCACACCCGCAGGGCCTGCGCCGGATCGCGCAGGACCGCGGCCAGCCAGCCGCCCCCGAGGTCGGCGATGCCGGCCCATACTCCACGTCCGCGCCACAAGGGGTAGGAGCCCCCGTCCGGATCGATCCTCAGCAGGGTCGCCAGCGACTCCGGGCCTCCTCCCTTCGGGGCCGGTCCCGTGCCGACGACGGCGGCGAAGAGAGTGTCACCCACGGCGAGGAGATGGGTCACCTCCTCTGCGTCGGTCTCGACCACCAGGCGGGCTCCGGATCCGGTTAGCTCGTAGATGCGGGCCCCGGCCGGCGGCCTCGAAGCGTCCTCTCCCGGGACGGAGACCGCGGTGCCGGCATACCACCGCGAGCCGGCCCCCGCCAGGGCGCGCACATGGTCGGCGGTGCCCCCCTGGAACAGGGTGTCCACCTCGCCGCCGTCCAGGCGCAGCACACGCGCCGGCCCGCCGGCGGCCACGAGCAGCCGTCCCCGGCGGTCGAGGGCGAGGTCCCAGACATAGCGGCTCCCCGAGCTTGTCTCCGAGGCCACCTCCCCCTTCGGGTCGAGGCGGTAGACGAGTCCGCCGGGTGAAGTGCCGGCGAAGAGCCCGCCGTCCGACGGCTGCAGGGCGTGTACTCCGACTTCGGGGGAGTCGAAGAGCAGCTGGGGCCGGGTGTCCTTGTCCGTGAACCGGAAAATGCGGCCGTCGTCCCCCGTGCCGACCCACAGGTCGGGCCCGTCGGCCGCCAGGGTCCAGATGCGGCGGCCATCGACCTCGGCCAGGGGAGCCAGGACCGGGCCGAGGGCGAGCTCGCCCTCGGAGAGCAGGGCGACGCCCTCGCCGGTGCCGGCCTCGAAGTCGGAGTACCGGGCCTGGTGGAGGGTGACCGGATCGACGCTCCACCCGGGGGCGGCCAGCAGGCAGAGGAGCAGTTGGCGAATCGGTGGTCTCATCGGCGGCCCTCCGGGTCCACCTCGAGGACGAGGCTCTGCTCACCGCGCAGGACGAAACCTGCGGGGACGCGTTCTTCCGTCAGGACCCGCCAGGCCACCATGCGGGTGCTGCCCGCCACCGGCGACTGCGACAGCAGCCGGTGCACCGAGGGGGGCGGCGAGGGCAGCTCGCGGCCGTCCACGGTCAGACCCGGCTCGGCGACGGTCAGTTGCACGACCAGCTCGTCCTCCCGCCGGGGCCGGTTCAGACGCCTCAGCAACTCATCGGAGTCCGCCGGCGGTCCGGCGCCCAGGCGTTCCTCTTCCCAGCCGTTGGCGGAGCGACCCGACCCAACCCTCACCCCCAGTTCTCCGGCCGCGTCGGCCGGAACCCGCACCGGGATCTGCAGGACTCTCTCGGCGCTCCTGTAGGGAGACAGCCGCACCGAGACGGTGACCTCCTCCCCGGCGCGGACCCTCGGCCGATCCAGGCTCGCCCCCGAGAGGCGCGCAACCCGCACCTCCTCCCTCACATCGGCCCGCATCCGCACCCCGGCCAGGCGGATCTCCTCGAAGGAGGAGCGGACCAGGGCCCGCAGGGGAGTGCCGGCATCGATGGCGGCGCCGAAGGTCGCGTCGACCCCGCTGTAGATCTGGTCCCACGTCACCTGGCGGCCGTCGTCCAGCTCGATGTCGATGTTCAGATCGATCGAGGCCTCGCCCATCACCTTGGAGGTGGACTCCAGGGCCCCTATCAACGCCGACTGGATCAGGCCGGCGGTGAAGAACCGGTGCCGGGCGACCTCGAACCGGAACTCGCGGGTTTCGCCTTCCGGGGCGACGGCCATCTCCACCGGCAGGACTCCCGCCCTCGCCCCGGTGAGGCCGGCGATCCCCCCGAAGCGGTCCTGCCGCACGGCTCCGACGGTGGCCGTGGCCGCGCCCAGCTTGAAGGAGCGGAAACGGTGGTCGAGGACGCCGAAGATGTGGGCCCCCGTCATCGGCAGGTCGATGGCGCCGCTGCCGACGAAGTCGTGGCCGAAGGCGACCAGGCGGTCTCCGTCCACATGGGTCACCGTGCCGATGCCGACCATGCTCAGATCGCCGCCGACCAGCTGCACTCCCACGGCGCTGCCCGCCCGGAGCGGCGGCGTCTCCAGGGAGGGATCGTCTCCGGCCGGCGACAGGAGGGGCTCGAGGCCGAGGGGGGACAGGAGCTCGGTCAGGCGTTGCGCGGTCCCGCGGCCGACGCCCGAGACCCAGACGGGCGCCGCCAGGCGCACCAGGCCGGAGGGCCGCGCCGGCGCCGCGGTGGATCCCCGGGCCGGGGTCGACAGGTCCCGCTCCATGACCGCGAGCATCTCGTGGATCGGGGTGAGCAGGCCCACCGGCTCGTCGGCGGCGAACCAGCCCCAGGCCACGGCACCGACCAGGCGTTCTTCGACGTACACCGGACTGCCGCTCATGCCCGCCACGAGGCCCGTCTCCTCCAGCCCCAGGCCGGACAGCCGGACGAGGATGACGTCGCGCCCGGGAAGCATGGAGTTGTGCTCGACCCCCAGGATCTCCACGCCGAAGGTGTCGATGCGGGTACCCTCGACGACGGTCAACCCGTATCCGCGCATCCCCCGGGCGAGCTCGGACACCGGCGCCAGCTCGACCGCACGAGCCGGGACATGGAAGAGCAGGATGCAGGAAGCGGCGCGAAGCAGACCGCGGGAGATCCCGCGCAAGGGCCTGCCGGGTGCTCGTAACTGGTTGTACCCCAAAGAGGTGGGCCTCCGGATAGGGAGCCGGTCAATGTACCCGGCCACACCCCTCCCGTCAATCGGGGGAGGTTGGACTGCGTCGGTGCGGCAGCCGGTCCTCGCCCCCCGGATTGCTTGACACCTCCGCGGACCGGACGGCATTCTGTACGACTCGCCTTCCAGGCTGCCGATCGATACTGACGGCGTTCCCCGGAGAAGAGCATGCACCCGACCTGCCGACCCGCCGCCGGACGGGGTCACCGCCCGGTCCGCGGCTGAGGCGCCAACCCGCCTTGCAGGGGTTTTTCGACCGCATCCGCGCCGGCCTGTCGCGCACGCGCTCCGCCGTGGTCGAGGCCGTCGCCGACGCCGTGAGCGACCGCCGCCTCGACGACGATCTCCTCGACGAGATCGAAGAGATCCTGATCTCGGCCGACGTGGGCGTCGACACTTCGGCGGCCATCGCCGGCGGCCTGCGCACCCGGGTGCGGGGCTCGGAGGGGGACGCTCTCGAGCTGCTGGCAGCGGAGCTGGAGTCGATCTTCCCCCCCGGAGAAGGCTTCGACGTCACCCACCTGCCGGCGCGGCCCTGGGTGATCCTGGTGGCCGGGGTCAACGGCGCCGGCAAGACGACCACCATCGGCAAGCTCGCGCAGCGCTACGCCGGCGAGCACCGCAAGGTGATGATGGCGGCCTGCGACACCTTCCGGGCCGGCGCCGTGGCTCAACTTCAGGTGTGGGCCGAACGCGCCGGCGCCGAGATCGTGCGCTCCGGACAGGGGGCGGATCCGGGGGCGGTCGCCTTCGACGCGGCCCAGGCCGCCCGGGCCCGGGACACGGACGTGCTCCTCGTCGACACGGCGGGGAGGCTCCACACCCACGTGAACCTCATGGAGGAGCTGAAGAAGATCCGCCGGTCCCTGGCCCGGTGCCTCGACGGGGCCCCCCATGAGAGGCTTCTCGTCCTCGACGCCACCACCGGCCAGAACGCCCTGGCCCAGGCGCGGGAGTTCCACTCGGCCCTGGAGCTGACGGGTCTGGCCCTCACCAAGCTCGACGGCACCGCCCGCGGCGGCATCGCCTTCGCGCTGCGCCGCGAGCTGGACGTGCCGATCCGCCTGCTGGGCCTGGGCGAGGGCCTCGACGACCTGCAGCCCTTCGACGGCCCGGAGTTCGTTCGCGCCCTCCTGGATCGGGGCTGAGCCGAGGCTCCCGCGGGGCCCGGTTTGGTGCGCTCCCCCGGGCTGGCGGCGACGTTGACACGTTTTGCCATGCACCGTTAGACTGGTAACCCCTCCCCTACCTACAGAAGAGGCTCCAATGCCGGAAACGGCCAACCTGCAGCTTGGCGAGAAGACGTTCGACCTCCCCGTCGTCGTGGGCAGCGAGAACGAGCACGCCATCGACATCAGCAAGCTGCGCGACCAGACCGGGTACATCACCCTCGACGAAGGCTACGGCAACACCGGCTCCTGCCAGAGTTCCATCACCTTCATCGACGGCGACCGGGGGATCCTCCGTTACCGCGGCGTCCCCATCGAGGACCTGGCCGAGCAGAGCTCCTTCATCGAGACCGCCCACCTGCTGATCTGGGGGCAACTGCCTTCGTCGGAGCAACTCGACAGCTTCAGCCGTCACCTGACCCATCACCAGTTCCTGCGCGAGCAGCTCCGCCAGCACTTCGAGGTCTTCCCCCCGGGGTCGCCGCCCATGGCGGTCCTGTCGGCGGTGCTCAACTCACTGGCCTGCTTCTATCCCGAGCTGCTCGACACCGAGGACGAGGAACTCTTCGAAGAGGCGGCGGCGCGGCTGATCTCGAAGGTGCGCACCATCGCCGCCTACTCGTACAAGCACGACATGGGCCATTACCTGGTGTACCCACATCCCGAGAAGGACTTCTGCGAGAACTTCCTGCACATGATGTTCTCGGAGCCCTACAGGGACTACGAGCCCGACCCGGCCCTGGTGCGGGCCCTGGACGTGCTGCTGCTGCTGCACGCCGACCACGAGCAGAACTGCTCCACCTCGACGGTGCGCATGGTCGGCAGCTCCGGGGCCAACCTCTTCGCCTCGGTGGCGGCGGGGGTCTCGGCCCTCTGGGGCCGCCTCCACGGCGGTGCCAACGTGGCCGTGGTGAGCATGCTCGAGTCGATCCTCGAGCAGGGGATCTCGGTGAAGGACTACGTGCAGCAGGTGAAGGACAGGAAGGCGGGCATCCGGCTCATGGGCTTCGGCCACCGCGTGTACCGCAACTTCGACCCGAGGGCCATGATCATCAAGAAGCAGGCGGAAGCGGTGCTGGCGAAGATCCAGCGGGACGATCCGCTGCTGGGCCTGGCCGAGGAGCTGGAGGGCGCCGCCCTGGCGGACGACTACTTCAAGGAACGCAGCCTCTACCCCAACGTCGATTTCTACTCGGGCGTGATCCTGCGCGCCCTGGGTATCCCGACGAGCATGTTCACGGTCATGTTCGCCATGGGCCGCATGCCCGGCTGGATCGCCCAGTGGTACGAGGACCGCTTCGTCACCAGGGGCCGGATCCACCGTCCGCGGCAGGTCTATACCGGGCCGACCGAGGTCTGCTACGTGCCCTTGACCCACCGCTAGGAACGGGCCACGGCTTCGAGGGTGGACGCTGTCCGGCGTCCGCTCCACTCCAGGAGCCCAAGATGCAAACCAAGAAACTCGGACGGACCGGCCTGGAGGTCTCCATCGTCGGGCTGGGCACCGCCTTCCTCGGCATTCCTACCGCCAACGAGGCAGCCCGGGCCTACTCCGTGCCCGGCGCTCCCTGGGACGTGGACCTCGATCCGGAGATGGGCGCCCAGGCGGTGATCGCCGCCATCGAAGGCGGCTGCACCCTCGTCGACACCGCGCCCCTCTACCTGGCCACCGAGTCGGAGAGGATGATCGGCGACGCCCTGCGGCAGCGGCCCGACCTCAAGTCCCGCGTGACGGTGACCACGAAAGTGGGACAACTCTACAATGACATCGACCACTCCAGGGACGCCGTGCTGCGGCACGTCGAAGCGAGCCTTCACCGGCTTGGCCTCGAACGCTTCGACCTCCTGTACATACACGACGCCATGGACGTGCCCATGGAGCGGGTCATGGCCGGCGACGGCGCCCTCGGCGCCCTTCGCCAACTGCAGGACGAGGGCGTGGTCGCCTGGGTGGGCACGGCGTCCAATGTTCCCGCCACCAACGTGGAGTACATCGAGACCGGGGCCTTCGACGCCGCCGTGATCCCCGAGTGCTGGAGTCTGCTCAACCAGCGCGCCGCCGAGCGCATCCTGCCGGCGGCGGAGAAGCACGGCGTAGGGCTCGTGGGGGCCACGCCCCTGGAGCGCGGACTGCTGGCCACCGGCCAGGTGCGGGGCCGCAACTACCTGGCCAGGCGCTTCACCCCCGAGGTCATGGATCACGTCACCCGCATCCAGGGGCTCTGCGACGATCACGGGGTGGCGATGAACGCCGCGGCGCTGCAGTGGTGCACCCGCCATCCCCTGGTGGCCTCGACCATTCCCGGGGCGCGAACCACCGCCGAGGCCGAGGCCAACGCGGCGGCCGGATCCGCCTCGATCCCCGAGGCCTTCTGGCAGGACCTGGAGCCCCTTGTCCGGCACTTTCCCGTGAGCGAGGTGTGACCCGCCGGGGCCGACCGCCGGCCTCGGACCCATACCATCGAAGAGGAGGACATCATGGCTGTGCGAATCGACGCGAAGAGCACGAAGCTGTCCGAGTCGACGAAGGAGCACATCGAGGGGGTCTGCGCCAAGTTCGAACAGTTCTTCGACCGCATCGTCGACACCGAGGTCATCCTCGACACGCAGGAGAAACACCGGCACGCCACGTCCGTGGAGATCATCGTCAAGGTTCCCAACCAGCGGATCGTGGGCAAGGGAGAGACGGCGGACAACAACCTCTTCAAGGCCGTCGACGACGCCGCCCACCGGGTGGAGTCCCAACTCAAGAAGTACCACGACAAGCTGGTGGCGCGCCGCTGATCCGGCGGCAGCTCCAGCGCTCGGCCCGGCATGATCGCCCGCTTTCGACTCGAAGAGCACGGCACCACCGTGCGGCGCGAGGTCCGCGCCGGGGTGACCACGTTCCTGACGATGTCCTACATCGTCGTCGTGAATCCCCTCATCCTGTCGCAGGCGGGGATGCCGGCCGACGGAGTCCTGGCGGCGACCTGCCTGGCGGCGGCGCTGGGCAGCGCCCTCATGGGCCTGCTGACCAACTACCCCTTCGCCCTGGCCCCGGGCATGGGGCTGAACGCCTTCTTCACGTACACCGTCGTGCTCTCCCTGGGCCTGTCGTGGCAGGCCGCCCTGGCCGCGGTCTTCGTCTCGGGGGCGGTCTTCCTCGGCCTCACGCTGACGCGGCTGCGCGAGGCGGTGGTCAACGCGATCCCCCTGGGCCTGAAGTGCGCCATCAGCGTCGGGATCGGGTTCTTCATCGCCCTCATCGGGCTGAAGAACGCCGGCCTCGTCGTGTTCCATCCGGGCACCGGCAGTCTCGGCCTGGTGGACGGCCGCTACTTCGACGACGCCGAGTTGCGGGCCCTGCTCCCGCCGGGCACCTCCATGGCCAGCATCGGCGTGGCCCTCGCGGGGCTGGCGGTCACCGCCGCCCTCGTCGTGCGCCGCCTCCGGGGAGCGCTGCTGTGGGGCATGGTCGTCACCACGCTTGTCGGCCTGCCCCTGGGGGTGACCCGGAAGCGGAACGGGGGGCATCGTCAGCTGGCCTTCGGGGCTGGGCGAGACCTTCCTCGCCCTCGATTTCGCGGCGCTCACGGGCGCCGGCCTGCTGACGGTGATCCTCACCTTCACCTTCGTCGACCTCTTCGACACCACCGGCACCCTCGTCGGCCTGGCGGGGAAGGCCGGCTACCTCGACGAGCAGGGACGGCTGCCGCGAGCCCGCCGGGCGCTGATGGCAGACTCCCTGGCCACCATGGGGGGCGCGCTCTTCGGGACCAACACCACCACGACCTACGTCGAGAGCGCAGCCGGCGTCGCCGACGGGGGCCGCACCGGGCTGACGGCGCTGACCACGGCGGCCCTGTTCCTCGTGGCCCTGTTCTTCGCGCCCCTCGTGGGCCACGTGCCGGCGGTGGCCACGGCGCCGGTGCTGGTGATCGTCGGCGTCTTCATGATGGAGCCGGTGACCCGCATCGACTTCACCGACTACGCCGAGGCGGTGCCCGCCTTCCTGACGATCGCCGCCATGCCCCTGACCTACTCGATCTCCGAGGGCATCGCCGCCGGGCTCCTGTCCTACACGCTGCTGGCCGTCGTGCGCGGCCGGGCGGGCCGGCTGGGGCCGGCACTCTGGGTGCTCAGCGCCCTCTTCGTCATCCGCTACGTCTTCACCTGACGGCGTGGGCGGGCCCCATCGCCCCCTCTCATCCCACGTAGATCGCCTCGTCCGGCCAGTCGGCGGCCAGTCGGGCTCCCTCCATGTTGACCGCGGGCAGGTAGTTGTGCTCGCGGCGGATGAGCCCGAGGACGCGCATGGTCCGCACCTCCTCGATGCAGTCGTCGCCGTGGTTGCTGCGGATCGACGGGATGATCTGCACCTGGAGGCTGTCGGTCACGTCGGAGTCGGAGGCTCCCTCCACCACCATGACCAGGGCGATGTGGCCGTCGGTCTCGGCGAGGTAGCTGTCGCGGATCAGCTCGGAGAACACGTTGGCCACGTTGGGCTCCTCGCGGATCTCCTGCTCGACCTGGGCCCGGGTCACACCCAGCCGGAACTTGATGATGACCATGTGCCGGGTTGTGCGCCCCGAGCCCGGGGAACCCTCCCGGTCCACGGCCGCGTAGTACTTCAGGACCCCCCGCTCCTCGAGCCGCTGGCGCTTGCGCCGCACCGAGCGCACCGGAACCCCGGTCTCCCTGGCGATGCGGTTTTCCGGGGCCCTGGGACTGCGGATCAGGGCCCGAAGGATGAGCCGCTCCTGCTCGTCGAGATCATGCATGGCCTCATTTGTACCTTTGAAGAGGTGGAAAGGACCAATTTAGGCCATATGTCGCCACTGTGGTAGACCTAACCAAGCGATTCCGCCCCGAATCCTGGCACGAGTACCGTTGACATCATGCTCTGCCGGGGCTATGTTACGTCGCTCACTTCGAGAAACGAGCCCTCCGCGCCCCTCCTCCCACGCAAGGGCGCCTCCCCAAAGGATCCCCGTTGAAGTATCCCTCCGCCTTCCCCCCCAAGCAGGGGCTGTACGATCCGCGGCACGAGCACGATGCCTGCGGCATCGGGTTCGTGGCCCACATCAAGGGCCGGCGCAGCCACGGCATCGTCGAGGACGCCATCGAGATGCTCAGCTGCCTGGACCACCGGGGCGCCCGCGGGGCCGAGCCCGACACCGGCGACGGCGCCGGCATGCTGCTGCAGATCCCCGACCGCTTCTTCCGCGAAGTCCTCGACGGCCAGGGGGTGCAGCTGCCCGAGGCGGGGGCCTACGGCGTCGGCATGGTCTACCTGCCGCGGCCCCACGCCGCCCACCGGCGGTTCTGCCAGCAGGCCCTGGAGGAGATCGTCCGCGAGGAGGGGCAGCGCGTCCTCGGCTGGCGCGAGATCCCCACCGAGAACGGCTCCCTCGGCGGCTGGGCCCGGTCCCACGAGCCTGTGATGGCGCAGATCTTCATCGGCCGCGGCGAGGGCCTCGACGACGAGATGGCCTTCGAGCGCAAGCTCTACGTCATCGGCAAGCGCGCCGCCCACGAGATCCGCCACAGCGCCGAGACCGAGGGCGACGCCTTCTACCTGGCCAGCATCTCCTGCCGGACGATCTGCTACAAGGGCATGCTGACGCCGGACCAGCTGCCCCTCTACTTCCCCGAGCTGAAGGACCCGCGGGTGGAGGCCTCCATCGCGCTGGTGCACTCCCGGTTCTCCACCAACACCTTCCCAAGCTGGGAGCGCGCCCACCCCTACCGCTACGTCATCCACAACGGCGAGATCAACACCCTGCGGGGCAACGTCAACTGGATGAAGACGCGGGAGTCGATGCTGCGCTCCGAGTGGTTCGGCGGCGACCTGGCCAAGCTGCTGCCCATCATCGAGGAGGACGGCTCCGACTCGGCCATGTTCGACAACTGCCTCGAGTTCCTCCATCTCGGCGGCCGCTCCCTGCCCCAGGCGCTGATGATGATGATCCCCGAGCCCTGGGAGCGGCACGAGGAGATGGCGGACGACAAGAGGGCCTTCTACGAGTTCCACGCCTGCCTGATGGAGCCTTGGGACGGCCCCGCCTCCATCGCCTTCACCGACGGCACCGTCGTCGGCGCCACCCTCGACCGCAACGGCCTGCGTCCTTCTCGCTACTACGTCACCCGCGACGACCGCGTCATCATGGGTTCCGAGGTGGGGGTTCTGGAGGTGCCGCCGGAGCAGGTGCTGCACAAGGGCCGCCTGCAGCCGGGGCGCATGTTCCTGGTGGACACCAGCGAGGGGCGGATCATCGCCGACGAGGAGCTCAAGCACCGGGTCGCCGCCGAGCACCCCTACCGCCAGTGGCTCGACGACGGCCTGGTCGACCTCCACGACCTGCCGCCGGCCCCCCACGAGCGCGTCGAACGCGGCCACGAGGAAGTCCTGCAGCGCCAGCAGGTCTTCGGCTTCACCTTCGAGGACCTGCGCGTCCACCTGCAGTCGATGGCCACCCGCGCCCTGTGGCCCACCGGCTCGATGGGCAACGACGCCGCCCTGGCGGTGCTCTCCGACCGTCCGCGGCTGCTCTACGACTACTTCAAGCAGCTCTTCGCCCAAGTCACGAACCCGCCCATCGACCCGATCCGCGAAGAGCTGATCACCGCCACCGAGACCACCCTCGGCGCCGAGCGCAACCTCCTGCACCCCGAGCCGGAGAGCTGCCGGCAGATCCGGCTGTCCACGCCAACCCTCACCGATGCCGAGCTCGCCCGGCTCAAGGCCCTCGACCGGCCCGGCTTCCAGGTGAAGGTCCTGCCCATGCTCTTCGACGCCGGCGGCGGACCCGAGGCGCTGCGCACCGCCCTCGACCGGCTCTTCGCCGACGCCGAGGCCGCCATCGACGGCGGCGCCAACATCCTCGTCCTCTCCGACCGCGGCTTCGACTCCGGGCGGACGCCGATCCCGGCGCTGCTGGCTTCGGCGGGCCTGCATCACCACTTGGTCCGCAAGGGCAAGCGCACCCGCACCGGGCTGGTCCTCGAGACCGGAGAGCCTCGCGAGGTGCACCACTTCTGCCTGCTTCTCGGCTACGGCGCCAACGCCATCAACCCCTACATGGTCTACGAGACCCTGGGCGACATGATCGGCGAGGGCATGCTCACCGGCCTCGACCTCGACCGGGCGGTCTACAACTTCAACAAGGCCGTGGAGAAGGGCGTGGTGAAGGTGATGTCGAAGATGGGCATCTCCACCTTCAAGTCGTACCGGGGGGCCCAGATCTTCGAGGCCGTGGGCATCCGCAAGTCGGTGGTGGACGAGTTCTTCACCTGGACCGACTCGCGCGTCGAAGGCGTCGATCTCGAGGTGATCGCCGAGGAGTGCCGGCGCCGGCACGGGGCCGCCTACCCGCGGTTCGAGGCTGACGGCGGCGCTCTCGACGTGGGCGGCGAGTACCAGTGGCGCCGCGGCGGCGAGTACCACCTCTTCAACCCCAAGAGCGTGCACCTGCTGCAGAAGGCGGCGCGCACCGGCGACTACCAGACCTACGAGCAGTACGCCGCGCTCATCGACGACCAGCGCGCGAACATGGCCACCCTGCGGGGCCTGCTGGAGTTCGTCGAGCCCGGCGAAGGCGGGGTACCTCTCGACGAGGTGGAGAGCGTCGAGGCCATCACCCGCCGGTTCAAGAGCGGGGCCATGTCCTACGGCTCCATCAGCCAGGAGGCCCACGAGGGCCTGGCCATCGCCATGAACCGCGTCGGCGGACGCTCCAACACCGGCGAGGGCGGCGAGGATCCGGCGCGCTACCAGTTGGAGGCCAACGGCGACTCGAAGAACTCGGCCATCAAGCAGGTCGCCTCGGGCCGCTTCGGGGTGACCAGCAACTACCTGGTCAACGCCCGCGAGCTGCAGATCAAGATGGCCCAGGGCGCCAAGCCGGGGGAGGGCGGGGAGCTGCCCGGCGGCAAGGTCTACCCGTGGATCGCCAAGGTGCGCCAGTCCACGCCCGGGGTGGGGCTGATCTCGCCGCCGCCGCACCACGACATCTACAGCATCGAGGACCTGGCCGAGCTGATCCACGACCTGAAGAACTCCAACCCCGAGGCGCGCATCAACGTCAAGCTGGTCTCCGAGGTCGGCGTCGGCACCGTGGCCGCCGGCGTTGCCAAGGGCCATGCCGACGTGGTGCTCATCTCCGGCCACGACGGCGGCACCGGCGCCTCGCCCCAGACCAGCATCAAGCACGCCGGACTGCCCTGGGAGCTGGGCCTCTCCGACACCCACCAGACCCTGGTCCTCAACCACCTGCGCGACCGGATCGTCGTCGAGACCGACGGCCAGCTCAAGACCGGCCGCGACGTGGCCATCGCCTGCCTCCTCGGCGCCGAGGAGTTCGGCTTCGCCACCACCGCCCTGGTGGCCATGGGCTGCATCATGATGCGGGTCTGCCACCTCGACACCTGCCCGGTGGGCGTGGCCACCCAGAATCCCGCGCTGCGCGAGAAGTTCACCGGCACTCCGGACCACGTGGTGAACTTCCTGCGTTTCATCGCCGAGGATCTGCGCCGCATCATGGCGCGCCTCGGCTTCCGCACCATAGACGAGATGGTGGGGCGCACCGACCGCCTGCGGCAGCGTCCCACCGACCACTGGAAGGCCAAGGGCCTCGATCTGTCGGCGCTGCTCCACCAGCCCGAGGTGGACCCCGAGGTAGGCCGCTTCTGCAGCCGCGAGCAGGACCACGGCATCGAGCGCTCCCTCGACGTGACGCGGCTGCTGGAGATCTGCCGCCCCGCCATCGAGCGCGGAGAAGAGGTCCGCGCCGAGCTGCCCATCGCCAACACCGACCGCGTCGTGGGCACCATCACCGGCGGCCAGATCACCAAGCGCTTCGGTCCCGACGGCCTGCCCGATGACAGGGTGCGCCTGAAGTTCACGGGCTCCGCCGGGCAGAGCTTCGGCGCCTTCGTGCCCCCCGGCATGACCCTGGAGCTGGAGGGCGACGCCAACGACTACTTCGGCAAGGGCCTCTCCGGCGGCAAGCTCATCCTCTACCCGCCGCGGGGCTCGACCTTCGACGCGGGGGAGGAGATCATCGTCGGCAACGTCGCCTTCTACGGCGCCACCGCCGGCCAGGCCTACATCCGCGGCATGGCGGGCGAGCGCTTCTGCGTGCGCAACTCCGGCGTCCACGCCGTGGTCGAGTCGGTGGGCGACCACGGCTGCGAGTACATGACGGGCGGGCGCGTCGTCGTCCTCGGGCCCACGGGGCGCAACTTCGCCGCGGGCATGTCCGGCGGCCTCGCCTACGTGCTCGACGACGGCGGCTTCGCCGGCCGCTGCAACACCGAGATGGTCGACCTCGTGCAGCCCGACGAGGACGATCTGGCCGAGGTGCGCGAGATGGTGGAGCGCCACGTGAGCCTCACCGGGTCGGACCGGGGACGGGAGATCCTCGACGACTGGGACCGCCTGGCCGCCGGGTTCGTCAAGGTCTACCCCCGCGACTATCGGCGCATGCTGGAGGCCCTCGACCGGGCCCGGGCGTCGGGCCTGTCCGGCGACGACGCGGTCATGGAGGCCTTCGTCGAGAACCTGAGCGACGAGGCCCGCGTCAGCGGCAACTGAGCGAGAGGCGATCCCCATGGGCAAACCCACCGGATTCATGGAGTTCGAGCGCGAGCTGCCCGCCGACCGCGACCCCGTCGAGCGTCTGAAGGACTTCGACGAGTTCCACCTGCACCTGGGCGACGAGCGGCTCCGCGACCAGGGGGCCCGCTGCATGGACTGCGGGATCCCCTTCTGCCACACCGGGACCACACTGCCCGAGGACTCGCCCTTCGCCTCGGGCTGTCCGATCAACAACCTGATCCCGGAGTGG
>CAZEHQ010000017.1:34475-37341 GCA_964512165.1 uncultured Gemmatimonadaceae bacterium | reverse complement strand
GCAGGGGCCGGCGCGCCTGGAGGTGTTCGCCCTCACCGGGCAGCGGGTGGCGGTGTTGCGCGAGGGGGCGGAAAAGCCCGGCTTTCACCGCCTGCGCTGGGACGGCCGTGACGCCCGGGGCCGGGCGTTGGCCAGCGGCGTCTACGTGTACCGGCTGGTCACCGCCGAGGGCGTGAAGACCCGCAAGCTCACCCTGCTGCGGTAGTCGAGGCGAACCGCCCGGCGCAGCGTTGAGCGCTACATCCCCCAGACGGTAACCCTCGGCTCCGCCGTGTCGTCGCAGCGGAAGATCTTGTCCTCCCACGACACGCCGGCCGTGCGGTCGAAGACCACGAGGTGCCCCTCCTCGGCGGCGCACCGATCCATGTACGCGCGGGTCTGTTCGAGGCCCTCGCTCACGGTCTGCTCCAGGCTCTTATAGAGCAACTTGCATTCGACCACGGCCTTCTGCACCGCCTGCCCCGGCCGGGCCTCCCCGGGCAGCGGCCAGAGGATCAGCAGGTCCGTGCGCCGCCGGCCCAGGCCGTACTCGCGCTCGATGCGGCCGCCGCCGTTGACGATGCGCTGCAGGAACGCCTGAAGGAGCAACTGCGGACCGGCTTCCTTGTACTCGAACCGCTCGACCCAGTGCTCCGAGTGCTCGCGGAAGAAGGTCTGGAAGGCGGCCAGCAGGTCGGCGACGCGCAAGGCGCCGTCCGCATCCACGTACCAGGCCGGATCCTGGTGCAGGTACTCCTGCGTGGTGTAGGTGAGGTCGCGGGGGATGACCTCCTGGTAGATGGGGTTGGCGATGGCGAGCGGTCCCTGCCGGCGCACGAGGCCCAGGTCACGGACGTAGTCCAGGTCGTCGACGGGGATCCTCTCGGCGGAGTCGGTGCCGCTCAGCAGAGGTTCGACGACGCGCCGGACGCGCTCCTCCTGCAGCTTGTCCGTGAGCTGATCGAGATGGGTCTCGCGGCGCAGGATGAGCTGCTCGCGGGCGTCGAGGATCGCCTCGCCGGTGATGGCCCGGCTGCGGTCGCGGCCCTTCTTGTTCCTGAAGCAGGCTTCGTACGCCAGCGCGTTCACCAGCCAGGGCTGGCCCCGGGTCAGCTCCCAGATCCCGGCCAGGGCCTCCTCGGTGAAGACCTGGCCGGTCTCCCCGGTGTGCTGCGCCAGCAGCGCACGCGTCTCGCCCTCCGTGAAGTCGCCCAGGCGCAGGGACTCGGCGCGGATGTTGAAGGCGCTGCCGCCGGCGACGACGGCGTTCTCGGCGCTGGAGTGGATGCGGTAGTCGCGCACGTCCCGCACGCCGCACAGGACGACGCTCTGCGGGAACCGGCGCGGGCGTTCCGGGTAGCCGGCGCGCAGTTGCCGCAGGACGGCCAGCAGGGTGTCGCCGATCAGCGCGTCGATCTCGTCGATCAGGAGCACCAGCGGCCTGGCGTCGGCCGCGGCCCAGCGGCCCAGCACCTCCTGTAGCACGCCGTGGGGGCCGGCGTCTTCGCGGACCTCGCGCAAGACCTCTCTCACGCTCCGATCGCCCAGGACGTATTCGGCCTGCGAAGCCAGTTGGCTAAGGATCGCCCGCATCGCCTCCTCCACGTCCTCGCGGGCGGACTGGCCGATCTCCACGTTCACGTAGACGCAACGATACCGGCCGCTGCCGTTGAGCTCTTCCAGAAGCGCAAGCAGGGCCGAGGTCTTGCCCGTCTGCCGGGGGGCGTGCATCACGAAGTAGCGCTTCTGCTCGATCAGCAGCAGCACCTCGTCGAGGTCGAGCCGCTCCAATGGGGGGACGTGGTAGTGATCCGCCGGGATCATGGGACCGGCGGTGTTGAAGAAACGCCGGGGTCCGTCATGAACCTCGGACCACGCCCTCGCCCCGGATCTGTCCGTCAGCGAGTCGTACGTCACAGCGCTCCCTCCTCGTCCGGACTTCAGAAAGTCAGGGGTTCCGTCAGCCGCGCGCAAGCTGGTCGCAGGCGGGCAACGACCCGGGCAAGTCAGGGTGGCACCGCCCCATCCGCTCGGTCTTCCGGAGGAACTCGGCGACTTCCAGGTCGTCGCCCAGCTCGCGCAGACGGGCCGGATCCAGTCCGGTGCGCAGGCGGAGCGGACGCGATTCGACCGCGAAGGGGCGGGCCTCCGATCCGAGCCTGACGGACCCAGACCCCGGCGCAGGGCATCGTTCAGGGTCTCCTTGAACCCCTTGCCCTGCCGGCGCATCGCTTCCCTGAGACGCTGCTCGACATCCGCATCCAGTGTGACCGTGACTCTCATATCTGCGATGATGGCATCAGATTGACTTGCGGTCCCCCTTCAGAAACGGACCCGGGCGCCTGCGGATAGGCCGCGAAGGCCGGGACTCAGACCCGCGGAGAGGCGGAATCCTTCGCTCTCCTGTCGCCAAATCTCCGACGCCATTGCCGCAAATGCAGGGGGGGCGACGATCAGGGCCCACGGATTGTCCGAGGCGTAGAGGATCGAACCCCCGAGAAGAAGCCCGGCCACACTGCCTGCCACCGCAGAGATGAACCGGTCATGTGGATCGATGATGCTCACGCCACATGCGGCCCCCACGGTATAGCCGGTGGCCAGGCCCAGAAGGCCGCCTTCGAGTCCATCTCCAGCGTCGAGCCCCTCGCCGGCGCGCACACCCACGAAGCCGCCAGCAAGACCCCCGATCATGCCCGCGATCAGTTTGCCCACGGCCCTCCTCCTGGGCTCCGCTCCCTCCACCCTGGGACGAGCGAATCTGACTGCAGCCGTGTCCACGACCTCCATGGCGCCTCCGGCCGAAGGCGCATCCGGAGGATCGAACCCCTGTATGCGCTCGAGGTCGATCCGCTGCACCGAGTCCCGCCCCTCCAGGGCCAGCAGCAAC
>CAZEHQ010000017.1:24317-34375 GCA_964512165.1 uncultured Gemmatimonadaceae bacterium | reverse complement strand
CGCGATCGACAGTAGATGGGCCTCACTCCGGCGAGACCCGGCGATCATGCTCCTTCAGAGCCGCAGTCAGCCTGGGGTTCATGCGTGGCGGCTGCAAGAGCGCATCGAGAGCACTTCGGCATCCTGGCGCTCCAGCACCATCGTCTGCCTGGCCTCAGGATCGAGCCGGATGTCGAGGTGCTCGCTCCCGGACGCGGATCTCCGGGGCGTCACTTGGCAGCGACCCCCGCCAGGTCCAGCAGAAAGGCGTAGACCAGCGCCGTCTCCCGGTACCGCCGGTAGCGGCCCGACGGCCCGCCGTGGCCGGCGACCATCTCCGTCTTGAGCAGCAGCCGTGAGTCGCCGGTGCGCAGGGTGCGCTGGCGGGCGACCCACTTCGCCGGCTCCCAGTACTGGACGGCGGCGTCCTCGACGCTGGTGAGAACGAGGAGGTGGGGATATTCCCCGCCGGCGAGGTTGTCGTAGGGGGAGTACGACAACATGTAGTCGTAGTACTCCTTCTCGTTCGGGTTGCCCCACTCGTCGTACTCGCCCGTGGTCAGGGGGATGCTGTCGTCGAGCATGGTGGTCACCACGTCGACCCACGGCACCTGGGCGACGATGCCGTGGAACAGGTCGGGGCGCATGTTCATCACCGCGCCCACGAGCAGGCCCCCGGCGCTGCCCCCCTGGGCGTAGAGCCGCTCGGGGCTCGTGTAGCCCTCCTCGACGAGGTGCTGTGCGCAGTCGATGAAGTCGGTGAAGGTGTTCTTCTTGCGCAGCAGCTTGCCGTCGTCGTACCAGGCGCGGCCGAGGGCCTGGCCGCCGCGGACGTGGGCGATGGCGTAGACGAAGCCGCGGTCGAGGAGGCTCAGGCGGCTGGAGCCGAAGGAGGCGTCGATGGTGTAGCCGTAGGAGCCGTAGCCGTAGAGCAGGAGGGGACGGCTGCCGTCGCGCTCGAGGCCCTTGCGGTAGACGATGGAGATGGGCACGCGGGCGCCGTCGCGGGCCGGGGCCCAGAGGCGCTCGGTGCGGTAGTTGGCGGGGTCGAAGTCGCCGCCGAGGACCTCCTCGCGCTTCACCAGCACCCGCTCCTTCGTGTCCATGTCGTAGTCGTAGTCGGAGTCGGGAGTCGTGAGAGACTGGTAGCGGTAGCGCAGGGTCGAGGTGTCGAACTCCCAGTTGCCGTAGGTGTAGGCGAGATAGGCGGGCTCGCCGAAGTCGATGTCGTGCTCGGCGGCGGAGTCCAACCGCCGGACGCGCAGCCGCCGCAGGCCGTCCTGGCGCTCCGCGGTGACCAGGTGGCCGTCGAAGACGTCCACGTCCTCCAGGAGCACGTCCTCGCGGTGGGGGATCACCTCCTCCCAGTGCTCGCGGCCCGTTGCGTCCTCCGGGGTGCGCATGAGACGGAAGTTGCGCGCCCCGTCGTTGGTGACCACGTAGAACCAGCCGTTGCCGTGGTCGATGGTGTACTCGTGGTCGCGCTGCCGCGGGGCCAGCAGGCGGAACTCGGCGTCCGGCTCGCCTGCGGGGATGAAGCGGTACTCGTTGCTCACCGTCTGCCACAGGCCCAGCACGATCCAGGCCCGCGACCGGGTCTTGAAGACGTAGGCGTCGAAGGTCTCGTCCTCCTCCTCGTAGACGAGGACGTCCTCCGAGGCGTCGGTGCCCAGCTCGTGGCGGTAGAGCCGGTACCAGCGCAGGGTCTCGGGGTGCTGGCGCACGTAGAACAGGGTGCGGTCGTCCTCGGCCCAGGCGAGGTTGTGAGTCACCTCGGGGATGCTCTCCTCCCGCACCCGGCCCGTGGACAGGTCCTTGAAGTGGATGGTGCAGATGCGGCGCCCCGTGGTGTCGGCGGCGAAGGCGAGCACGTCCTGGCTCGGGTTCACCGCCCAGGAGCTGACGTCGTAGTACTCGTGGCCCTCGGCGAGGGTGTTGACGTCGAGGAGGACCTCCTCCTCTCCCTCCATCGAGCCGCGGCGCCGGCAGTGGATGGGGTATTCCTTCCCGTCCTCGTAGCGGGTGTAGTAGAAGTACTCGCCGCGCCGGGAGGGGGCCGTGGAGTCGGTCTGCTTGATGCGCCCCTTGATCTCCTCGAAGAGGCGCTCCTGCAGCGGCTCGGTGTGGGCCATCACCGACTCGGTGTAGTCGTTCTCGGCCTCCAGGTAGGCGGTGACCTCGGGGTTGTCGCGCTCGCGCAGCCAGTAGTAGTCGTCGACGCGCACGTCGCCGTGGGCGGTCAGCTCGTGGGGCCGCTTCTCGGCCACGGGGGCGGGCATGGGCTTCAGCTTCTCCTCTTCCTGTGATTGTGCCGACGCGGCCAGGACGGCCAGGGAGGCCAGCGCCAGGGTGATCCTCACGCCTGCACCTGCACGGAGGCCGGGACCGGGGCGCGCTCCCGCTCCCCCGGGCGGAAGCCGGAGACGACGATGTTGTCGTTGCGGGGCAGGATGTTGTCGGGGTCGATGCGGTGCGGGTTGTCGTCGGCGCGGCCCACGGGGCGCATGGCGGTGCTGTGGTAGCCGAAGCGGACCGCCTTGCGCCACTCGTCGGTGCGGTTGCAGTCCGACCAGTGGATGGCGAGATAGCTGAAGAAGATGACGTCGCCCCGCGCCGCCGGGATGGTCACCGTGTCGATGATGTCGGGGTGGTACTCGTCGGGGGGCAGGTGGGGCGCCGTCTCCGGGCCGAGGACGTGCACCAGGGGCCCGCCCTTGTGGCTGCCGGGGACGATGTGCAGGGCGCCGCTCTCCAGGGGCGCGTCGTCGAGGTGCAGCAGGCAGTCGACGAAGTCGGGGCCGTCGTGGGGGTAGAAGGGGTAGTCCTGGTGCATGGGGAAGGGCGTGCCCCGCTCGGGCGGCTTGGCGTGGAGGACGGTGTGGTGCCACTGCACGCTGTCGCCCACGAGGTCGCGGACGCCGCCCACGAGGCCCGCGTGGTGGATGACGCGGGACCACACGGCGGAGTAGAAGTCGGGCCGGTGCAGGAAGACGGCCTTGGTGTTAAGGCGCTCCTCCTCCTCCAGGTAGCGGTCGCGCCAGGGGCCCCTCCAGCCGATCGTCTCCTCCCCCCACTCCTCGATGATGCGCACCATGTCGGCAGCCAGCTCGTCGGTCTCCGGCGGCGAGAACAGGCCCTCCACCTTGACGAAGCCGTGGCGGTGGTAGTGGTCGATCTGGTCCTTCGTGAGCATCGTGCGGTCTCCTGTGTCGGGTGGTCGGGCAATGGTAGACAGAGGCCCCGATCCCCGCTACTCTCTCTGCATGGCCCTTTCCGAGAGATTCACGAGCACCCGCTTCGCCGCCGGCGTCGTCGGCAGCCTGCCGCGGCCGATGATGGTGCGCGAGATGCTGCCCGAGCTGCCGGGACCGGCCTCGGCCGCCGCGGCGCGCTCCCGTCAGATGGACGCCGCCGTGGGCTACGCCATCGCCGTGCAGGAGCAGGCCGGACTCGACCTGGTCAGCGACGGCGAGTGGCGGCGCCACGCCTACACCCACGTCATCGCCGACATCGCCACCGGCTTCAGCGAGGACGCGCGCACCGAGCCGCACCGCTGGGGGATCTCGGTCACCGAGCCCATGGAGGTCGTCAACCCGGGGCTGATCGCCGAGGAGGCCCGCTTCCTGGTGGAGGCCACCGACCGCATGACCAAGGTCTGCGTGCCGTCGCCGTACCTGCTCGGGGTCCGCCTGTGGGAGCGGGAGGTCTCCTCCCGGGCCTATCCGACGCGCGACCGCTTCATCGAGGAGGTGGCCGTCATCCTGCGCCAGGAGCTGCTGGCCCTGCAGGAGACGGGGGTCACCGTCGTGCAGATCGACGAGCCCCACCTGTGCGTGCTGGTCGATCCGTCGTACCGCGACAGCTTCGAGGACGCCCGCTACGAGATGGACCTGGCGGCGGACGCGATCAACGGCATGATCGCCGGGCTCGACAAGGTGCAGACCGCCCTGCACCTGTGCCGGCGCAACTACGGGCGCCGCGGCTGGGGCGCCGAGGGCGGCTACGACCCGATCGTCGAGACGATGTGCAGGATCGACGTCGACCAGTACGTGATGGAGTTCAGCATCCCCGTGGCCGGGGATGTCTCCGTCCTCAAGCGGCTGCCCGAGGACCGCCTCATCGGCCTCGGCGCCGTGGAGTGCCGCTTCGAGAAGATCGACACCACCGGAGAGATCGTCGGCCGGGTGGAGGAAGCCCTGAAGCACGTCGACGCCGGGCGCCTGAGCCTCAACCCGGACTGCGGCTTCGCCCCCGGCCTGGCCATCGACATGCCCCTGGAGGAGCCCTATCTCAAGCTGCGGAACGAGTCCGATGCGGCGGCCCTCCTGCGCGAGCGCCACCCGGCCTGACGCTGCTCCGCCTTCGTTGAAGCTCCCGGACGGCGCCTGTATCTTCACAGGCTTCCGCCAGTTACGCCCAGCCCCCGAAGGAAGCCGCCCCCGAGGATGATCGAGCACGACCCCTACCGCATCGCCGACCCCGACGGCCTGGAGACGCCGGCCATGGTCGTCTTCGAGGACCTCGTCGACCAGAACCTGGCCGCCCTCTACGAGCAGGTCGGCGGCGCCGCCAACCTGATGATGCACGTGAAGACCCACAAGTCGGAGGCCATCGTCCGCAAGCAGCTGGCCGCCGGCGTCGCCGGCTTCAAGTGCGCCACCCTCAGGGAGCTGGAGATGGTCCTCGACGCCGGGGCCCCCGAGGCGGTCCTGGCGTATCCCCTCGTGCAGTCGATCAAGACCCGGCGCTTCGCCGGGATCACCGCCGGTCACCCGGAGCAGCGCGCCTACGCCACGGTGAGCGCCCCCATCCACGTGAGCCGCCTGGCCGAGGCCGGCGAGGCGCGCGAGCGCAAGCTGCGGGTCATGGTCGACGTCGACGCCGGCATGCGGCGCACCGGGGTGGCGGTGAAGGGGGTGCCCAACCTCTACGCGGCGGTCCACCGGGAAGAGTGGCTGGAGGCGGCGGGGCTGCACGTCTACGACGGCCACGAGCACTTCCAGGACCCCTCCGGGCGGGAGGCCGCGGCCATGGCCCACGTCCGCGACCTGCTCGCCCTCAAGGAGGAGCTGGAGGGCGCCGGCATGCCGGTGGAGCGGGTCGTGGGGGGCGGCTCCTACTCCTACGAGTACTACGCCCGCACAGAGGGCTTCCACGGCTCGCCGGGGACCGTGACCTACTGGGACATCAACGGCGCCCTGGGCAAGCCCGGCCAGCCCTTCCGCTGGGCGGCCCTGGTGCTGTGCCAGGTCGTCGACCGCTATCCCGACCAGTTGACGATCACCACCGACGCGGGGAACAAGGCGGTCGCCGCCGATCCCCCCCTGGAGCGCCGCGCCTGGCTGCTGGGCCACAAGGACGCCCGCCTCCTCCTCCAGAACGAGGAACACGCCGTCTTCGAGCTGCCAGAGGGCCGCCTGCCCGAGATCGGCGACTACCTGCTGGCCGTGCCCGGCCACGTCTGCCCCACGGCGATCCGCTTCCCCGGCTGCTACGTCGTCGACGGCGAGGGCGCCGTGGTCGACTACTATCCCCACACCGCGCGCGACCGGCTGTAGCGCCGCGCGCCGGTCGTGCCCCTCACGCCCTTCCACGTCAACTGGCTGGTCCACCGCATCCACGCCCGCCACGTGACCGCCGCCGTCGCGGCCCACGCCGGCGGCCGGCTCCTCGACGTCGGCTGCGGCGCCCGGCCCTTCGCCGGGCTGCTGGACCGGCACAGCGACCGCTGCGTCGGCGTCGACCCGGACCGGGCGCGTTACGGCCCCGCCGCCGGGGGCGGCCCCCGGCGCCTGCCGGAGGCCTGGGCCAGCGGCCTCGACCTGCCCTTCCGCGACGCCTGCTTCGACACCGTCCTCTGCCTGCAGGTGCTGGAGCACGTGCCGCGCCCCTGGCGCCTGCTCGACGAGATCGCCCGCGTCCTGCGCCCCGGCGGCGCCCTGGTGCTGACGGCGCCCCACATCTGGGGCCTCCACGAGGAGCCGCGGGACTACTACCGGTTCACGCCCTTCGGGCTGCGCCACCTCGGCGAGGCGGCGGGTCTGCGGGTGGTGGCGGTGAAGGCCCTGGCCGGCTACTGGGTCACGGCGGGAGCGCGCTTCGTCCACTACCTGCGGCGCCTCGAGAGGGTCCGCCTCTACCCGCTCACGCGGCCGCTGATGGCGCTGGTGCAGGTGGCGTGCCTGGTCCTCGACAGGGTCCACCGCGTCGAGAGCGACGCCTGGAACCACCTGCTGGTGGCGCGCAAGCCGGCGCCCTGCGGGGGCGCCTGAGATGACGGCGGCGGTCTCGGGCCCCTGGCGGGTGGCCCCCGAAAGCGGCCGCCTGGTGGCGCAGAAGCCCCTGGCGGGCGGTGCCTGAGATGAATGCGATCTCCAGCCCCTGGCGGGTGGCCCCCGACAACGGCCGCCTGGTGGCCGCGGCGGCGGCCGTGGCGGTGCTGGCCACGGCGATGCCCCTGCTGCTGCTGGGCACGGCGCTGCACGTGGTCCTCGCCGCCGGAGCCCTGGTCGCGGCGGCGCTGGTCCTGTTCTCGCCGCGGCGGACCCTGGCGGTGCTCCTGGTGGCCACCGCGGCGCTGCCGGTCCACCTCCTGGACGCCACGCGGCTGCCCCTCGGCCTGCGGCCCTGGGAGATCCTCCTGCTGGCGGGGATCCTCTTCGCCCTCGTCGACCTGGCCGCCTTCGACCGCTGGCGGCTGCGGCGCACCAGCGCCGACGGCCTGGTGGCCGCCTTCCTGCTGCTGGCCCTGCTCTCCGGGGCGGTCGGCCTCTGGCACGGCAACGAGGCGGTCCTGCGCAACCTGCGCTACCCCCTGTACTACGGCGTGTTCTTCCTGGTGCTGTGCGCGGCTCGGCCCGGCGACGGCGCCCGGCTCTTCGCGCCCCTGGTGGTGCTGGCCGGCGTCGTGGTGAGCGCCGAGTACCTGCTGGAGTTCCTGGGCGCCATCGACCCGGCCGCGGGCGAGCGCTTCGTGCGCGTCAGCCGCCGCCAGGGGATCGTGCTGCCCGTGGCCATGCTGCTGCTGGCCAACGGCTTCGTCCACGATCCCCGCCGCTGGGGACGGCCGCTGCTTCTGGCCCTGTTCCTGTTCATCGGCCTCGGCTTCGCCATCACCCTCGGGCGCGGCATGTGGGCCGCCTTCGGCCTCGGACTGCTGGTGACGGTGTGGCTCTGGCACCGCGGCCAGCCGGCCGCCGGGCGCCGCGCCTGGAAGGCGGCCCTGCTGGCGGCGGGCGTGGTCGCCGCCCTGGTCCTGACCGCCCTCGCCTTCCAGCGCCTCACCGGCGCCGCCCTCTCGGCCCACGCCGTGGAGCGCTCGCGCACCTTCCTCGACGTGACCCGCGACGTGCAGGTGGTGGGCCGCTTCCTCGGCTACGCCAGCGCCTGGGAGGAGATCCTGGAGCACCCCTTCCTCGGCGGCGGCCAGGGGGCGACCTTCACGGCCTGGTCCTTCAACCCCGATGGGGGCCGCTTCGAGACCTGGAAGGCGTGGACCGTGGACAGCCTCTACCTGACCCTGTGGCTGAAGATGGGGATCGCCGGTCTGCTGCTGTTCCCGTGGCTGTGCCTGCACGTGGGCCGGCGGGCCCTGCGTCTGTGCCGCGGCGCCGATCCCCCCACCCGCGCCTTCGCCGCCGGCTGCGTCGCCACGCTGGCGGCCATGGGGCTCCTGGGCGTCAGCGACGGCTCGATGATGAACGGCCGCTTCGCCCTCCTCTTCGGGACCCTCTTCGGCCTGGTGATGGTGGCCGACAAGGAGAAGCCGTGCAGCGCCTGATCGAGAGCGCCTCCAAGGAGTCGCGCCGCGTCGTGGGACTGATGACGGGCACCTCCGCCGACGGCATCGACGCCGTCCTCGCCGAGATCGAGGGCTGGGGCGAGAGCACCGAGTTCGAGATCCTCGCCCACCTGACGCACCCGCTGCCGGAGGCGCTGCAGGCGGACCTGTTCCTGCTGTTCCAGCCCGACGCCCTGGTGGAGGACCTGTGCCGGGTGAACTTCGCCCTCGGCGCGGCCCTGGCGGATGCCACCCTCCAGGTGGCGGAGGCCGCCAACCTCGAGCCGGCGGCCGTCGACCTCGTGGGCAGCCACGGCCAGACGGTGCGCCACCTGCCAAAGTCCGATCCGCCCTCGACCCTGCAGATCGGCGAGGCCGCCGTCGTCGCCCGGCACACGGGGATCCCGGTGGTGAGCGACTTCCGGCCCGCCGACATGGCCGCCGAGGGCGAAGGGGCGCCCCTGGTGCCGCTGGTGGACGTGCTGCTCTTCAGCCACCCGGACCGCGGCCGCCTGCTGCTCAACATCGGCGGCATCGCCAACGTCACCGCCCTGCCTCCGGGGGCCCGCCGCGAGCAGGGGGTCCTGGCCTTCGACCTGGGTCCGGGCAACGCCCTCGTGGACGCCGCCGTCATGCACCTCACCGGGGGCGCCGAGCGCTTCGACGACGGCGGCCGGCGGGCGGCGGCGGGGGAGGTGAACGAGGAGTGGCTGGAGCGGCTGATGAAGCACGAGTTCTTCCGCCGGCCGCCGCCGAAGTCGACGGGCCGCGAGGAGTTCGGCACCCTGTACCTGGCCGAGGTCATGCGTCAGGCGCAGCTCGGGCCGGCGGACCTGGTGGCGACGCTGACCGCCTTCACGGCGCGTGCCATCGCCGCCGGCGTCGACCGCTTCGCCGATCCCGAGGGCGCCCTGGAGGAGGTCTGGGTCGGCGGCGGCGGGGTGCGCAACAGCCATCTGATGGAGTTGCTCGAGGAGGCCCTGGCGCCGCGGGAGGTGGGGTCCATCGACCGCCTCGGCGTGCCCGCCGACGCCAAGGAGGCCCTCGCCTTCGCGGTGCTGGCCAACGAAACCCTCATGGGGCGCGCCGGCAACGTGAGGGCCGCCACCGGCGCCAAGGCCGACGCCGTCCTCGGCAAGATCTCGCTGCCGCCGGTGCCGGGGCAGGGATGGTGAGTCCCACAAGACCTGGGGCCGCGGAGGCGGCCGGGGAGAGACCGAGTTGATCGTCGACACGCACGTGCACGTCTGGGAGATCGATCCGCCGCGCTACCCCGTGGGGCCGACGGCGCCGAACTGGACCTCGGAGCCGGACGAGCCCGGCACCGCCGACGAGCTGCTCGAGGACATGGACGCCAACGGCGTCGACCGCTCGGTCCTCGTGCAGACCTCGTGGTCGACGTGGGACAACGGCTACATCGCCGACTCCACCGCGCGCTTTCCGGACCGCTTCATCGGCCACGGGCTGATCGACCCCCGGGACGAGGCCGGCAACGCCGAGACGGCCCGCTACTGGATGGAGGACCGCGGCCTGGCCGGGTTCCGCTTCCACCCCATGTACTACCCGGACGAGGAGGTCCTCACCACCGACGGCAACCGCGCCATGTGGGAGGTCCTGGCCGCCCGCGGCGCGGTGATCCAGTTCCACACGAGCCCGCCCTTCGCCGGCCAGATCGCCGAGATCGCCCGCCGCCATCCGCGCATGAAGCTCCTCATCGACCACATGGGCTACCCCCGCCTCGAGGACGGGCCCGAGCCCTGGGAGCCGATCACGGCCCTGGCGAAGCTGCCCAACCTGTTCGTCAAGATCTCCGACGTGAAGGGGAGATCGATCTCCAAGGAGTTCCCCTTCGCCGACACCCACCCCTACGTGCGCGCCTTGGTCGACGCCTACGGCGCCGAGCGCTGCCTCTGGGGCACCGGCTATCCCGGGGGCCACCGCACCCGCCACGGCTGGCTGTCGCTGGGCGACGAGCTGCGCCTCGTGCGCGAGGGCTTCGACTTCCTCACCGCCGCCCAGCAGGACCGCATTCTCGGCGGCACGGCGGCCGAGGTCTGGGGGCTGTCATGAGCGCGCATCGGTTCGAGGCGGAAGCCCGGCGCAGCATCCCCGAGCTGGGCTCGGAGGCGACCCTGTACCGCCATCCCACGGGGGCCCGGCTCATGTCGGTGGTCAACGGCGACGACGCCAACAAGGTCTTCGGCATCACCTTCCGCACGCCGCCCTCCGACTCCACCGGCATCGCCCACATCCTCGAGCACTGCGTGCTCTGCGGCTCCCGCAAGTACCCGGTGAAGGA
>CAZEHQ010000017.1:0-24307 GCA_964512165.1 uncultured Gemmatimonadaceae bacterium | reverse complement strand
CGAGCTGCTCAAGGGGTCGCTGAAGACGTTCCTCAACGCCTTCACCTACCCCGACCGCACCTGCTACCCCGTGGCCAGCCAGAACCTGCGCGACTTCCACAACCTCGTCGACGTCTACCTCGACGCCGTCTTCCACCCGCGGCTGACGCCGGAGGTCCTCAAGCAGGAGGGCTGGCACTACGAGGTCGAGGAGGGCGGGGAGCTGGCCTTCAGCGGCGTCGTCTACAACGAGATGAAGGGCGCCTACTCCTCGCCGGAGCGGGTCCTGGGCGAGGCGATCCAGCAGGGACTGTTCCCCGACACGACGTACGGCGTCGAGTCCGGAGGCCACCCCCGGCACATCCCCGACCTGACGTGGGAGAGCTTCTCCGCCTTCCACCGCGACCTCTACCACCCCGGCAACGCCTTCATCTGGTTCTACGGCGACGACCCGCCCGATCAGCGCCTCGAGATCCTCGAGGAGTACTTGGCCGAGTTCGAGCCCCGGGCGGTGGACTCCTCCGTCGGCAGCCAGCCCCGCTGGAGCGAGCCCCGCCGCTGCGACCACACCTACGCCGCCGGCGACGGCGACGACGGCGGCAAGCACTACGTCACCGTCAACTGGCTGCTGCCGCCGGCGCCGGACTTCGAGAGCCGCCTCGGCCTGGAGATCCTCGACCACGTGCTCCTGGGCACCCCCGCTTCGCCGCTGCGCAAGGCCCTCATCGAGTCCGGCCTGGGCGAGGACCTGGCCGGCTCCGGCATGGAGACGGAGCTGAAGGAGACGATCTTCTCGGCCGGCCTGAAGGGGGTCGCCGCCGAGGAGGAGGACAAGGTGGAGGCCCTGGTGACGGATACCCTCGGCCGCCTGGCCCGCGAGGGCCTCGACGGGGAGACGGTGCGGGCGTCGCTCAACACCTGCGAGTTCCGCCTGCGGGAGAACAACACCGGCGCCTACCCGCGGGGGCTGATCCTCATGCTGCGCTCGCTGACCACGTGGCTCTACGACGGCGATCCCTTCGAGCCCCTGAGCTTCGACGCGCCCCTGAAGGCGGTGCGGGACCGGGCCCTGGAGGGGGGCTGGCTCGAAGCCCTGATCGAGGGCTGTCTGCTGGACAACCCCCACCGCACCACCGTCCGCCTGCGGCCCGACGCCGGACAGGCGGAGCGCGAGGAGGGGGAAGAGAAGGCGCGTCTGGCGGCGGTCCGGGAGCGGATGGACGCGGCCGCCGTGGAGCGCGTCCGCGCCGAGGCGCGGGACCTGAAGGCCCGCCAGGAGGCGCCCGACGATCCCGCCGCCCTGGCGAAGCTGCCGCGGCTGCAGCTGGCCGACCTCGACCGGCAGGTGTCCACCATCCCCATGGAGCGCGCCGAGGCGGGGGGCGCCCCGGTCCTCTACCACGACCTGTTCACCAACGGCATCCTCTACCTCGACGTCGGCTTCGACCTGCGCGCCGTGCCCCAGGAGCTGCTGCCCCTGATGCCCCTCTTCGGGCGCTGCCTCCTCGAGATCGGCACCGAGACCGAGGACTTCGTGCGCCTGTCGCAGCGCATCGGCGCGCGCACGGGCGGTCTCGCGGCCCACAGCCTGGTCACCGGCCAGCGCCGCGGCGACCGCGCCGTGGCCCGGTTCTTCCTGCGCGGCAAGGCGATGGTCGGCCGCACGGGGGATCTCGTCGACATCGTCCGCGACGTGCTCACCACGGTGCGCCTGGACAACCGCGAGCGCCTGCTGCAGATGGCCCTGGAGGAGAAGGCGGGAGAGGAGGCGGGGCTGGTCCCGGGGGGCCACTCGGTCGTCGCCCTGCGCCTGTGCTCGCAGTTCGACGAGGCCTCCTGGGTGAGCGAGCAGATAGACGGCGTGAGCTACCTGTTCTACCTGCGCCAGCTGGTGGAGCGCATCCGCGGCGACTGGCCCTCGGTGCTGGACCAGCTGGAGGCCGTGCGGGCTCACCTCGTCGACCGCGATACCCTGCTGATGAACGCCACCGTGGCCGACGCCGACCGCCCGGCCGTGGAGCCGCACCTGGCCGGCCTCGCCGGGTCCCTCCCCGGCCGCGGGGGGCACCTGCAGGAGTGGTCGCCCCGCTACGGCGCCGGCGACGAAGGGCTGACCCTGCCGGCGCAGGTCAACTACGTCGGCAAGGGCGGGGATCTATACGCCCGGGGCTACGAGCTGCGCGGCTCGGTGGCGGTGATCACCAAGTACCTGCGCAACAGCTACCTGTGGGACCGGGTGCGGGTTCAGGGCGGGGCCTACGGCGCGTTCTGCTCCTTCGACCCCTTCACCGGGGTCTTCGGCTTCGGCTCCTACCGCGACCCCAACCTCCTCGACACGATCCGCGTGTACGACGGCGCCGCCGCTTTCCTCCGCGGCCTCGACCTGTCGGAGGAGGAGCGCGCCAAGGCGATCATCGGCGCCATCGGCGAGATGGACGCGTACCAGCTCCCCGACGCCCGGGGCTACACCTCCATGGTGCGCGAGTTGACGGGGGTGGACGACGACTACCGCCAGGGCCTGCGCGACGCCGTGCTGGCGACGACGGCGGCCGACTTCCGCGACTTCGGAGAGCGTCTGGAGGGGTTGGCCGAAACCGGCCGGGTGGTCGTCCTCGGGTCGAAGGAGGCGATCGAGTCGGCGAACGCCGAGCGCGGCGGCAACTGGCTCGAGGTCGTTCCGGTCCTGTAGGGAGCGGTTCGCCGTGCCGGCGCCGTCCAGTGGCGCCTCGGGCGCGATACGCCCGAAGGAGGATCCAGCTTGGCTGTCGAGCTCCCGGCGGCCCCTGGTCTGCGGGGTCACGAAGGCGCGGCGGACATGACCCCCGGCTGCCATCGCGCCGCCGCCGCGGCGCCCGCCGTCGCCGGCCAACGGATCGCCCATGGCGCCGGGTGAGGCTTGGCCGAGCCGCGCCGCCGTCGAGCGGATCGGCGGCCATCGGCTGGCCGGGGCGGTGATCTTCGCGCTGGCCCTGGTGCTGCGGCTCCTGCATCTGCTCGACATCGGCTCGCTGCCCCACTTCCGGGAGCTGGTTCTCGACGCCGAGGAGTACGATGCCATGGCGTCGCTGATGCTGGCCGGGGACTGGCTGCTGGACCTGGAGGGCGTGTACGTGCACGGGATCCTGTATCCCGTGCTGCTGGCGGCCTGCAAGGGGGTGGGGATCGGACTGCTCGGGGCGCGGGTGCTGCAGGCCGGCATGGGGGCGCTGTGCTGCTGGCTGATCTACCGCATCGGCTGCCGCTCGGCGACGCCGCCGGTGGGATGGGTGGCCGGCCTGCTGGCGGCGGCGTACTGGCCGTTCATCGTCTTCGGCGGCGAGCTGCTGGCCACGACCCTGGTGCTGTTGCTGCAGCTGGTGCTGGTGCAGGTGCTGCTGGGCGCTGCCGCCGATCGCCCCGGGTCCGGGATCCCGCCCCTTCGCGCTGCGGCGGCCGGCATGCTGCTGGCTCTGCTCGTCATGACCCGCGCAAACGCCATCCTCCTGGCGCCGGTCGTGGGGTGGTGGGTGTGGAGCGCCCGGGGGCAGCGCGGCTGGAGACCCGCGGCCGAGGTCGTGGCGTGCATGCTGCTGGTGCTGTCGCCCTTCCTGGTGCGCAACCAGCTCGTGCAGGGCAGCCCCGTCCCTTTCCAGGGCGGGTGGAGCCTCTACCAGGGCGCCAACCCCGGCGCCGACGGCACCCCCCACCTGCGCCAGGGATCGCAGTGGCAGCGCGAGGAGCTGAGGGCCTTCCGGGCCGGCGCCACCCGGCCCGCCGAGCGCGGCGCCTACTACACGGCCGAGGCGCTGCGGTTCATCGCCCGGGACCCGGGGCGGTGGCTGGAGCTGGCGTACCGCAAGCTGCGCCTGTTCTGGCACGACCACGAGGTGCCGGTCAGCGCCGACCTGCGCACCTATGAGTCGCACTCCCGCCTGTACCCGTTACTGCCCCTCGGCATGGGCGTGGTGGCGCCGCTGGCGCTGGTGGGGTTGGCGCTGGGCGGGGCCCTGCGGCGGCGGGACCGGCGCCTGCTGGCCGGATTCGCCCTGACCTGGCTGGTCTCGGGGGTGGTGTTCACGGTGAGCGCCCGCTACCGGCTGCCGGCGGCGCCCTTCCTGATCCTCTTCGCGGGGCTCGGTGCGGTGACCCTGGCCCGGGCGGTCGCGGACCGGCGGGGCCGGCGCGTCCTGGCGGGGGTTGTGCTGCTGGCGGCGGGCGCCGCCGCGGCCCACACCGGGGTCGACGTGAAGGCCGTCGACCACCTGCGCTCCGACTGGCTGCTGGGGCACCTGCTCATCCGGCAGGGGCGGTACGAGGCGGCGGAGACGGCGCTGAACCGGGCCCTGGGCCGCGACCCGGAGAGTGCGGATGTGCACAACAGCCTCGCCGTGGTCCACGAGCACCTCGGCCGGCCGCGGGCGGCGGAACTCGCCTACCGCCGCGCCCTGCGGCTGGAGCCGGGATACGCCCGGGCCTGGTTGAATCTCGGGAAGCTGCTGATGCGCCGGGAGCAGGGAGACGCGGCCGGCGCCTTCGGGCAGGCCCTGCGGAGCGATCCCCGGGCGCCGGTCCAGCACGAGGGCTGGTACCACCTGGGACAGCTGGCCCTGGCGCGGGGCGATCCGGCCGGGGCTCACCTCGCCTTCACGCGGGCCCTGGATGCGCGGTCCTCGGCCGTGGCCTGGTACGGGAAGTCGGTGGCCAGCGCCGGTCTGGGGCGCACCGACGAGCAGATCCGCTGCCTCGAGCGCGCGGTGGCGCTGGAGCCGGCCCTGGCTCCGGCGCAGCGGAACCTGGGCGCCCTGTACTCCCTCGCAGGGCGCTACGAAGAGGCCGAGGGGGCGCTGCGGGCGGCGGTGGCGGCGGACCCGGCGGACGCGCTGACCCGGCGCCACCTGGCGGGTCTGTACGGACGGCTCGGCCGCGCCGGGGCGGCGCGCAGCGCCCTGGAGGAAGCGCAGCGCCTGGAACGCCGGCGCTGATCGGTGATCCCCACTCTCGGGCGCCCTGGCGAGGCCCGCGCTACTCGCCTCAGTCCCGGGCGCTGAGCTCGACGCTGCCGTCGTGGTGGCGCCGCCCCACGTCGCGCCGGAACTGGTAGGAGATGTCCACCGTCTCCACCGGCTCGTCGCGGTAGTCGAAGCGCAGCATGGCGTTCTGGATGATGACCTCCACCTCGGTCACATCCGGGTGCAGGGCCGGAAAGACGATGAAGCCCTCCGCCTCCTGGCCGCTGAAGACGGGCTCGGGCTGGGCCAGGGTGCGCCGCAACAGGGCGAGGCGCTCCCGGTAGCGCTGGTACTCGTTGCCCCGGTAGCCGATGGCGTAGATGCGGTAGTAGTTGTCCAGCTGGTCGATGGTCAGGCTCCAGTAGTGGCGGCCGTTGCCGGCGATCATCAGAGCCCGGGACGGTTCGATCAACACCTTGGGGTACGCGTAGTTCTTGATGCCCAGGCTGAACAGGGTGAACCGCTGCCGGTCCTTGCGCCCGAGGAAGAAGTCGGTGTCGCTGAAGGTGAAGGGGTTGGTCGACTTCGGACCAGCTTGGGAGTGGCTGGCGAACTGGCGGTTGAGTTCCTCGTCGGTGACGGGCCGCAGCTTGACCTCCAGACGGCCCTTGGCGAAGGTGACGCTGCCGTCGTCGGCCACGCTCAGGTCGGTACCCTGGTCGCCCAAGGGCTCGAGGGGGCCGGCGTAGTGGTGGTATCCGCAGCCCGAGGCCGCGGCCACCAGCAGAAATCCGAGCACGAGATGTCCCATGTCAGCCGATCCTCTTCGCGGGGGTGGCGCGTTCCGGCCCCACGGTAAGGCGGGGGCCCCGCGCTTGTCAACGATTCCGGCGGGTCAGCCGATGCGGTAGCGCTCGCAGATCTCGTCGTCCAGAGTGATGCCGAGGCCCGGCTCCTCGGGCACGGGCATGTGGCTCTCTTCGACCTGGAAGCCGTAGCCCTCCTTGGTGATCGGGGCCTCGCGGATGAAGGGGCGCATGCCGTAGGGCAGGCTGGCGTTGGGGATGGCGGCGCCCAGGTGGGCGCAGTAGGCGGCCTGGATGTCGTAGCAGTGGCCCTCCATCTGGATCCACACCGGGCAGCCGCCGGCCTCGGCCATGGCGGCGGCGCGGATGGCGCGGTTGGCCGTGCCGCCCACGTTGACGATGTCGATGCCCCCGTGCCGCAGGTGCTCGAGGATCAGCTTCGGGTCGGAGCTGTGCAGGGCCATGGGCGTGCGGCACTTCTGGCGCAGAAGGGCCCACCAGTCGGGCCGGGTCTTGTCGCACGGGTCCTCGAAGCACTCCACGTTCGGATAGTCGCGCAGACGGTCGTCGATCCGCACCGTGGCCATGGGCGAGTCGAACCGCTGGTTCGGGTCGATGCGGATGCCGTACTGCGGACCGCCGGCGGCGGTCATCACCTCCACCTGCTCCACCGCGTCCCAGGGCCGGGCCTTGATCTTGTGGAGCAGGAAACCGCGCCTGGCGCCCTCTTCGGCGTGCACGGCGGTCTCCCGGGGCGGCAGGTACGGAGACCAGAAGTCCACGGGGACCCGGTCCCGGTGCTTGCCGTTGCCGAAGAGCCGGTAGGCGGGCACGCCGAGGGCCTTGCCGACGATGTCGGCCATGGCGTGGGCCCAGGGACGGCCCAGGTTGAAGATGTCGATCTCCATCGGGTTCCTGCCGAGGAAGGCCTGGCCCCGGCGCTCGCTCTCCTCGACGCTGCGCACCCCCTCGCCGATACCGACGATCCCCTCGTCGGTGTGCACCTTGACGATGACGTAGGAGTCCTCGGCCTCTGGCGTGGTGCCGCTGCTGCTCCGCCAGGAGACCATGGGCTCCTTGTACGAGTCCTGCCAGGGCACGAAGACGTGCATGTGGTCGATGCGGGTGATCTTCATGGGTCGCTCCGGTGAGATGGGCGAGAGGGCGGTATGGTAGGGCATGACGCCGGACGAGGCCACGGCCGGGGACGCGCAGAAGCCGGGCCCGCGCCGGGCGGGCTGGACGGACCGGCTAGCCGCTCGAGCGAGTGCCGCCCACCCGGCCCACCGGGCCGCCCGGATCGATCAGCAGCTCGCGGACGAGAGGGGCGAAGCGAACCTCGGAGTCGTCCTGCGGCGCGTAGCCGAGCACCCGCCGGGCGTTGGCCAGGGACCAGAACGCCCTGGTGTTGTCGCTGATCCCGTAGACCACCTGCCAGGGGACGCCGTGCTCGTTCTCGATCTCCGGCGTGTCGAGGGCCCGGATCAGCAACTGGGTCAGGTCCCGGGGGCTGATGTAGGCCCCCAGGTCGCGCTTGAGCTTGACGGGGTCGCCGCGGTAGCGATCGGCCGTCAGCTCGCGGGGGGCGCCGATGCGCACCATGACGGTGCCCATCTTCCGCAGGCTCGCGGACTCGAGGGCGTAACCCTTTCGGAAGCCGCAGGCGAAGAGGAAGCCCATGTGCTCGATGGAGGCCTTGCTCCAGCCGTAGAAGCTGTCCGACAAGGGCAGGGCGTACGGGTCGAGTTGCTCCATCCTGCGGCTGTGGATCAGGTTGTGCTCGTACCAGTCGGCGGCGTGGTTGGAGGTGGCCACCACGACGCGTTCCGCGCCGGCCTCGTAGGCGCAGCGCAGGACGTTGTAGGCCATGGCCACGTTCCGGCTCTCCTGGTAGTAGTGGTTGAGCGGGTCCCCGGTGCGGCGCACGCGGCCCAGGTGCAGCACCGCCTCGACGCCCTCGAACAGGGGCTGGCAGCCGTCGCGGCCGGCGTCGATCAGGTCGGCGATGGTCACGCCTTCCACCGCCTCGCCGCGGCGGTTCTCCCCGGTCACGTCCACCAGCACGAGGTCGTAGCGCTCGCGGAAGGCGGGCAGGATCTGATCGGCCACGTATCCGGCAGCGCCGGTGAGCAGCAGCTTCCTGGTCACGGCACAACTCCCGCGCGAGGGTGAGGGGTCTCAGGGTAGGGGAACTGCGCAGGAGGCGCAACGGCGCCCGCCGGCGGTCCCTTGACGGGGCCGGCTTCCGCGGACGACCGTTCCGATCCTGCCCGTGCTGCCGGAGGAGGCCCATGCGAGTCACCGACGTCCAGACGACCCTGCTCCGGTTCCCGCGCCACGAGGCGCCGCCCGCGTTCTCGGTGAACCCGACGCACATCTTCCCCGAGCTGCGGCCAGGGGGAGGGCGCCGCCAACCGGGCCGCGGCGGCGGAGCGGACCTGATCGTCGTCCGGGTACGGACGGACGGGGGGCTCGTCGGACTGGCGAACACGAACTGCGCCCCCCTGGCGGTGCGGACCCTGATCGACAGCTACCTCGGACCCGTCCTCGCCGGCGAAGACCCGACGGACACGGCGCGGGTGTGGGAGAAGCTGAGCCGCCTGGCCATCGGCCTCGGGCGCACCGGCCTCGCCAGCATCGCCATCGGCCTCCTGGACATCGCCCTGTGGGACATCAAGGGTCAGGCGGCAGGGCTGCCCGTCTACCGACTCCTCGGCGGCGCCGCCCAGCCGCGTCTGCGGGTGTACGCCAGCCGCCTGTACGGGCCCGACACGGGACGCCTGCGGGAGGAGGCGGCCATGTACGTGGAACAGGGCTTCACGGCGGTGAAGCAGCGCCTCGCCTTTGGTCCGGCTGCCGGCGTCGAAGGCATGCGCAGGAACCGCGAGTTGGTGGCCGCGGTGCGCGACACCGTGGGACCCGACGTGGAGCTGATGGTCGACTGCTGCCGCGCCTTCGACGCCCAGTACGCGGTGCGCATGCTGCGGCAGCTGGAGGCCTTCGACCTCGTCTGGGCCGAGGAGCCCGTGCTGCCCCACGACCACGAGGGCTACGTGCACGTGCGCCGCAACGTGGGCATGCCGATCTCCGGCGGCGAGTTCGAGTACGACCGTCACGCCTTCGGGCGCTGGGCGCAGATGGGCTGCGCCGACATCTGGCAACCGGACGCCAACCGCGCCGGCGGCATCACCGAGTGCCAGCGGATCTTCCACCTGGCAGCCGCCCATGGCATCCCCGTGATCCCCCACGGCGGGCAGGTGCACAACTACCACCTGATCGCCGCCAGCCACGGCTCGCCGGTGACCGAGTACTTCCCGCCCCAGGAGGAGATCACCGACGGCAACGGCTTCTTCTGGCATGTCGTGCGCGGCGAGCCGGTGGCCGCCGACGGCTACCTCGAGCTGCCCGAGACGCCCGGCCTCGGGATCTGCCTCGACGAGGAGGCCGTCGCCCGCTACACGCTGTCCTAGGTCCCTTGCCGCCGGCCACGTTCCGCCTGGTCCGCCTCGCCGCCGCCGCTGGTCTGTGCTGCGCCTGCCGGCCCGATGGGCCATCGCCGCCGGCAACCGCTTCGCACTTCGTCGACGTGGCCGAGTCGGTGGGGCTGACGCGGGCCCACACGGGGGGCACGCCGGAGAAGGAGTACATCGTCGAGGCGAAGGGTGGCGGCGGCGCCCTGCTGGACGCCGACGGCGACGGCGACGTGGACTTCTACTGGGTGAACGGGGCCACCCTCGCGGAGCCGGGGGGCGCGGGCAACGCCCTCTACCGGAACGACGGCGGCCACGGATTCCGCGACGTGGCGCGGGAGGCCGGCGTCGGCGGCCGGGGCTGGGGCATGGGGGCTGCGAGCGCCGACATCGACAACGACGGCGACGCCGACCTCTACGTGACCTGCCTCGAGGCCGACCTCCTCTACCGGAACCGCGGCGGCCCGGCGGGGTTCGAGGACGCCACGGCATCGGCCGGCATCGACCGCGGCGGCTGGAGCACGGGGGCCGCCTACGGCGACTACGACGCCGACGGCGACCTCGATCTGTACGTCAGCGGCTACGCCGTGTTCGCCATCGACGAGGTTCGGCCCCTGGGCAGCCGCTGGCGGGGCACGCCGGTCTTCGTGGGCCCCGTGGGGCTGCCCGCCGCGCCGGACGCGCTGCTGCGCAACGACGCGGGCGTGTTCACCGACGTGACGGAGGCCGCCGGCGTCGGGGACGTCGAGGCGGGCTACGGCCTGGCCGTGCTGTTCGTCGACGCCGACGACGACGGCGACGCCGACCTCTTCGTGGCCAACGACTCGACGCCGAACTTCCTGTTCCGCAACGACGGAGGCCGCTTCGCCGACGCCTCCCTGGCCGCGGGTGTGGCCTACGCCGGCCGCGGCACCTCCCAGGCGGGGATGGGCGCCGCCTGGGGCGACGTCGACGGCGACCTGCGGCCGGACCTGCTCGTCACCCACTTCGAGAATGACTACAACACCCTCTACCGGAACCTCGGCGGGGGCCGCTTCGCCGATGTCACCGTCCTCGCCGGCCTCGGTGTGGCCGCCTTTCCCTGGGTCGGCTTCGGCGTCTGTGTGGGTGACTTCGACCTCGACGCCGACGCCGACCTGTTCGTCGCCAACGGCCACGTGCACCCCCAGATCGAGCGCGCCGGCACCGGTTCCTCCTACGGCCAGCCGAACCAGCTGTTCCTGAACCGGGGCGACGGCACCTTCGCCGCAGCCGGCGCCGAGTCCGGACTCGGAGGCCGGGCCCGCGTCACCCGCGGGGCCCTGGCCGGCGACTGGGACGACGACGGCGACCTCGACCTCTTCGTCCACAACCTGAACGACCGGCCGGGGCTGCTGCGCAACGACGGGGCCCGCGGGCACTGGCTCGGCGTGCGCCTCACGGGGACGCGCAGCAACCGCGATGCCGTCGGCGCCCGTCTGTTCCTGACCGCCGCCGGCCGCACCCAGAGGCGAGACCTGCTGCGAGGCTCCAGCTTCCTCGGCAGCGAGGACCCGCGGATTCACTTCGGCCTGGGGGCGGCAACGCAGGTGGACTGCCTCGTCGTGCACTGGCCGTCGGGCCACCGCCAGACCGTTCACGGGCCTGCGGTGGATGCCTACCTGACCGTCGTCGAGGAGCCCGGACGGTGACGGACCATCCCACCGGTCTGCGGCGGCGGGCCGTCGTCGTCGGCCTGCTCCTGTGCGCCGGCCTGTCGGCCGGGATCCCGTACGGGGAGTTCGTCATCCAGGGCACCCGGCTCGGACTCAGCTCGTCGACGCCGGCGGCCTTCTTCCTCCTGTTCCTGATGATCCTCCTCGTCCACCCCGCGCTGGCGGCGCTGCGCCCCTCGTGGGGGTTCTCCCGCGACGAGCTGCTGCTGATCACGGCCATGACGATCGTCGCCAACGCCATCCCGTCGCGGGGGTTCACCGGGATCGCCCTGGCCACGGTCTCGGGCGTGCCGTACTACGCGACGCCGGAGAACAGGTGGGAAGAGGTGCTCATCCCCTACGTTCCGGACTGGATCCACCCGGAGGCCGGGCAGGCGATCAAGGACTTCTACGAGGGCCTGCCGGCAGGCGCCGCCATCCCCTGGCACGTGTGGATCGAGCCCGTGGCCTGCTGGCTGCTGCTGATGGCCGCCCTCTACGCCGTCCTGATCTGTGCCATGACGCTGGTGCGCCGGCAGTGGATGGACCACGAGCGGCTGCTCTACCCGCTGTGCCAGGTTCCGCTGAGCATGCTCGAGGAGCCCGAATCGGCGCGCGGGCGCATGCTGTTCCGGCCGGTCCTGAAGAGCCCGCTCATGTGGGCCGGGTTCGCCGTGCCCTTCCTGATCAACTCCTACAACGCCCTCGGCCACTACCTCAGCTACGTCCCGCAGATCCCCCTCAACACCTCCATCCCGATCGGCCACGAAGCCGCGAGCCTGCCGATCCGGCTGAACTTCCTGATGCTGGGCCTGGCGTACTTCATCAACGCCGGCGTCTCCTTCAGCGTGTGGTTCTTCGTGCTCCTGGCCAAGACCCAGGAGGCGGTGTGCTCGGTCCTCGGGATCTACAGCGCCGAGCAGATGGACGAGTTCAGCCACACGGGGGCGACTACCGGCATGCTCAGCCACCAGACGATGGGGGCCATGGTGGTCCTCGTGGTGGCGGGCCTGTGGACGATGCGCTCCCACCTGCGCCGGGTCTGGGACGATGTCCTGAGGAGGGGCCCCCGCGGCGACGAGGGGGAGCTGATCTCGTACCGCGCCGCCGTCGTCGGCCTGGTCCTGGGCCTGGCGGTGATGGGCTACTGGCTGTGGCGGTCCGGGATGCACCCGTGGACGGTGGCCGTCTACCTCTTCGCCGCCTTCGTGATCTTCGTCGCCCTCACCCGGGTGATCGTCGAGGCGGGTCTGACCTCGGCCGTGCAGGGGATGAGCGCCTGCGGGTTCACCGTCTCGGGGTTCGGCTCCTCGGCCATCGGCGGCCACGGCATGGCGGCCCTGTCCTACACGCTGGCGTGGAACGGCGACCTGCTGGTGTTCATGATGGCGCCGTGCGCCAACGGGATCCGCCTGTTCCGCGAGATGGGCCGGCGGCGGCGGCTGGTGTGGGCCATGGCGGCGGCCATGGCCGTGGCCATGCTCGGGTCGATCTGCACCACCCTCGCCCTCGGGTACGAGTATGGAGCCCTCAACCTGCACCGCCAGTACTTCAACGGTTTCGCCAACCGGCCCTTCGACTTCGCCACCCGGATGATCTCGAGCCCGACGGGTCCCCACTGGCCGGGCTGGGGCTGGACCGGCCTCGGAGCCGCCATCATGGGCGGTCTCATGTACGCCCGCCACCACCTGATGTGGTGGCCCCTGCAGCCGATCGGCTACGTGGTCAGCGGCACCTGGATCATGGACAACATCTGGTTCAACGTGTTCCTGGCGTGGGTCATCAAGTCGCAAGTGCTGCGCTACACCGGTCCTCCCGGGTACGGGGCCACGCGGGGGTTCTTCCTCGGCATCGTCCTCGGACAGATCGCGGCGGGCGGACTGTGGCTCGTCATCGACGGGTTCTCCGGGGTCAAGGGCCACCGGATCCGCATGTACTGACGGCCGCCCGCCCCGGTTCACCCGCTCCTCGGACTGCCTTGACGGTCCCCCGGGGTCGTGCCTACCCTGACCACGCCCATGTCTCTCGACGCCAGGCACTTCCTCTCGAGCGCCCTGACCGCCGGCCTCGTCCTCGTCCAGGCCGCCTGCGACGACGGCGGCGGCGATCCGGTCGTGGCCCGGGTCGGGGCCGTCGACATCCCCGCCTCGCGCCTGGCCGATTTCGTCGAACGCCTGCCGAAGGGGATGCGGAGCCCCCATCAGGGCGAGGCCGCGGTGCGCGAGCACCTCCGCTCCGTGGTCGACCAGGAGCTGCTGCTGGCCGAAGCCGCCGCGCGCGGCATCGACGACGAACCGGGGGTGCGTCGCGAGGTCGACGCCAAGGCCCGCAGCCACCTGTCCCAGGCGTGGCTGAACCGCCAGCTGACCGGCGGTCTGACCGTGTCGCCGGAGGAGGTGGAGCGCGCCTTCCACGACCGGGGCTACGACCGCGAGCGGCTGCTCGCAGCGGTCCTGGTCCCGACTCGCGACGCGGCGCGCCGGGCCGCCGAACAGCTGCAGGAGGGGGTCTCCTTCGCCCAGGCGGCTCGCCTGGCCACCGGCGCCGGCCGGCAGCTGGAGCCGGTCTGGGTGGGCCTGGGAGACCTCGGCCGCTACGGAATCCCCGAGTCCGCCTTCCACTCCCTCGACCCGGGCCGGGTGGCCGAGCCCGTGGAGGCGCGGGGAGGCTGGCTGGTCTACGCCTTCCAGGAGACGCGGGAGGCCGAGCTGGCCGACGTGGGGCAGGAGCTGCACGACCGCCTGCTGCGCGAGCGCTGGCAGCAGCGCCTCCGACAGGAGCACGAGAGCCTGGAGCAGCGGTTCGGCCTGCGACTCGACGCCGGCGGCCTGGCGAGCCTGCTGTCGGGGCGGCCCGACGAGGAGGCGCCCCTCTACCGGTTCGCCGACGTGACCTTGACGGTGGGGGACTTCCTCCACGGCCTGCGCGCCTACGGCTATTCCACGGAGCTCGAGGACAGCACCGAGGTGGCCGAGCTCGCCGAGCGCATCGTCCTGCCGGAGCGCCTGCGCGCCGCCGCCGCCCGGGACCGCGGCTGGGACGAGGAGCCGGCCTTCGTCGACTACTTCGACCGCGAGCGCAACGAGGTCGTCCTCAAGGCGCTGGCCCGGGACGAGCTCGAGCGGCGGGGCGGGGTTACGGCGGCGGAGGCACGCGACTTCCACGAGGCGAACCCCGAACGCTTCCGGGGGCCCGAGGAAGTCGTCATCCGGCGCCTGTACGTGCACTCGCAGACGCTGGCGCAGGACCTGCGCCGGCAGCTGGAGGAGGGCGTCCCCATCGAAGAGCTGCTCGAGCTGCCGGAGGTCAGCCATCATCTGGACCCGAGGACCGGGGGGCGGACGCGCCTGTTTCCGATCCACAGGAGCCGCTTCCCCGAGCTGGTGGACGCCGCTTTCGCCGCCGAGACCGGCGACCTCGCCGGGCCGGTGCGGATGGCCGACGGCTGGGTCGTGTTCCGAGTCCTCGACAAGCAGCAGGGACGGGTGGAACCCTTCGAATCCGCCCGGCGCCGGGCCATGGCCCTGCTGAGGCAGGAGCGGCAGGTGGCGGCGATGGGTGAGCTGATCCGGCGGCTGCGGGAGACGCGGAAGGCGGAGATCGAGCTGTACCCGGAGCGCTACGCCGCCGCCGGCGACGGTGCCCCCTGACGCGGGCACCGGCCTTCTCGACGGCGCCATGATATCGAGCTGCCTCCCGGCACCGCCCATCCCCGGGGCGCGGTCTCAGCGGGTCCCTCGATGAAGGGGGCCCAGGTCCTTGCCGCCACCGTCCTCGTCCTCGGCGGCACGGCCCTCTTCCGCCACGTCGAGTGGTTTCCCGCCGAGGACGTGCTGGTCATCTGGGTGCGCGGCACTCCCGAGCAGACCGCCATCTACCGGAGCAGTCTCGAGGACTACCTGGCGGCCCATCCGGACTCGCGCTGGCGCATGGAGGTGATCCCGTCGCGCGCGATCCTGCAGAAGTTCCTCACCGGCATCGACGCGGCCCACGCCCCGGACGTGGTCAACCTGCACTGGAGCCAGACGCCTCCGGCGGCGAGCACGGGGCAGCTGATCCCGCTGGACAGCCTGCTGGTGCGCGACGGCATCGACCGCGCCGCCTTCTACCCGATCGGGCTGCAAGCCTACCGCTACCGCGGCGCTCTCTACGGGATGCCGATCAAGGGCGCCACCGTGTGCGGGTTCTACAACCGCGACCTCTTCGACCGCTACGGCGTCGAGTACCCCACCGGCGACTGGACGTGGGAGGAGATGCTCGGCAAGGCGAAACGTCTCACCGTGGACGAGGACGGCGACGGCCTGCCCGACGTGTACGGCCTGTCGCCGTACGACATCGCCAACTACGTGTGGAGCGGCGGCGGCGACTTCGTGCGCTGGGAGGACGGGCGCTGGAAGTCCAACCTCGACGACGCGGCCACCATCGAAGCGGTGCGGTTCTTCGTCGACCTGTTCTGGAAGCACAGGGTGAGCCCGCCGCGGCCGGGGATCCGCACCGAGGCGCCCATGAGCACCTTCACCTTCGAGGCCGGCCGCATCGCCATCGACCTGGCCGGCCCCTGGCGCATCCCCGACTACCAGTGGCTCGACCGCTTCGAGTGGGAGGCGCTGCTGTTCCCGAGGGGGCCGGCGGGGCGCCGCACCCGGTACGCCGGCTCGGCCCTGGTCATCTGGGAGGGGACGCGGCAGCCGGAGGAGGCCTGGCGGCTCGTCAAGTACATGACCGGGCCCGAGGCGACGGCGCAGATGGCCCGGACGGGCAGCGACATGCCGCCCCTGCGCGAGGTGGCGCGCACCGCCTTCGCCAACCCCGAGACGCCGTGGAACGAGGACATCTTCATCGAGGCCATGGAGCACGAGGTCCTCATCTACCCGGCGGAGCTGTGGTGGGACGACCTGTTCCGCAAGATGCTGGACGAGCTGGACGCGGCACTGACGGGGCGGGAGACGGTGGAGGAGGCCATGGCCGACGCCCACCGGGTGACGGTGGACTACCTGAACCGCATCTACGGGCAGGAGGGGGCCGCGTGAGGGGCGGCGAGCCGGAGGGCGCCATGGCCGGGGGAGAGACGGCGGCCGGCCCGGCCCGGTCCCGGGTGGAGGCGCTCTCGTGAGGGGCCGCCAGCTGCTGCCGGCCGTCGGCTTCCTGGCGCCCAACCTCGTGGGCTTCGCCATCTTCACCCTCGGACCGGTGCTGGTCGCCGCCGGCCTGAGCTTCTTCCGCTACCAGCTGGCCAGCGGCGAGGCCCCGGTCTTCACCGGACTGGAGAACTTCTCGCGCCTCGTGGGCTTCCACCACAGCCCGGCCGACGGCTGGGAGGCGAGGGACCCCTACTTCTGGCAGTACCTGGGCAACACGCTGTTCATGATGCTGAACATCCCCCTGTCGATGGTGGCGGCCCTGATCCTGGCGGTGATGCTGAACAAGCCTCTGAAGGGCCGCATCGTGTTCCGCACCATGTTCTTCATCCCCCACCTGTGCAGCGGCGTGGCCATCTTCATGGTCTGGAAGATGCTGCTCACGTACGAGCCGAACGTGGGCGTCATCAACGGCTTCATCTGGGACCTGTTCCGGCTCTTCGGCGTACCGGCAGAGCGGGGCATCGAGCTGCTGCCCGGGTGGCTGATCGACAGGAGCTGGGCCAAGCCGGCCCTGATCATCATGTTCGTGTGGGCCGCGGCGGGCGGCATGAACATGATCCTGTACCTGGCGGGCCTGCAGAACATCTCCCTCGAGCTCTACGAGGCGGCCGAGATCGACGGCGCCGGCTGGTGGGCGCGCCTGCGCCACATCACGATCCCCCAGCTGGCGCCGACGACGTTCTTCATCTTCGTCACCAGCGTCATCGGCGGCCTCCAGGGCGGCTTCGAGGCCGCCTACGTGATGACCCAGGGCGGTCCCGAGGGCTCGACGACCTTCGTGAGCTACTACATCTACATGACCGCCTACCAGCGCCTGGACATCGGCTACGCCGCGGCCATCTCCATGGTGCTCTTCGCCCTGATCTTCGCCGTGACCCTGGTCAACTGGCGCTTCGGCGGCAGACGGCTGGAGGCGTCGTGACCGCCGCGGTTCCACGGGGCGCGCCCCTCGAGGCCGACAAGTACCGCGGCAGCAGCTACCGCCGCGACAGGCCGACGGTGTGGACCTATGTGCTGCTGCTGTTCTTCCTGAGCACGATGGTGATCCCCCTGCTGTGGACGCTGCTCACGTCCTTCAAGTACAACGTCGACGTCACCCTCGGCTGGATCCCCCCGCGCTGGACGCTGAAGAACTACGCGGGCGTCGTCGACGCCTTCTCCTTCGGCCGGTACTACCTGAACACGCTCTTCGTGGCCTCCACGGTGACCCTGCTGCAGGTGGGCACCAGCGTGATGGCGGCGTACGCCTTCGCGCGCCTCCGGTTCCGCGGCCGGGACGTGCTGTTCCTCGCCTACCTGGCGACGATGATGATCCCCTCCGACGTGCTGATGATCCCCCAGTTCGTGCTGATGAAGAAGATCCCCGAGTGGCTGAACCTGCTGCTGGGGACGGAGTTCTTCTCCGGCTATCTCTACCTCGGGTCCGGGTACCTCGGCCACCCCGTCGGGCTGGACAGCTTCTTCGCCCTCATCGCCCCGGGCTGCTTCTCGGCCTACGGCACCTTCATGCTGCGCCAGTTCCTGCTGGGGATCTCCCACGAGATCGAGGAGGCGGCCTACATCGACGGCTGCGGACCCTGGGGCGTCTTCCGCCACGTGGTCCTGCCCCTGGCCAAGCCGGCCCTGGCGGCGCTGGCGATCTTCACCTTCCTCGGCCGCTGGCGGGCCTTCCTGTGGCCGCTGATCATGACCGACTCGGACTCGATGATGGTCCTGTCCGTGGGGCTGCAGAAGCTCTCCGACCTGTACACGAACGACTACGGGCTGATCTGCGCCGGCTCGATCCTGATGATGGTGCCCATGATCCTCGTCTTCGTCCTCTGCCAGCGCTGGTTCATCAGCGGCATCCAGCTCGGATCGGTCAAGGGCTGAGGCGGAAGGCCCGCGTCCGCCGTCCGCTGCTGCCGCTCTTGTATGCGGGATCGGGCCTGCATTAGGTTTGCCGCGTTCCGGTGCCAAGGAGACTCGACATGCGAGCCACACTACGCGCCGCCGCGACTCTCCTCGCGGCGGCGGTGCTGGCCGGCGCCTCCGGGGCCGTGGCGCAGGGCTACCAGATCCGCGGGGACCAGGTCGTCGTCGACCGCCGGTCGCACTGGGAGCACTGGCAGGTCCCGACCCACCTGGTGAGCCTGGAGGCCGACGGCAGCGTACGGTCCCGCAGCTTCCGCACCGTCTACAACGTCCTCGACGACCTCGAGGTGGGGCGCCCGGTGACGATCGACAAGCCCCAGCCGAGGGTGATCAACGTCGACAGCACCCTGCGCCGGAACGTGCTCGGGGAGACGGCGGTCAGCTCCACGGGGGACCCCCTGTACGACTACCGCTACCGGCCGGGCGTGAGCCGCGTGGGCTCCAACCCCGAGCTGGCGGCCCACGTCTTCGACAACGACCCGACGACCTTCTGGGAGCCCGACCCGGGCGATCCCCTGGACCAGTGGTGGATCGAGATCGACCTGGGCCGCGCCGTTCCCCTCGAGCGGCTGCGGCTGCAGTTCGTCGACGAAGAGCTGGGCGATCCCTTCCTGCGCTTCATCCTCCTCCTCGAGGCCAGGCAGTTGCCGCTGGTGCAGGATGAGAGGAGCCTGGGCTTCACCACTTTCGTGCCCTTCAAGGGTTTCAACCGCGACCAGCGCCTGTTCGTCATCGACGCGGAGCACACCAGCGGCCTCCTGCCCCCGGCAGGAGAGGGACTGTTGGAGAAACGCTTCACCGAGAGCATCGGCGATCCGGCGACCTGGACGGGCAAGATGCTCCAGGTGATCCGCATCCAGATCACCGAGACGCGGGGCGATCGCAAGGAGCAGATCACCGAGGAGGAGTGGAACGAGTTGCCCCCGGACGAGCGCGGCCACGTGGAGTACTACGTCCGCGACGTGGCCGGGCGCGAGGAGCCGGTGTCGAGTGTGGAGATCTACGCCGCTCTCGAACCGGAACGGCAGGGCCGGCGGGAGTACTTCCGCCGCGAGCTGCCGCGTCTGGCCGAGGTGGACGCCTGGGGTTGGGGGGACAACGTCGCCCAGGGGCTCATCGAGTCGGGTGGCTCGATGACCAACACCCTGGGCACGGCGCCGGTGGAGCTCACCTACGATGGGGACATCACGACCTTCTACAAGCACAGCTACTTCCGGGAGACTCTGCCCACCGATCGGCTCGTCCAGACCGATCTGGGCGGCACGATCTGGCTGCAGGAGGCGCGGGTCATCTCCACGAACTCCTCGGCCACCCGCGGCCGGGGGCCGACGGTGCGGGGGTACATCCTGCGGGCCTCCTCCGGGGTGCGCGACGCGGAGGGGCGGATCAAGTTCCAGCAGATCAGCGCCGCGGCGCACGAGAGGAACATCGACAACGGTTCCTTCCAGTACCTGGGGGAGAGGCTGCCGGCGCCGAGCCGGGTTCGCTTCCTCGAGTTCCTGGCCACGAGCGGCAACCCCGTGGCGGCGAGTGCCGGCAGCGAGTTCACCGCCCCCGGGGTGGCGGAGATCATGCTCTACTCCGAGGGCCCTCCGGCCGAGGTCGTGCTCGAGTCGGATGTGATCCACATGCCCAGCCGCGTCGACCTCGGGGCCGTGCGCTGGGAGGCCGACACGCCGCCGGGGACGAGGCTGGAGATTCGTACGCGCACCGGCGATCAGCTGCAGCGGCGCATTCGCTACTTCGACAGTGGCGGCGGCGAGAAGTCCGAGAAGGACTGGAACCGGCTGCTGTCGTTCTTGAAGGGACCCTCGGACACGACCTTCGCCCCCGGCGCCGGGTGGAGCGCGTGGAGCCAGCGCTACGAGGTCCCCGGTGAGCGGGCCACCTCGCCGCCGCTGCGCCGCTACCTGCAGATCCAGGCGCGGCTCATCGCCGAGAACGGGGCCGAGCAGCCGAGCCTCGACCGGGTGTCGGTGGACTTCCACGACCCGGCGGTGCGCGAGCTGGCGGCGGAGGTCTGGCCGCGCGACGTGCGGGTTGGCGTTCCGGACACCTTCGAGATCTACATCCACCCCACCCTCGTGGAGCTGCCGGCGTCGCTGGCCAGTCCGGGCTTCGACGAGCTCCTGGTCGGCTCGCAGCCGCCGCTCGAACTGCAGCTGCTGGAGGTCGCCGTGGGGGCCGAGGCGGAGTTCCGACAGGGGCAGCCGCACCGCCTCTACGACCGCCGCGAAGGCGACCGGCTGCTGAGCGCCGACGGCGACGCCGTCGAGCTGGCGCGGGCCCTCGGCGACTCCCTCCACCTGCGTTTCTCCGAGGCCCTGCCGGTGGCCCCGGAAGAGCTGGCCCCGCGAAGCTACTTCCGCGCCCTCGGCGAGGGCGACGAGGTGCCTACCCGCACCGACGGGACCATGCTGAACGCCGGCGCCCACGAGAGCCTGCCGGAGGCGGAGAAGGGGTCGGTGCGCTACTTCGACCTCGGCGGCTCCGAGCTGGACCGGGGCGACTGGGAGGCCCTGGCCCCGGATGAGCGCGGCCCCATCCGCTACTTCCGCATCGTCGGCGGCATCGGCGACGAGACCCCCTTCGACGCCCTGGGCGACACCCTCTCCGCCGCCGACTACCGGCGGCTGCCGGCCAGGGCCCGCGGCTCGGTGGTGGGCGCCGGACGGCTGGTTCGCCTGCGGGTGGCCGCCACCGTGTTCCTCAACGGCACCGAGCTGCGCGTGGCCGCCCGCCGGGAGGGCGCACCCTGGCAGGTGGGGGAGCCGGGGGACGTGACCGGACTGACCCCGGGACGCGGGCTGACCCTGTCGGCGCGCGGAGCCGGGGGCACGGTGGAGCAGGTGAGCCTGTCCCCCAACCCCTTCAGCCCGAACGGCGACGGCATCAACGATGTCCTGCGGGTCGAGCTGTCCCTGTTCGGGATCTTCGCGCCGCGTCCCCTGAAGCTGCGCATCCACCGGCTCGACGGCAGCGTCGTCCGCGTCCTGGAGCGCGAGGCGGTAGGGGGCCGGCACGTGCTCGAGTGGGACGGGCTCGACGGCGACGGCGGGCTGGTGCCCCCGGGCCTCTACCTGGCGCAGGTCCTCGCCGAGCCCGACGCCGACGTGTCCGGGACGGCTCGTACCCGGGTCGTCCACGTGGTGTATTGAGTTGTCCCACCGGCGAGGCGCCCGAAGGCGCCTCCCCATACCGCTCGCAGGGAGGGAATCGTGAGCTCGAGACTCCTGACGGCGGCCCTGCTGTGGGCCGCAGCCGCGGCGGCACAAGTCGACTACGGGACCCGCCTCGGCGAGCAACTCGGCGACGAGGGCCGCTACCGCGCCCAGGGCCCCGGCGTGCTGCTGGGGGCGGTGGACCCGGCGATGCGGCGCTGGTACGTCCCACAGGAGCTCTACAACGAGTACGGGTGGCGCCAGTGGCAGTACACCAACTACGCCCGGGACCATTACAACCGCTACGTCGACATCGCCCTGGAGGGCGATTACTTCTATGACGTCTACGGCGACTTCGTCACCCGCGGTTGGCTGATCTTCAACAACGCCCAGACGCGGCCCGAGCAGTTCGGCAACACCCTGTTCAAGGGGGACCGGTTCCGCAACTGGTTCTCCGAGGTCGTGGTGGCGGCCGACCAGAAGGGCCAGTACGGCTATGCCCTCACGCTGGGCAGCGAGCTGCGAACCACCCTGACGCCGATGACGTTCTCCAAGCCCCGCTTCGACGGCGTGCAGTTCGACTTCGCCGCCGACCGCTACGAGGCGACCGTCCTCTACTCGCGGGCCAGCCACTCCGGCGGCGGCACCACCGCCGGCCTGGAGGTGGAGCGGACGAACAACACCATCCTCTTCGGCGGCCGCGCCGCCACCCAGCTCACCGACTTCGCGACCCTGGGCTTCAACCTGATCAACTCGCACCAGTCGAACACCCTCACCGACCGGCAGCTGGGCAACCCCTTCTCGGGGCTGCTGACGGTGGGGCAGAACCAGACGGTCGAGTTCATCCAGATCGTCCTGCGGGACGACTCGCCCGACGATGGGATCGCCGGCGCCGCCTTCTTCCCGGCCGGGTCCGACATCATCCTGAAGTACCACGACGGCACCGTCGAGCGCGGAGGCGACATCGGCTTCACCCCGGTCATCGAGGGCGGCTTCGACCGCCCCGGGTTCGTCGCCGCAGACGGCCAGGAGGAGATCCGCCTCCTCTACGACTTCGACAGCCCCGAGTTCGCCCAGAACGCCCACGCCGTGAAGGACTCGATCGTGCAGGTCGAGTTCGAGCTGGTCCTGGGCAACGACTACCAGGTCTGGGCCACCTCGAACCGGCAGACGAACGAGCGGGGCGAGACGGTGCTGCTGCTGATCGACCAGGCAGAAGGCAACGTGCAGGACGTGACCAACCTGCGCACCTTGCGCTTCGAGTACGGCCTGCCTTCGGCTACCCACGTGGCCGGCGTCACCCTCGAAGTGCGCGGATGGCGCGGGTTCGACTTCTACGGCGAGTACGACGTCAACTGGAACTACCGCAAGTATCCGAACCCCTACCGCGAACTGCACTCCACCTCCTCCGGGGTCAAGGACGCGGCGTACAACCCGGCGTGGATGGTGAACCTGGCCAAGTCGGCGGCACCGTTCTCCCTCTTCGTCGAGGCCTATTCGATGGATCCCCTGTACAACACGGCCACCTTCGTCACCCGGGGCGACGGCACGATCGACTACGAGAGCCGCCGCGACGGCCGCATCGAGTTCGTCGACGACAACGACGACCACGACCGCAACCCCGACAACGTGCGCTTCGACTGGCGCTCGGGCGACCAGATCGTCTTCCCCGGGTGGGATCAGAACAACGACTTCATCGCCGACTTCAACCAGAACGACAACTACGTCCTGTCCAACACGATCCCCGACTTCGAGGAGCCCTTCCTGCGGTTCTCGGTGGACCGCCCCGAGTTCCTCTTCGGAGTCGATATGAACCACAACTTCTGGGTGGACCCGTACGAGAACGACGAGGCCCCGGATTATCCCTACGACCGCGATCACCGGGGCCTCAACACCTACGCCACCCTCGACGTGAACCCGGAGCTGCGGCTGACGGCGGGGGTCCTGCGCGAGAATCTGATCTCCTCGGACCAGCGCAACGACGCGGTCTACGGTCAGGTCACCTTCGATGGCGACCATCCGCGGTGGGGCCGGTTCCGACTCTTCGAGATGACCCAGCGCGTGGAGGACGACATTCCCGATCCGCTGCTGCAGTGGCGCCCCGACAACACCGTGCAAGGGGGTGTGCTGTCCACCGTGGAGGATCCGCTGCTGGCGCGCGACACCTGGGTGAACCAGCTCTTCGTGGGCCACGCCTACGAGGGAGCTCGGCTGCGCCTGGACACGAAGATCAACCACACCCTGTTCCGTCAGCTCATGGACGACGAACGGCGCCGGGAACTCGGGTTGAGCTCCTCCGACTTCTTCTTCGGCGTCATCAACCGGGCCTCCTACCGGGTACACCTGGGCGGCTTCGATCTGGAGCCCCGCTGGAAGAGCGAATACCGCCGGCAGAGCATCAGCCCCTTCCGCGAAGGCGAGCGCGACGAGCTGCGCGAGCTCTTCGGGGCGCTGCTCGAGAAGGACCTCCTCGATCACACGCGGTTCCACGCCGGCGTCGAGCTGCTGCTCTTCCGGGACTTCGAGAGCGACGACCAGGACTTCGACTCCCAGAGCATCGCCATCCAGTTCTCCAACTCCTCCGAATACCTCGGGTACCGCATCCGGGCCCTGACCGGGGTGGTGATCGAGCGCAAGGACTTCGAGGTGGGAGACGCCACCACCACCAGCACCTCCTTCGTGACCGTGTATGCCGGCCTCCGCTGACCATCGCCCTCGCGGCGGCGCACCCCCGTCGCCAGCGCCGTCGTCGCCGGTGCGCACCGGGTCGCGAGGGCTCGTGTGCCTGGCGGCGGTCACCGCCGTGGCCCTGGTCCTGCGCCTGATCGTGCTCGGTCAGCTGGCCGACAGCCCCCTTGTCGAGGTCCCCGTGGGCGCCTCCCTGGCCTACGCTCCGGGCGGCCCGGAGGCGGTCGGCGGCGCTCCAGGAGCTGTCGGGAAGGCGCCGGTGTCCTTCCTCTACAGCGCCTTCGTATCGGCGGCGGACCGCGTCGCAGGCCCCTGGCTCGTGCGTGCGGCGCAGGCGGCCCTGGGGGCCCTCACGTGCGGGCTGGTGGCGTGGCTCGGGCTGGCCCTGGCCGGCCCGGCGGGCGGTTGGTGCGCCGGGTTGCTGTCCGCCGCCTGCGGCCCGGCCCTGCTCTACGGCGCCGAACTGACCCCGGCGGCGTGGGCCGCGGCGGCGAGCGTGGCCGGCCTGGTCCTGCTGCTGCGTGCCCAACGCGACCCGGGCCGCCTA
>CAZEHQ010000016.1:24041-37816 GCA_964512165.1 uncultured Gemmatimonadaceae bacterium | reverse complement strand
AGAGCATCCAGGGCTATCTGGTTCACGGTCTTGCCTTCCATCTCGGCCGCCTCCCTCAGCTTGGCGGCGAGCTTGGGATCCAAGGCCACGCAGGGTCAGTTCTTCAGAATCCGCCAAGGACTACCTCCTCAAATGCAATGAGTGTCTAATATCGGTATGATCTCGTCATATGAGATCCTACAAGGAGGCACCGACTGATCGGCAGTGACGATGGCCGACGCGCGCAGCCCATGCTGAACCCGCCGCATCTGGGCGAACTGATCCGTGAGAGCATGGAAGAAACCGGATGGAACATCACGGATACGGCCGGCCATCTGGGTTGCGACCGCGGGACTCTGTCGCGCGTGCTGAACGGAAAGGCGGGGGTCTTCGCGAACATGGCGCTGGCGCTGGAAGGGATCGGTTGGGGCACCGCCGAGCACTGGATGCGGATGCAGGCCAGCTACCAACTCGCGCAGGCCCGGCGGGACTTGGCAGCCACGGGCAAGGACGACGAAAGCGACACGATCACCCGAATGTGAGTAGCGCGACCGCAGGGAGGAGATGAATCCCTTACGCTGGTCAGACAGCCTTGGAAGAGTCGGTTGTCGTGACTCGCCCGTACGCCTTCGTAGCCGAACGGTAGGCGTCCAGCCCCCGACCCTTCTCTTGCCAAACTCGATAGATGCCCATGACCTCACGAACGCCTGGTCGGGCAAGCGCCTCCTCGAGCATCTCGGCCCGCTCTCGTTCGCGCTTGGAGTCCGAGCGCTTCCTGGTCTCCTGCCTGGCCATTTCTGTGTCTCCTTTCGCTCGCCCTGTGCAAGTCCTTCCGGGGCTTTATGGGTCGAACGTGAGGAGATTGTGTCGCGGATCGTAGTTCATGGTCCAGGTGTGTAGAACATCTCTTCCCAAGAGGGAAGGAGCATCTCTGAGATCCATGTTGTCCTGTGGAACAACCAAGTCGATGGTCCTCTCGATCGAGAAGCCGGAGTCGACATCGAGGAACGAGACCACAGCTGCCTCTCTGAAGAACTTGGATTTGCCCCCAGTGCCAATCGATTCAACCATCGTCTGACTATCGAGAGAGCCGTAGTCGAGCCCGATTCTCTTGGCGTCTACGGGCATCAGGAGAGTGCTGTCAGCTCCCGTGTCCACCAGGAAGGAGATATCTCCGTACAGGTTCAGCCTGGGAATGAGCAGTCGTCCCTCTACGTAGGGACGCCTGCTCGTTCCTCCGTATCGACCCCGGATCACAATGGCCCCTTCAGAAGAGCATCGTGACCGGGTCAGGATTGATGAATCGGATCACCGACCGCTCCGGGGGAATCCCCTGATCTGTCAATCCCTCCAGTACCTCATCGAGAGTTTGGCCAGATGCCCTAACGGCCCCCTCGAACACTCCGACCCACTCGCCGCTGTAATCCTCAAGGATTGTTGCGTCATCAGACAGCACCCTCGCCGACTCCTGAAACGACCGGAGTTCCTCCGCGACGTTTGGGCCTGATGTGATACTCGCCATGATCGTGTCTCCCGCGTGAGGGTGGTGATGGACACCCGGGTTTCGCCAAGACGGGTTTCCCCGGCGAACGCTCATCTTTCCGGGACTCTGCATTACGTGAGGCTCTGGACGTCACCCCTGGTAGCCTCCCTGCCGACGGCCACCGCCAGGGGCGGGCTCCCCGGTGGCCGCAGTTGGTCACGAAGTTGGGGCGAGAAAAACAATGCTGTCAAGAAATCTGAAACCCCTCGGCGATCCCGGCGGCGCCGGTAGCTGTCGCCCGGAGTCCGCCCATCTCTTGGGGATGGCGCATGACGGCTCTCACCCTCCCTGGAAACCGGTGTGAATGCGCTCTCAGCTTGGCACATTGACGCGATCACGGGCCAGACGCCGGCAGAGGTTGCATGGACCTTCGCGCGGTGAGGCCGGTACTCGGCAGCCTCAAGCACCTATCGCAGCGGCCCCCGGCTCGAGTCCGCCAGCGGCACCGGCGCCGACAGCCTCACCAGGTCGGGCAGGTCGATCTCCTCCAGCAGTCCGAAGCAGAGCAGGGGCGCGTCCACCGCGTACGACGAGGGCCACTCGACGAGCCGCTCCAGGGAGTCGATCTGTCCGCTGGTGACGATCCCGGAAAACCGCCGCGGCTGCAGGGCCGCCGCCAGCAGGCAGAGGACCGGCGCCGTCCGGCCCGTGGCGCGCAGGTGCAGCTCGCCGGGGTAGTGCCGCCCGGCCCAGTCGGCCACGGCCAGCAACTGCCCGGCCATGATGCCGAGGGACCGCTCGCCGGCGCTGGCCAGGAGCATGTGGTACTGGAAGGCGCAGGCGTTCTCCCCGGCGCCGAAGAGGTCGACGGCCAGCACCCGGCGCCTCTCCCCCAGGGCCTCCCGCGCCAGGGCCGCCGACCCGCGGCGCCCCCCGTCGCTGAGGACGATCTCCGTGCCCTTCGCCCTTCCGCCCGGCTCCACCGCCGTCACCGGCACCGACCAGGGGCCGACGCGCAGCGCCCCGTCGCTTGTGGCCAATCCACCCCGGGGACCGCGCCTGCTCAAAGCGCCCTCCGCCTCGTACCGGCCCAGGCGCAGCACCCGCGCCAGCCTTCGGCGGGTCACCGCAGCCGAGTCCGGACGGGCTTTCTCGCGGCGGCGGCGGATCCGCTGCAGGTGGCCCTGCGCCAGCGAGTAGAGGGTGGCGTTGTCGGCCGGCAGCCCCACGTTCAGCTCGCTCTCCGGCAGCAGCTCCTCCTCGTAGGGCAGGTCGTCGTCCGGCGTGTCGAGGCCCCAGTGCTTGTTGAGGAAGCGGTAGAGCTGGCCGCGGTTGTCGCTCTCGTAGTTGTGGGTGCCGGGGTCGAGGTTGTCGTGCAGTTCGATGTCGCGGCCGGCGCCCAGGCTCTCGAAGACGGCGCGGGCCGGCCGGAACACGGAGAGTTTGGTGCGCCGGGTCTGGAAGCAGCAGTCGTCCTCGTGGTTGTAGATGAGCAGCGTCGGCCGCGGCGCGAACATGCCGGTGAGGACGTCGTAGTCGGCGGCCGTGCACAGGTCCGTGGGGCACTGCTCCAGGTCGCCCATGTCGGCGGCGCACCGGCAGCGCTGCCACACCGGCGAGTGGCCGGCCACGGGCACGGGCACGGTGACGCGCTCGTCGAGGGCGGACAGGACCGCCGTCTGCCAGCCGCCGCCGGAGAGGCCGGTCATGGCCACCCGCTCCGGGTCGGCGTGGCGGTGGGCGAGGAGCACGTCGAGGCCGCGTTTCATCAGCAGGTAGAACACGCCGACGCCGGCGACGCCGCAGAAGTCGAGGAGGCTGATGCGCATGTGGTCGCTGTCGGAGCGCAGCTCCCCCATGCCGATGAACTCGGTGTTCAGGGCCAGCATGCCGCGCTTGGCGAGGTTGATGCAGCGCGCCTGCTTGTAGTCCATCGCCTTGCCGCCGGCGTGGTGGCCGTTGGGGTTGAGGACGGCGGGCACCTTGCCGCTGAGGCTGGTGGGCTCGTAGAGCAGGGCGGGCACCCACAGGCCGGGGTAACCCTCGTAGCGCAGCTTGCGGATGCGGTAGCCGGGGCCGGCGTCGATCACGCCGCGCCACTCGACGCGGGGCTGCTCCTCGAGGACGCCGGCGGGATGGCCGCGCAGGAACAGCTCGAGGACGGCGGCGCGGGCCTTGGTGGCGCGGCGCTTCCAGGCCGCCGGCGAGGACGGCCTCTGCAGGCGCGGGAGCCGCTCGTCGAGGAAGGCGAGCAGCTCCCGGCTCGCGGTGCGCTTTCCGAGGAGGCGGCGGGACAGGGTGCGTTCCATCGGTATCACTCCGGTGGGGGACCGCGGAAGGCTAGGCCGGCGGGATAGGCCCGGCAAAGAGAAAGGCGCCGGCGGAAACCCACCGGCGCCTGGATACCTCGGGTCCTGCTTCCGAAGAGACTCAGCTGGAGCGCTTGAGCACCGGAAGGCCGTTGCGGCTCTCGGCGACCTGGTAGCCCTCGGGCACCTCGTCGAGGGCGCCCTCGCGGGCCTCCTTGGCGAAGAAGAAGATGTTCTGCGTGTTCCCGTTCTTCAGGGTCGTGGTCTTCTGGTGGAGGATGTATGCGGTTCCCTTCGAGTTGGTAAACGAAAACGGCATGGGCGAGAGCTCCTCTCGTCGGTTTGGGTGGGATCGATGCGCCAAAAGTACCCACGATCGCCGAAACCTGCCACGTCCAGGACGACCTTGACATGCCCCGAACCGCTCGGCTACATACCGCCCCAATGGCCCCAGTGACCGACGAACCGAACGTCATCCCCGCCGGCGAGAATCCCTTCGGGGGCGTCATCCCCGAACCGGGCGCCCTCGACCCCGACCCGGCCCGCTTCGCCGCCCAGCTCGAGGTCTCCATGGCCCGCTGGCGCGACCAGGAGTACCGCGTCGTCTGGCTGGAGATCTCCCTCGACCGGGCGGCGCTGATCCCCGTGGCCGCGGCGGCCGGCTTCGGCTTCCACCACTCCAACGACGACAGCCTGATGATGACGGCGCGCCTCGAAGAGGACGCCTTCATCCCCGCCCACGCCTCGCACTACATCGGCGTCGGCGGCGTCGCCATCAACGACCGCGACGAGCTGCTCGTGGTCAGCGAGAGGTATCACCGCACCCCCCGCCGCCGCGGGAGCTACAAGCTGCCCGGCGGCGCCCTGCACGAAGGGGAGCACCTCGTGGAGGGCATCGTCCGCGAGGTCTTCGAGGAGACGGGGGTGAGCACCGAGTTCGACGCCCTGGTCTGCTTCCGCCACTGGCACGGCTACCGCTACGGCAAGTCCGACATCTACTTCGTCTGCCGCCTGCGGCCCCTCGACGAGCGCATCACCATCCAGGAGGAGGAGATCGCCGAGAGCCGCTGGATGCCGGTGCAGGAGTACTTCGAGGCCGAGGGCGTGAGCGACTTCAACAAGAAGATCGTGCGCGCCGCCCGCGACAGCGCCGGCATCCGCCCCACCGAGGTCGAGGGCTACGGCGATCCGGCGCGCTTCGAGTTCTTCATGCCCCACCCCGGCCGGTAGCTTGACCGACGTCGTCCAGCTCACCGGCGCCGACTTCGACGAGGCCATCGCCTTCCTCGACGGCGTCTTCGGCGAGCACCGCCCCCACGACTTCGCCACCCTCCTGCCGTCGATCTACCAGCCCTGCGACGAGCTCATGTCCTGCAACCACGCCCTGCGCGTGGACGGGCGGATCCGCGCCATCGTCGGCCTCTTCCCCATCGACTGGCAGGTCGGCGGCCGTCGGCTGAAGGTCGGCGGCATCGGCGGCGTCTCCACCCACCCCGGCGACCGCGGCAAGGGCTACATGGGGGTCCTCATGCGCCACTGCGTGGAGCGCATGAAGGCCGAGGGATTCCACCTCTCCTGGCTCGGCGGGCAGCGCCAGCGCTACGGCTGGTTCGGGTACGAGAAGTGCGGCCAGACGGTCTCCGTCGACCTGGGGCCGGCCAACGTGCGCCACGCCCTTCCGGCGCCGGCGGGTCTTCGCTTCGAGGCTCTGGAGCCGGGCCACTCCGGCCGCCTGGAACAGGCCTGGGAAATGCACCAGGCTCAGCGAGTACACTGCCGGCGCCGCAAGCCCTGGTTCCACCGCTACCTGCGCGCCTGGTACAACCGCCCTCACGCCGCCCTCGACGCCTCCGGCGAGATGGCCGGTTACCTGGTAGCCGCCCCGGACGGCGGCCAGGTCGTCGAGCTGGTCGGCCGCGACGAGGAGACGGCCCTGGCCATGGCTCCCGCCTGGGTGCAGGCGCGCGATGCCGGCTCCGTGCGCTTCTCCCTGCCGCCGGAGCGGCAGGGCCTGGTGCGGCGGCTGGCCGCCGTGGGGGAATCGGTGAGCGTCGCCTCCTCCGGCAACTGGCAGATCTACGACTGGGCGGCCACGGTGGAGGCCCTGATGGGGGTCTGCGACAGCCTGCCCGAGGGCGACACCGCTATCGGCATCGAGGGCTACGGCACCTTGAGGATGCGGGTGCGGGACGGCCGTCCCGAGTGCCGGCTGGAGGATGCCGCTGGCGGCGTCACCTGGGACCCGGCGACGGCCATGCGCGCCCTCTTCGGGCCGCTGACGGCGGACTTGGTGACGGCGGTGCCCCCGGCCCTGGGGGCGTTGCGGGGCTGGTGCCCCCTCCCCCTCGGCTGGCTGCGCCCGGACGGAGTCTAGGGCCCGGCTCTACCCGGAACCCACCGCGCCGGCAGGGGTCCCGCCTCTCTTCAGGCCAGCCCCACCCTCAGCGAATCCCCACCTTCTCCAGCACCTCCGGGTTGACCACGTGCTCCGGCCGGCGGCCTTGGAGCACGTCGACGATCCCCTGGGCGCCCAGCTCGGCCATGCGGGTCCGCGCCGCCACCGTGTTGGAGCCGCCGTGGGGCGTGGCCACCACCCGGTCGAGGGCGACGAGGCGGGCGGAATCCCCGGCGGGCGGTTCCGTGGCCTGGCAGTCGAGACCGGCGCCGCTCAGGTGACCGACCTCCAGGGCGGCGATCAGGGCCGGTTCGTCGACGAGACCGCCGCGGGCGGTGTTGATCAGCCAGCTCCCCGGCTTCATGCGGCCCAGGAAGCCGGCGTCGACGATGCCGGCGTTCTCCTGCGACATGGGCAGGTGCAGGCTGATGGCGTCGGACCCGGTCAGCAGGCCGTCGAGATCGACCGGCTCGGCGCCGATCTTGCGCAGCTCCTCGGGATCGACCCAGGGGTCGTGGACCAGGACCCGCATGCGGAACCCGAGGGCCCGCCGAACCACCTCGGCGCCGATGCGCCCGCAGCCGAGCAGGCCGAGGGTTATGGCCGCCAGGTCCTCGCCCATGGCGGCCTCGTAGCCGCCCCCCTTCACGTCGCGGTCCCCGGTGGAGATGCCGCGCACCGCCGCCAGCAGCAGGCCCATGGTCAGATCGGCCACGGCGTCGGCCATGACCCCGGGCGTGTAGGTGACGACGATCCCCCGCCGCGTGCAGTAGTCGATGTCGACGCGGTCGTAGCCGACGCCGTTGCGGGAGACGACCTTGAGCCGGTCGGCGTGGGCCATGGTCGACTCGTCCAGGCGCTCGGCCCCGGCGAGGATGGCGTCGACCCCGTCCAGCGACGCGCGCGTGTCGTCGTCGAGCCAGTCGGGCGCGCCGTAGCGGTGCTCCCAGTCGACGCCGGCGGCGTCGAAGACCTCCGCCGAGGGGCGGCGTCCTGCGATGTCGAGGTTGACGGTGATGACGGCCCGAGGCCTGCCCATGGATGGACGCTCCTATATTTGATCGCGGAAACCGAAGCGGCTGAATAAGGCCCGCCCGTCAGCTCCGCGCCACCGCCCCGCCATCCCGGAGGAGAGAGATGCTGCACCCGACGGACGATCTGCGGATCGCCGGGATCAAGCCCCTGATCCCGCCGGCGATCCTCATGGAGGAGCTGCCGATCTCGGAGCCGGCCTCGGCCACGGTGAGCCGCTGCCGCGAGGAGATCCGCGCCGCCCTCGAAGGGCGCGACGACCGCCTGGTGGTGGTCGCCGGTCCGTGCTCCATCCACGAGCCCGACTCCGCCCACGAGTACGCCGACCGACTGATCGAGGCCGCCGGCCCCTTCGCCGGCGACCTGATCGTCCTCATGCGCGTCTACTTCGAGAAGCCGCGCACCACCGTGGGCTGGAAGGGCCTGATCAACGATCCCGGCCTCGACGACACCTTCCGCATCAACGAGGGCCTGCGCACGGCCCGCAAGCTGCTCCTCGACCTGGCCGACCGCGGCCTCGGCGCCGGCACCGAGTTCCTCGACACCATCACCCCCCAGTTCATCGCCGACCTCGTCTCCTGGGGGGCCATCGGCGCCCGCACCACCGAGAGCCAGGTCCACCGCGAGCTGGCCTCGGGCCTGTCCATGCCGGTGGGCTTCAAGAACGGCACCGGCGGCAGCACCCAGCTGGCCATCGACGCCATCAAGGCGGCCCGGGGGGCCCACCACTTCCTCTCCGTCACCAAGCAGGGGATCTCGGCGATCGTGGCCACCAGCGGCAACGACGCCTGCCACGTGATCCTGCGCGGAGCCGGCTCCGGCCCCAACTACGACCGCGTCACCGTCGGCGCGCTGGCCACCCGCCTCGACGAGGAGGACCTGCCCCACCGGGTGATGATCGACTGCAGCCACGGCAACAGCGACAAGGACCACCTGCGGCAGGCGGCCGTCGCCGAGGAGGTGGCGGCCCAGGTCGCCGGCGGGTCGGACCACCTCTTCGGCGTGATGATGGAGAGCCACCTCGTGGAGGGCCGCCAGGACCTGGTGCCGGGGCAGGCCCCGGTCTACGGACAGAGCATCACCGACGCCTGCATGTCCTGGGAGCAGACGGCCGGCGTCCTGGAGCTGCTGGCCGGGGCGGTACGCCAGCGCCGCGCCGGCCGGTCCGGTTGACCGGCCCCCCGGCCGAAGCGCCGTCCAGCCCCTACCTGCAGGTGGGGCTGCTGTTCGTCTGCGAGGCCCTGACCCGCACCTCCGCCGTCATCCTGCTGACCACCATGGGGCTGGCGGGCAGCCGCCTGACGCCCGACCCCTCGCTGACGACGCTGCCCCTGGCGCTGGTGCCGGTGGCCACAACCCTGACCACCATCCCCGCCGCCCACTGGATGCGCCGCCACGGCCGCCGCATCGGCTTCCTCACCGGCGGCGCCCTCGGCGTGGCCGGGGCCGCGGTGGCCGCGGCGGCGGCCTGGCGCGGGGAGTTCGTGCTGCTCTGCGCCGGCGCCCTGCTCATCGGCATGGTGAACGGCTTCGCCACCTACTACCGGTTCGCGGCGGCCGAGGTCTCGCCGCCGGCCTTCCGCAGCCGCGCCATCTCGCTGGTCATGGCCGGCGGCGTGATCGCCGCGGTGGCCGGTTCCTCGATGGCCGCCGAGACCCGCTTCCTCTGGGAGGGCCGCGAGTTCGCCGGCTCCTTCGGCTGCATCGTCATCCTGCAGGCGCTGATCCTGCTCGTCATGTCCTTCACCCGCCTGCCGCCGCCGACGCCGCGCTCCGAGTCGACCGGCGGCCGGCCCCTGGCCCGCATCGCCGCCCATCCCACCTTCCGCATGGCCCTCCTCGGCGCCGTGGCCAGTTGGGGGCTCATGTCCCTCCTCATGAACGCCACGCCCCTGTCGATGGAGCGCCACCACCACGCCTTCCACGACACGGCGCGGGTGATCCAGTGGCACGTCCTCGGCATGTACGTGCCCTCCTTCTTCACCGGCAGCATCGTGCAGCGCGTCGGCGAGCGGCCCGTCATGTTCGCCGGCATCCTGTTGATCGGGGTCTCCGCCCTCGTCAACCTCGGCGGCACCGAGGTGGCCTGGTACATGGCCGGCCTGACCCTGCTCGGGGTGGGCTGGAACTTCCTCTTCGTCTCGTGCACGAGCCTGCTCACCGGCACCTACTCCGGCGAGGGCGAGAAGACGCGGGTGCAGTCGGCCAACGATTTCCTGATCTTTGCCACCATGATCCTGTCCTCGTTCTCGTCCGGGGCCCTGGAGGCGCGCATCGGCTGGTACCAGCTGAACCTGGCCGCCGTGGCGGCGACCGTCCTGGTGGCGGCAACCCTTGCGGGGCTGGCTTGGCGCGAGCGCCAGCTGGCCGGAGAGGAGGCGCGGCATGCGGTATCGGAGTCTCGGTAGAGACGGCCCCAGGGTCCCGCTGATCGGCCTCGGCGCCTGGCCGATCGGGGGCGGCATGGGACACGTGGAGGAGGCGGAGGCGGTCCGCACGATCCGCGGCGCCATCGACGCCGGCGTCACCCTGGTGGACACCGCCCAGGCCTACGGTCCGAGCGAGTCGATCGTCGGCAGGGCCCTGCGCGACGGCTACCGCGAGCGCTGCTTCCTGGCCACCAAGGTCAGCGGCGACTACTCCCCGGCGGCGGTGCGCGCCGCCATGGAGAACTCCCTGCGCGCCCTCGGCGTCGACCACGTCGACCTCTACCAGGTGCACTCCTGGCGCGGCGAGCGCGACCCCATCGAGGCGACGATGGCCGCCATGGCCCGCCTCCAGGAGGAGGGCAAGACCCGGCACCTCGGGGTCTCCAACTTCAACGCCGCGCAGATGGAGGCCGCGTACGCAACGGCCCCCTTCGTCTCCAGTCAGCCCTGCTACAACATGCTCCACCGCCAGATCGAGACGGCCGACCTGCCGTGGTGCGAGGCCAACGGCGTCGGCAACCTCGCCCACAGCCCGCTCGCCAAGGGCCTGCTCACCGGCCGCTACTCCCCCGGCCACGTCTTCCCCGACGACGACGAGCGCTCCACCTCCGCCCGCTTTCAAGGGGAGAGCTTCGCCCGCTGCTGCGAGGTGGCCGGGCGCCTGCGCGAGGTCGCCGCCGACAAGGGCCTCACCCTGGTGCAGATGGCCATCGCCTGGTGCCTGCTGCAGCCGGCGGTCAGCTGCGTCCTCGTCGGCGCCAAGAGCCCCGAGCAGGTGCTGGAGCATCTCGGCGCCGCGGAGGTCTCCTTCGACGCCGGCGAGCTCGTCTGCATCGATGCCATCCTGCAGGAGGCCCCCTGATCTCTCCCCCGGCCGTGGACGGACCCCTGCGCGTGCGAGCCGCCCGCCCCCAGGACCTGGAGTCCCTGGTCGACTTCAACTGCCGCCTGGCGCGGGAGACCGAGGACCACGAGCTGGACCCGGCGACCGTGCGCCGCGGTCTCTCCAGGCTCTTCGACAACCCCGCGGCCGGGTTCTACACGGTGGCCGAGCAGGAGGGCCGCGTCGTCGGCTGCCTGTTGATCACCTTCGAGTGGTCGGACTGGCGCGACGGCTGGCTGTGGTGGATCCAGAGCGTCTACGTCGAGGCGGCGGCGCGGCGCCGCGGCGTCTTCCGGCGGCTCTTCGAGCACGTCCGCGAGAAGGCGGAGACCGACGGCGACGTGCGCGGCCTGCGGCTCTACGTCGAGCGCGAGAACGGCCGGGCCCAGGCGACCTACGCCTCCATGGGCATGGCCGAGGCGCCCTACAAGCTCTTCGAGCGCTACTTCCCGTGAGCCCTTGCCGCGATTCAGCCCCGTCCGCTTATTCGAGACGCTGTTCCTGCCCGACGAATGGCGGCGTAGCTCAGCTGGTTAGAGCATCGGAATCATAATCCGAGTGTCCGGGGTTCGAGTCCCTGCGCCGCTACCAGATGCCCAGTGCCGACAAGCCCCCGACGATCGACCGCCGGGGGCTTGTTGCGTTCTGGCATCGCTGTCTGAGCCCATGACCCCACGTGCACAGAGGCAGGTGGATCACCCCGGGGACCGGGTCCGCGGCAAGGTGGCCGCCGGGGCGCTGCTGGCCCTGGCGCTGACCGGCTGCGGCTCCGAGCCGGAACGGCCGAGCGGGCCGGACCCCGAGGGGACCGGTGGTCCCGTCACTCAGGCCTTCGCCGATTCGGCCCTGCAGGCGGCCGTGGACGAGTCCGGGGCCGGCGTCGGGGTGGTCTCCCTGAGCGCCGAGGACCGGGGCATCGCCGACCTCGGCGGCATCGAGCAGCTCACCCGGCTCGAGGCCCTGGACCTGTCCCACAACCAGATCACCGACATCTCCCCCCTGGCCGGCCTCCAGCGGCTGCGCTTCCTCGACCTGGAGAGCAACCGCATCGAGGACGTGTCGCCCCTGGCCTCCCTGAAGCGGTTGCAGGTGCTGCTGCTGGCGGACAACGCCGTGCGGGACGTGTCGGCCCTCGCGGGTCTGGACAGCCTGCTGAGCCTGGGTCTGACCGGGAATCCTCTGAGCGGCGCGGAGACGACGGGGCTCCTGGACGCGTTGCGCGACCGGGGCGTGACCGTCGACTTCGAGGCTCCGGGGGAGCCCGGCGCGATCGATGACGATAGTGTCCCACGCTTGAAGGAGACGCAGTTGCTGTTCTCCTCGACGCGGGGCACGGGGTTCGAGGCCCACCCCGAGCTGTTCTCCCTGGACCTGGAGACGGGAGAAGTGGTGAATCTGTCCGCCGAGCTGGCCCTGGCGCCGTTTGCGGACGGCTCGTTGCCGCAAACCGTGTCGGTGCGGCTGAGCGACGGCCGGCAACCGGCCCGGTCCCCCGACGGGTCGAGGGTGGCCTTTTCTTCCTACAGGGACGGCAATAACGAGATCTACGTGATGCGCTCCGACGGCGGCGAGCCGGAGAACCTCACTCGCCACGAGGCGTCGGACGGGGCCCCCTGCTGGTCCCCCGACGGGCGCCGAATCGCCTTCACCTCGGATCGCCACGGTGAACGGGAGAGGCCCCCGGGAAGTGGCAACTACAACAGCGATGTCTTCATCATGAATGCCGACGGCTCGGGCGTGCGGCAACTGACCTTCGATCCCGTGGAGGCCTGGGATCCGGCCTGGTCCCCCGACGGCCTCTCCATCGCCTACACCAGCTGGCGGGATGCCCCCCGGCCCCCGGCGATCTACCGCATCGACCTGGCCAGCGGCGCCGACCGGCGCCTCTCCGGCGACCGTTGGGTGTCGGACCCTTCCTGGTCCCCCGACGGCGCCTCGATCGCCTTCGTACAGGACTTCGATCGCGCCAGCCACATATGGGTGATGGCCGCCGACGGCAGCGGCGCCAGGCAACTGACCTTCGCCAAGGCCCGGGTCTGGAGCCCAACCTGGTCCCCCGACGGCACCCGCATCGCTTTCGGACTCGAGGACCGGGATGCCGACGTGGGATACGACATCTACGTCGTCCCGGTAGAGGGCGGCGCCGAAGAGCGGATCACCGATCACCCGGGCTGGGACAGCGACCCGAACTGGACGCCCTTCTGAGGGGGATGCGATGAAGATCACGGGAATCAAGTCGGTGCGGATCCAGGGGGTGCCCTGGACCTGGACCCTGGTCAAGGTGGAGACCGACGAGGGGGTCTGCGGCATCGGCGAGGCGCAGTTGCCCATCGGCGTGGAGGATGTCCTGAGGCGGATCGAGCCGATCATCGCCGGCCAGGACCCGCGCCAGGTGGTCCCGCTGGCGCAGAGGATCTACCGGTCGCTGTCCGGCGCCGGGTCCACCGGCGGAAGCATCGTCCTCGCCCTGTCGGGGGTGGAGCTGGCCCTGTGGGACCTGCACGGCAAGATCACGGGGCTGCCCCTGTGGCAGCTCCTCGGCGGCAAGTACCGCGACCGGGTGCGGATCTACGCCGACACCGGCCGGCCCGGCGACCGGTCCCCCGAGGCCTACGGCGACGCCGTCCTCGAGCGGGTGGAGGCGGGCTACTCGGTGGTCAAGGTCGATATCGACAACAGCGCGCCGCCGGAGTACCGCACCGACGCCCACAACCGCGCCCTCTCGCGGCGCGAGGTCGACTACATGAGCGCCGTCAGCCACGCCGCGTACGAGGCCCTGCCCGACCACGCCGAGCTGTGCCTCGACCTGCACTGGTGCTACCAGACCGCCGATGCCCTGCGGGTGGCCCGCCGGCTGGAGGACATCGACATCCTCTGGCTCGAGGACCCGACGCCGCCGGAGGACCTGGACGCCCTGAAGTACGTCACCGACCACACCTCGGTGCCGATCGCCTGCGGCGAGAACCACTGGATGAGCCACGGCCTGCGGCCGATGATCGAGCGCCGGGCCGCCGACATCATCACCCCCGACATCCCCCGCTTCGGCGGCATCCAGGAGGCCCGCAAGGTGGCCGAGCTGTGCGAGCAGCACTACCTCGGCTTCGCCCCCCACAACATCTGCACCCCCGTGGGCACGGTCGCCTCCGCCCACGTCTGCGCCAACGCCCCCAACTTCCTCGCCCTCGAGCACCACGGCCTCGACTGCCCCTGGTGGGACGACATCGCCGCCGACTGGGGCGGCCCCGTCGTCGAGGGGGGTCACATC
>CAZEHQ010000016.1:0-24031 GCA_964512165.1 uncultured Gemmatimonadaceae bacterium | reverse complement strand
GGACCGTCCGGGGATCGGGGTGGAGCTGAACGAGGAGTTGCTGCGGGCCCACCTGGCCGAAGGCGAGACCTGGTGGGACTGAAGGGCTGAGGCCGCCCGGCCTCTACGAGCCGTCCACCCAGTGCCGGAAGAGGGGCTTCACCTCTTCCGGCAGCCCCGCGAAGACCCCGGCCGGGACCAGGGGCACCCGGTTCTCCGACAGGCCCCCCGCGGTGAGCCGGTCGCGCTCGTCGGACTCGGGGCGCAAGGAGTCGAGGTTCAGCCACCAGGGGGCGAAGCGGATCGGCATGGCCACCCGCGGCTCGCTGGTCTCGTTGGGGCTGATGGCGTGCCACAGGCGGCTGTCCATGACCAGCACCGATCCCGCCGCACCCTCCACCGAGATCTCCTCCGGATGGGGACGGTCCGCATCGACGTCGACGCCCCCCGTGGGGTTATCGTCGCGCCGGTGCGACCCGGGCACCACCCGGGTGCCGGTCTCGGCGGTGAAGGGCGTGAGCATCCAGATCGTCGTCAGGTGCATCACGGCGTCGGGGTAGGGGGCCGGCACGTGGCCGGCGTTGTTCTGGTTGAAGGGCCAGTCGGCGTGCCAGCCGCCGCGCGGATTGCCCGGCCAGGTGACCATGCAGGTGGTGTACGACACCCGCACGTGCTCGCCCAGGAGCGCCTTGCATACCCCCATCAGGCGCGGCTCGGCCAGGTAGGGGGCGAAGGACTGATCGACGTTGATCGTGCCCGAGACCTTGTCCACGTAGCTGCGCGGGTCGTCGAGCTTGTGCTCCTCCACCGAGGCCCGCAGGCTGGCGCAGACCTCGCCAACGGCGCCGGCGGGGATCACCTCTTCGAGCACGCAGAACCCGCCTTCGGCGAGGCGGGTCAGGTAGGGTTGGATCTCTGGCATGGGGATCTCCGGGGGCTGAACGGCCGGGGCGGGTCGGTCTGACAGGATAGAAGCCCCGCCGTCGGCCGGCAACGGATGATGAGGCCGGTGGTCCCGCCGGCTCACCGCGCCCCCATCGCAGGGCCTCTCGGGCGCCCGGAGTGTCGCCCCGAAGTCACAGCTCCGTCACCCAGGCCACCCAACCCGGCCTTCCGCGCACACGGCCCCGGTCCGGCCTCCCGGCTGCCGATCTCCTGCCGCCGCAGGGGGTTGGCGCCAGCTCACCGGGATCCCCGCGGGCATGGCACGCCCCCTGCTTCGGCCTGGCCTCCACCACCTTCGCGGCCAGGAGGACCGTGCCATGACGCGCTCCCATCTCCACCTGATCGACTCCAGCGGATGGTCCCGCCGCCGTCCCCGCTGCCAGGGGCCGCCGCCGCGGCGGCGGCCTTCGAACCGCCGGACCCGCCGCCCTCCGGGGGCGGCCGGTGTGATCGTCACCGCGGCGGTGGCCGCCGCGGTCCTCGCCGCCGCTCCCGCCGCCGCCCAGGTGCGGATCCACGAGGTCCTCTACGACGGCGCCGGCTCCGACGTCGTCGATGTCTTCACCGAGTTGTCCGGCCCGCCGGGCACGTCGCTGGACGGCTGGTCCCTCGTCGGGGTCAACGGCGGCGACGGGGAGCCCTATCGCACCGTCGATCTCAGCGGCGCCGCGATCCCCGCCGACGGCATCCTGGTCGTGGCCGCCAGCAAGGCCAACCCCGGGCTGGCCGTGATCCGGGATCTCACCGGCTCCGTGGACTGGCAGAACGGCCCGGACGCGGTGCAGCTGCGGGATCCGAACGACCAGATCGTGGACGCCCTGCAGTTCGGCGACGCCGGGGCCTTCAACTCCGGCGAGGGCACCCCCGCGCCCACTACCCCCGCCGGCCACAGCCTCTCCCGGGACGCGGCCGGCACCGACACCGGCGACAACGCCGCCGACTTCTCCATCCTCCAGGTGCCCACCCCCGGGACCGCGGTGACGGAGGGCTTCCTCATCTCCCTGCCCGACACCACCGCCGGCGGGGGCGACACCCTGGCCGTGCCCGTGCGCTTCACCGACTCCAGCGCCGGCGACGTGCTGGCCGCCGAGCTGTTCGTGGCCTACGACGGCGGCCTGCTCTCTCCCCTCGGGGTGAAGCCGGCGGGGCTCTTCGACGCCCGGGAGTGGCAGCTGGCCAGCAACACCCTGGAGGGGGCCGGCACCGACGCCGACACCCTGCGCATCGCCATGGCCACCGACACCAACCCCCTCTCGGGCGACGGCACCCTCCTGCGGGCCCGCTTCCTGATCGCCGACCTGCGCCGCCCCGCGGCCACGGGACTCACCATCGAGCACCTCTCCCTCAACGACGGCAGTCTGCCCGCCGGCGCTCGCGACGGCGCCGTGACCCTCGTGGGCTCCGACGCGCGCCTGGCCCACTCCCCCGCCCGGGTCGTGATGCACGACTCCCTGAGCATCGCCGTCACCGATCCCGACGTGGACCGGGATCCGCAGAAGCCGGACACCCTGGCGATTGTCCTCCGTCAGAGGACCTCCAGGAGTGCCGTCGGCAAGCCCGATACCCTCGCGGCCGTCGAGACCGGGATCTCCTCGGGGACCTTCGCCAGCCGCGTGGCCGTCCTCCACCAGGGCGGGGCCCCGAAAGGGGAAACCCTCTCCGCCGATGCGGTCCGGACCTGGCCCGGCCGCCGGCTCCAGCTCTGCTTCGACGACTCCCTCGACGCGGGCGGCGCGACGACTCGGCGCTGCACGGTGCTGGCCGTGCCCGCCCACGACGCCCGGCTGGACGCCACCGTCGTCGCCGAACCGGGCGACACCCTGTGGATGCGCCTGATCGACGCCGACGCCAACGAGCGGCCCAGGGCCGTCGACACCGCCTCCATAAGGCTCGTCAACGGAGAGGAGACGCGTACCGTGTCCCTCGAGGAGACCGGCCTCAGCGACAGCGTGTTCTTCGGTCACCTCGTGACCGGCGACCGTCTGTCGGTGGCCGCCGGCGACACGCTGCGTCCGACCTACCGGGACCTGCACAACACCGGCGGCACCGAGAGACTGGTCTCCGACACCACTCACGTCCTCGGCCTCTTCGGCGACGCCGACGCCAACGCCCGGCTGCAGGCCTACGACGCCTCCCGCATCCTCAACCACGTGCTGGGTCCCCTGCTGACCGAGCGCGACTCCCTCGCCGCCAACGTCGACTCCCTCGCTCCCTTCGGCGCCATCACCCCCTACGACGCCGCCCTCGTGCTGCAGCAGCGAGTCGGCCTGCTGGGGCGGTTTCCCGTCCAGGAGCCGGTGGCCGTCAACCATCCCCCGTCCACCCCGGACCCTCCCGCCGAATCCAGCTCCGAAGCCGGGCGGCCCCTGGCGGCGGAACGCCGCCTGGAGCTGCGGGACGGGGGCGATCACCTCGCCCTGTGGCTGGACGAGCGCTCCGGGATCGTCGCCGGGGACCTGCTGCTGCAGTGGGAGGAAGAGGTGGAGGCCCGCCTCGAGCCGGCCCCGGACCTCCAGGGTTTCCTGCTCGCCTCGGCCGCGGCGCCGGGGGATTCCCACGGTCTGCGCGTCGTCCTGGCCGGCGCCAGGCCGGCCACCGGTCCCGGCGAGCTCTTCCGCATCCACGTGCCGGGCGGCGACGGGCCCTCCGGCGGGGCGGTGGCCGGCGCCCGCTTCAACGACGGCCGCATCCCGGCGCGATTAGCCGCACCCGCTCCCGGCCCGCCTGTGCCCGCCAGGTTCGCCCTGTACGCCAACCACCCGAACCCCTTCAACGCCGGCACGGTGATCCCCTTCGAGCTGGCGGAGGCGGGCCCGGTGCGGCTGACGGTGGTGAACCTGGTGGGCCAGGAGGTGCGCAGGCTGGTTCGGGAGAGCCGGCGGGCGGGAGCCCACCGGGTCCGCTGGGACGGACGCGACGAGGGCGGCCGGTCGGCGGCGACGGGCGTCTACCTCGTGCGGCTGCAGGCCGGCGACCGGGAGCGCACGCGGCGGATGCTGCTGCTGCGGTAGTGCCTGCGCGCGCAGGCGCCCGGGCCCTCAGCCCTTGGGCACCACCAGGGCGCGGTCGCCGTACGGGATCGAGTCCATGCCGGTGTCGTAGATGCGCTCGAGGAAGTCCTGGTCCCAGGGCCGCTCGGCCGCCGGCAGGCGCTCCACCACGCCGTCCTTCAGAAAGATGAAGTGGTCGCCGTAGAGGAAGGCACTGTTGGGGTCGTGGAGGACGGCGAGGACCGTGAGGTCGGCGTCCACCAGCTCGCGGATCAGGCGCAGGAGGTGGGCCGAGTTGAGGAAGTCGAGGTGGGAGGTCGGCTCGTCGAGGAGGATGAGGCGCGGCTGCTGCGCCAGGACCCGGGCGATGCGGACCATCTGCTGCTCGCCGCCCGACAGCTCGGTGTAGGGCCGCTCCCTCAGGTGCAGGATGCCGACCCGCCGCAGGGCGTCGACGGCGATCTCCAGGTCCTCCTTCTTGGGCGCGTAGCTCACGTAGCTGGCGCGCCCGGTGAGGACCACGTCCTCCACGGCGAAGGGGAAGACCGGGCGGTGGTGCTGGGGCAGGTAGCCGAGGACCTTGGCCCGCCCCCGGGAGGAGAAGGAGAGCAGCTCCTCGCCCATGATGCGGACCTCGCCGCGCTCGAACTCCAGCATGCCGCCGAGGATGCGCATGAGCGTCGACTTGCCGCTGCCGTTCTTGCCCAGCAGGACCGTGAACTGCCCCTGCGGGATCTCCAGGGAGATGTCGTCGAGGATCGGCCTCCCTTCGTAGGCGAAGGAGAGTCCGTCGACCTGGATCGCGGGCCCTAGTTCTCCCATCCGATCCGCGCCTTCTTGAGGAGGAAGATGAAGAACGGCCCGCCGAGGAGGGTGGTGAAGACCCCCACCGGGATCTCGAAGGCGGCCAGCGTCCGCGAAACGGTGTCGACCAGCAGCAGGAAGGCCCCGCCGAAGGCGAAGGAGGCCGGCAGAGTGTGGCGGTTGTCCGGCCCCAGCAGCATGCGCACCATGTGCGGCACGGCCAGACCGATCATGCCGATGACGCCGGCCACGGCGATCGCCGCCGACGCGGCCAGGGTCGCCGGAATGAGTATCAGCACCCGTTCGCGCTCCGGGTTGAGACCCACGGCCCGGGCCTCCTCGTCGCCCTGGGCCAGCACGTTCATGCGCCAGCGGAACAGAAAGAGCCAGACCACGCCGACAGTCACCCCGGGGGCCGCCGAGCGCAGCTTGGCCCAGCTCGAGTTGTGCAGGTTGCCCATGGTCCAGTGGACGATCGTCTGCAGCTTGTACGGGTCGGTGAGGAACTGCACGATCGTCAGCAGGGCGGTGAAGATGCCGGTGACGATCACCCCCGAGAGGATGAGGGAGACCACCGACACGGTCTTGCGGGTGCGGGCCAGGAAGTAGGCGAGGCCGACGGCGAGGAGGGCGAAGGCGAAGGCCGTCGGCTGCACCGGCAGCAGCGGCAGGGTCAGGGCGAGGGCGGCGCCGAAGGCGGCCCCGGAGGAGAGGCCGAGGATGTAGGGAGCCACGAGGGGGTTGCGGAACAGCGCCTGCAGGGCGTTGCCGGCCGCGGCCAGGGCCCCGCCCACCAGGAAGGTGAGGAGGATGCGCGGCAGCCGCACGTCCAGGACGATCATGCCCACCAGCGACTCCTCGCCGGCGGCGGCCCCCTCGCCGAAGGCCAGACCCCAGAGCCAGGCGAGGATCTTCCCCGCCTCGGCGCTCGCCGAGGGGCCCAGGAGCAGCGACCCGAGTAGGACGGGCACGGGGAAGAGGTAGATGATGCGGCGGCGCAGGGTGACGTTCACGGGCCGCCTCCTGGTGGGCTCATGCTGGTCCGGGATTCGATGTCAGGGCGATGCCGGCCGGCGACATGATAGAGGGGGCCGCCTGTCGGGGCGAGGCGGCCCCGGCGCGGAGCCTCAAGCGATATCGAGTCCGGCCAGCCGCTCCGGCTCGCCCAGGTAATAGCCGGCCTTCACCAGGGCCCGCTGCAGGGAGCGGATGTCCACCTCCCGCGGGGTGACCCCGGCGGCAGCGGCCTCGGCCGCGGCCATGCCGGCCACGCCCCCGGTGACCTTGGCGATCCAGCGCCAGCGCAGGCTGGCGGTGCGCTCCCGGCCGATCGACCGGCCGGCGGCGAGCATGCCCTCCACGCCCCGGGGCAGGAACTGCCGCAGGGGCATGTCGAAGAAGTGGCCCTCCTCGCGGTTCTTCAGGTCGATGAGCCGCCGCGTGCGGCCCCCGCGCCGGGCCTCCTCGTCGTACTTGTAGAGGGTGGTGAGCACGTGGACCACGTCGTCGAACCTGCGTTCGTCGACGATGTCCTTCTCGGTAAGGGTGTAGTCGGGGACGATGGTGCGGCTCCAGCGGTTGCCCATGTAGGGGGCCGTCTGGCTCACCCGGGACTCGCCGAAGCCGGGGACGTGGCGGCTGTAGAAGTCGATCGTGTCGTAGGCGTGCTGGCGGGCGGCGGCCTCGATGGTGGAGCGGTCCAGGGCGTTGAGGACCGACAGCCGGCCCGCAGGCCAGCGCACCTCGACGGTGGTCACGTCCTGGTCGTGGGTCCCGAAGGGGATCTTGTAGGCGTAGGCCCCGCCCGGCACCGGCGCCACGTAGCGGAAAGCGCCCGACTCCCAGTCCGCCATGATGAAGGGCAGCAGCTCCCGGGGGTAGTTCTTCCAGACCATCTGCATCGCCTCGACCAGCACCTCGTCGACCCAGACCTGCTCTTCCTCGGACAGGGGCTTGTCCCGCTCGCGGGCCCGGAACGCCTCGTACTCCTCCCAGTCCACCCCCTCGACGCGGAAGAACAGGCCCATGCCGGACTCGTCGCTGGCGTGGCGCTCATCGATCTCGGCGCCGGCGGCGGCGGCCACATCCGCCTCTCCCGTGGTGTCGACCACGACCCGGGCGAGCACCGCGCGCCGGCCCTCGGGGGTCTCCACGAAGACGCCGCGGACCATGCCGTCCTCGACGATCGACCCCGCCACCGTGGTCGACAGCAGCAGCGACACGCCCTCCTCCCGCAGCCGCTGCAGGGCGAGGCGCTGGAACTCGTTGCGGTCGATCACCGGGATCGGCGCCATGCCGTTCCACCGCCAGGGCACGTTGTCGCCGCCGCTGATGAAGTCGAAGGTGCGGATGCCGCCGCGGCGGTCCAGCTCGGCCAGGAACTCCCCCACCTGCCCGCCCAGGCCGCGCTCGTGAAGCCTCGGGCTCTGCCAGAGGTCGTGGCGCGACCCCAGGCCGGGGCCGTAGTTGCCGCCCACGCTGGAGTACTCGTCGACCAGGGTCGTGCGCGCCCCGTGGGCGGCGGCTTCGAGGGCCGCGTAGAGCCCGGCGATCCCGGCTCCCGCCACCAGCACCTCGGTGTCGTGCAGGACCGGCACCTCCCGCGCCGGCTCGTGTACCACTCTGCTCACTCCAACCTCCCTCTTCGGCCGGCGGCGTCCCTGCCGCGGGCGGGGGTAACAAAAGCGATCGCCCAACCGGCGGCGAGAGCGGGCCGCCAGGTTGCCCGCTTCTCCGCGGCCGATAGATTGGCCGCGAGGAGAACCGACGCCATGAGCATTCCAGCGGGCTGGCCCGACCCCCACCTGCATCTCTTCCTGTCCGACGAGGAGATCGACTCCCTCGCCGGGGTGACGCGGCTGATCAACCCGATGCGCCGCGAGTCCCTGGAGCCGGTGCTGCCCCCCGACCGGCCCTGGGAGACGGGGCAGGTGGTGCCGCGCCGCGTCCTCCATGACCCGGCGGACGGGCTCTACAAGTGCTGGTACCTGGGGGCGACCACCAACGAGCCCTCGCCGTGCCGTTACGGGACCGGGTACGCCACCTCCCCCGACGGCATCGCCTGGGAGAAGCCGGCCCTTGGCGTGCTGCGCGACGGCGGCGGATCGCCCACCAACATCGTCGACCTGCCCCGGGGCTCGAACGCGCGCCTGCTGTTCCCCTGGCTCGACCCGCCGGGCGCGGCGCCCGGCGAGCGCTTCGTCGCCACCCTCTACCAGAGCGGGAACCGGCGGCAGCGGGGCATCTACCGGGCCGCCTCCCCGGACGGGATCCACTGGACCGTCGGGCAGGAGCCGGCGATCCGCGCCGGGGACCGCTACTCCGTCTCCCGCGATCCCGCCCGCCAGGTGTGGATGCTGACCACCCGCAGGGCCACCGCAGCCGGGGTCCTGCGCCAGCGCGAGGTCTCCCTCTGGGAGAGCGATGATCTATCAGAGTGGTCCTGGAGGGGACACCTGCTGAGGGCCGACGAGCACGACCGCCCCGGCACCGAGTTCTACAGCATGTTCCCCCTGCGCTACGGCCCCGGGATGATCGGCTTCCTGGAGGTCTACCACCGGGCGGTGGAGCGCCTCGACACGCAGCTGTGCTGGAGCCGCGACGGCCGCCACTGGCAGCGCGTGGGCCACCGCGATCCCGTCCTGACTCTTGGCGGCGAGGGCAGCTGGGACTCCCATTGGGTGGTGCCCACCAACAACGCCCCGGAGGCGGTGGGCGACCGCCTGCGCTTCTGGTACTCGGGCGGCGGCACCCACCACGGCTCGAAGGGCGAGCACCGCCGGGCCATGGGCCTGGCCTCGATACGGCGGGACGGTTTCGTCTCCATCGAGGGCCGGATGGACCCCGGCTTCCTGCTCACGGCGGCCCTCGACGCCACCGTGCCGCGGCGGCTCACCGTGAACCTGAACGCCGGCTCCGGGGACGCCAGCGTCGAGGTCCTGCACCCGGGGGACGGGGTGCTCGAGGGATTCGGCGCCGGGGACTGCCGCCTCTCGGCCCGGGACGGCGTGGCCGTGGCCGCGTCCTGGCGCGGCGGGGACGTGGTCCCGCCCCGGGCCGGGGGCCGGGTGCACCTCAAGTTCAACCTGCGCAACGCCAGTCTCTACTCCTACCGCTGGACGCCGGCGGGGGAGGACTGACGCCCTTCCAATGGGAGGACCGAGATGCAGCGGATTCCCCTTCTCCTCGCCAGCGGCCTCGCCGCCGCCGTGACCGCTCATGCCGCCGGGCTGACGGAGGTGCGCCTCACCCTGCTCGACGCCGAGGCCGCGGGGTACGCCACCTTCCAGTCCCACAACCAGAAGGTGGCGGCCAACGCCCGCGGCATCTTCACCACCCACCTGCGGTCGCGCAACGAGGCCTTCACCGCCCAGCAGTGGCGCCTCTCCCGCAGCGTCGACGGCGGGGCCACCTTCGAGACGGTGTACGAGTCGGTGGACGCCACCAACGCCCCGGCCATCGAGACCGACGACGCCGGCAACCTCTACCTGGTGCGCTCCGACTTCGTCGACGGCAGCGCCAGCCTCTACCGCTTCGCGGACGGCGGGGACTTCTCGCAGCCCTCGGTGTCGCGCATCCCGGGCGGCAGCGCCGGCAAGTACTGCATGAACCTCGACGAGGCCCGGGGCCGGCTCTACTACTTCGCCTGGGGCCGATCCCTCTTCGTCCTCGGCCTCGACGGCACCGTCCTCGAACGACATCAGCTGACGGTGGACGGCGACAACGCGGGGCCCCAGTACCCCCTCTCCTTCCTCGACCCTTCCGGCGTGCTCCACGCCGCCTGGACGACGCTCCAGCACGGCGTCTACATGTACTGGGACATCCACTACATGGCCTCCGACGACGGCGCCCGGAGCTGGCGGCGCATGGACGGCACGCCGCTGCAGATCCCGGTTCCGGTCGACGACACCGGCCCCACGGACCGCATAACCCTCGACGACGAGTTCGAGGTCCACTCCTGGCTGTCCAATCTGATCGTGAAGGACGGCAAGGCCCACTTCGCCTACGCCGCCCAGGCCGAGTCCTGGCGGCAGCACTACGTGCGCTACGACCTGGCCACGGGGGCGCGCGACGTCGACCTGTTCCCCACCTTCGAGGGCGAGGAGATCCGCCTCGCCAGCCTGGACGGCTTCTTCGCCAGCCGCGCCGTTCTGCCGGAGGCCCCCCTCTACTACGTGTCGAGCGCCGGCGGGCGCCTGGGGTGCCTGGCCAGCGACGACAACGGCGAGACCTGGTACGACTACGCGGTCTCCGAGGAGAGCTGGAACCCCTACTCCATCGGCGGCGCCCGCGAGCTGACCGCCGACGGCGCCATCGTCGGCACCTTCACCGACTTCCGGCTGGCGGATGGACGCGACGTCTCCCAGGTCCACTTCTTCCGCATCCAGGGCGGCCTGTCCCGCGCCCGCCTGGAGATCGAGAGAGGCGCCGACGGAGAGGAATCCCTGCGCTTCCACGAGGTGCGGGGGAACCCGCAGACGGTGCGCTTCCGCGGGCGGTCCGGTGACTGGGGGGACTGGCGGCCCTTCGCACAGGTCATGGCCCCGGGGCCCGGAGGGCCCCCGGCCCGCTTCCAGCTGCGCAGCCACCTCGGCGTCGATTCGCAGGTCTTCCCGGTGGAGGCGGTGACGGCCGTGGGCGAAGGCCCCGCCTCCCCCGGCGCTTTCGCCCTGGCCCAGAACTCTCCCAACCCCTTCAACGCCTGGACGACCATCGGCTTTCGCCTGCCGGCCCCGACCGCCTGCCGCCTGTCGATCCTGGACCTGCAGGGCCGCCGGGTGCGGGACCTGCTACCCCGCCAGGCCCTGCCTCCGGGCCGGCACCGGGTCGCCTGGGACGGGACCGACGACACCGGCGGCGAGGTGGCCTCCGGCGTCTACCTCTACCGGCTGCGGGCCGGCGGAGAGACCCGCACGCGGCGGCTGGTGCTGGCGAAGTGAGCCCGGGACGCGGGCTGCCTCGAGCCCCGGGCGCCTTGACAGATTTTCCCCCGCTGGGTAGGGTCCCGCGCGGGGGTATCCGATGAGCGGAATGATCAACGCCTGCTGGCGAACCATGCTGGTGGCCTGCGTGGCCGCCGCGCACGCGGCGCACGCCGGCGAAGAGGCGGAGCTGCGCTTCAACAGGGTCGAGGGGATCTACCTGGGCGCCCGCAAGGACCTCTCGTACCCCGCCGCCACCGGCCGCGGATCGGCCAGCTACGGCCATCTGGGCCATGCCTTCGGCGCCCGCCAATGGCAGTACCAGGTGGGCATCGAGGAGTTCTTCCTGCGGAACTCGCCCCAAAGACGCGAGAGTCTCGGCGTCGAGCTGCACGACCGGATCGAGTCCCAGGACACATGGCTGCTCAGGCCCGAGGAGAACTCGGTCTACGCCGCCCTCTTCCGCCGGGACTACTTCGACTACTACCAGCGCCGGGGGTGGAGCCTCTACTCCCGCTACGACCTCGACGGACAGGTGCAGGTGACGGGCGCCTGGAGGCGGGACGAATTCTCCTCCCTCGAATCCGGGTCGAACTGGAGCCCCGTGGACTGGCACCTGGGGCGCTGGCACCCGCTGCGCACGCGCCTGGCGCGCGACACCTTCAACGACAACCCGGCCGCCGACGAAGGCCGGGCCTTCAGCCTGCGCCTCGACGTCCAGGCAAAGGGCCCGGAGTTCCCGTGGTGGTCGGGCCGGAAGTGGCGGGTCGATGGCATGATCGAGCAAGGCGGGGGCCGTCTCGGCGGCGACTTCGCCTTTCGCCGCTTTCTGCTGGACGCCAGGCGCTACCTGCACCACGGAGGCAACGAACTGCGCCTGCGCCTGCGCCTGGGCCGCGGCTCCGGCGAGCTGCCCCGGCAGTACCTCTACCACCTCGGGGGTTTCGCCACCCTGCGCGGCTACCCGCACAAGGCGTTCTCCGGCGACCGGATGGTGCTGCTGAACGTCGAGTACTGGCACGACGACATCGGCGTCCTGCTCGACACGGGCGCCGCCTGGTACTCTCCCGAGGGAGCCCGCCGGGCCGTGGACCGGGGAAGCGTCGAGGCGGAGGAAGAGGCGCGGTTCCGGAGGAGCCTGGGCTTCGCCGTCCGGCTCGACGAGGACTTCCGCATCGGCCTGGCCCGCCCCCTGGACGGCCCCCAACGGGGCTGGCGCTACTTCGCCCGCTTCAGCCGGGCCTTCTGAGAGTGGCCTACCACACCATCTGGTCCTACCTGTGGGACCTGGTCGACGACGGCATCGAGGACTCCGTCCGCTACCTCGGGCAGGAGCTGGGCCTCGACGCCATCAGCGTCGCCACCGCGTACCACACCTTCCAGCAACTGCGCCCCCAGCGCCCCGGCGCCAAGCTGCTGACCGCGAACACCGCGGCCGTGTACTTCCAGCCGGATCCCACCCTCTACCAGGAGACGGTGCTGCGTCCCCACGTGGCGCCCCTGGCCCGCCGCGCCAATCCTCTGGCCCGCCTGGCCGGGGCCTGCCAGCGCGAGGGGCTCGACCTGGTCTCGTGGACCGTGGGCCTGCACAACTCCCATCTGGCCGTGAACTACCCCCGCTGCGCCGAACGCAACGCCTACGGCGACAACCTCGGCTGGTCCCTGTGCCCGGGGGACCCGGACGTGCGCGCCTACCTGATCGCCCTGTGCCGGGACCTCGTCCTCAACTACCGGGTCCGCCGCCTGGAGTTGGAGTCCTGCGCCTTCGGCGGGTACGGGCACGCCCACTACCACGTCAAGGACGGCGTCGACCTCAGCCCGGTGGGGCGCTACCTGTTCGGTCTGAGCTTCTCCCCCGGCTGCCTGGAGCGGGCACGCGAGCGGGGGATCGACGGCGAGGGCCTGCAGCGCTGGGTGCGCGGCCAGCTCGACCAGGTCTTCGCCGGCGGCCCTCCCCTGGAAGGCAGCCTCGAAGAGCTCGTCGCCGGCCATCCCGAGCTGCAGGCCTACCAGGCCCTGCGCGAGGACCTGGTCGTCTCGCTGGTGGAGGAGGTCCAGCGGGCCACCGGCGTCGAGGTCTCCTTCCTGCTCATGGGCGACCGCTGGGGCGCCGGCATCGACGCGGCGCGCATGGCCGCCACCGCCGACCTGGTGGAGATCCTGGCCTACGTCGATGCCCCGGAGAAGATCACCCAGCGGCTGGCGGCCATGGGAGAAACGGTGCCCGATCTCCGGCGGCTGGTGGTGGGCCTGCAGGCATACTACCCCTGCGCCGTGGATAGCGACGGGCTGCTGGCCCAGGTGGAGGCGGCCCGGCGCGAAGGGGTGGAGCAGTTCTCCTACTACAACTACGGGATCATGCCCCGCCCCAACCTGGGGTGGCTGAGGCGGTGCACCGGCTGATCCGCATGTCGAACCTGCTCGAGGGGTGACGAGCCGGACCCGCAATCACTATTCTTCCGGGTCTGCCTTCCGGTCCGAGGCGAAGCCTCCCGGAGGGGCGTTCTGAAGCTCACGGGGAGCAGGTGACTCCGACGACGATGGCACCCAGCCTTTTCGGACACAGGCGGAACGGCCCCGGCGCCGGCATCCTGGCCCTGGCCGCACTGGTGCTGGCCCTGTCCCTTTCCCTGCCCCTGCTGCACCACCTGCACCACGCCGGGCATCTCGAGATCGAGGAGTGCCCCGTATCGGCTCTCTTCTCGGCTCTGGCTCTCGCTGTCCTGGCCGTCTTCGGCCTGCTGCTCCTGGAGCCGCCGCTCCGGGAAACCCCTCTCCGCCATCCCGAGGTCGTCGCGCCCTGCGCCATCCATCTGGCAACGCGGGGCCCCCGCGCACCTCCCCGTTCCTGAGCATCCGCACCTGATCCAATGATCCGTCCGGCGGTCCGCCGCCGGGTGCGGATGCGCTCTCCTGCCGTACCTCCGGGACCAGACCGGCAGAGGGCCGGTCCCCTTCCTCAACCCAATGGAGAACCCGCAATGCTCAGGAACATCACCGCTCTAAGTACCGCTCTCCTCTTCCCCCTCCTGACGGGCTGCGGCGACGATGCCAACCCCGTCGACCCCGAGCCCCACGACGAAGAACACGCCGAAGCGGTCGGTCTGGTCATCCGCAGCAGCGGCGATGAGCTCGTGCGCCAGGAGAACGGCGAGGTCGAGGGCGTCATCGAGGTGGGCCACGACCGGGAGACGCCCCTGCTCACGGTGCGCTTCATCGCCGAGGACGGCGACCTCTTCCAACCCCACGCCGACGATGGTTTCTCCCTGGGCTGGGAGATCGGCGACGAGACCATCGCCGAGGTGGAGCAGCACGAGATGGACGGCCCGTGGGCCTTCCACATCGTCGGCCTCGGAGAGGGGGAGACCACCCTCGTCCTCAAGATCCTTCACGCCGGGCACGCCGACTTCGTCTCCAAGGAGATCGAGATCCACGTCGAGGAGGGCGGCCCGGGCGAGGATCCCGACCAGGACCACGACCACGACGATGAAGACGATCACGACGATGAAGACGAGGACGAGGACGACGACCACGACGATGGCGACGACGACGACGGCTAGGCCTTGCGTCTCGTCCCACTCTGCCTGCTCCTCCTGGGTCTGGCCGCGGCACCCGCCCGCGGCCAGACCGGCGCCCTGGCCGGCCACGTGGTCGACAACCAGAGCGGCCAGGCCGTGGGTTGGACCACCGTAGTCATCGAGGATCTCGAACGGGCCCGGACCAGCGACGCCGGGGGGTACTTCTTCTTCGCCAACGTGCCCCCCGGCGTCCATGTCCTGCGCAGCCTGCGCGTCGGCTACCACGAGGCCCGCTTCGAGGTCGAGGTAGCCGTCGGGGACACGACCCACGTCGATCTCCGGATCGGCCACGAGACGATCGCGGTGAGGGCCGTCGTCGTCGAGGGCGAACGGATCCACCTCTCCCCGCTGCAGGAACCGGAGGTGGTCTTCAGCAGCAGCAAGCTGCGCCAGAACCTCAGCCGCACCATCGCCGAGACCATCGACTACGAGCCGGGGATCGCCCAGCGCTCCATGGGGCCGGCGCCGGCGCGGCCGGTGCTGCGCGGGCTGGGGGGCGACCGCCTGCTGGTGCTCGAGGACGGGGAGCGCACCGGCGATCTGTCGGCCACCTCCTCGGATCACGCCGTGGCCATCGAGCCCATGACCACCGAGCGCATCGAGGTGGTGCGCGGACCCCGGACCCTGCTCCACGGCTCCAACGCCCTGGCCGGGGTGGTCAACGTGGTGCGGGGCTACGTGCCCTCCGAGCTGCCCGAGGGCCTGAGGGGCTCCTTCACCTGGCAGGGGGAGAGCGTCAACCGGGGCCTGGCCGGCGGCCTGGCCCTGGAGCATGCTCTCGGGCCCCTGGCGGTTCGGGCCGACGGTAGTCTGCGCGACGCCGACGCCATCGGCACCCCCCGCGGGGAACTGCCCAACACCGAGATCCGCACGGGCAACACCTCCGTCGGCGCCGGACTTGTGGGGCCCTGGGGCCACGCGGGCGTCTCCGGCAGTCTCTACGACTCCGACTACGGCATCCCCCCGGACCCGGAGGGCGGCCACCCCCACGGCGTCTCCGTCGAGCTGCTGCGCCAGCATCTGGAGGCGCGCGGCGAGATCCTCACCGGGCCGGCCTGGCTGCAGCGCCTGGAGCTGCACCACTCCTTCTCGCGCTACCAGCACGGGGAGTTCGAGGCCGACGGCTCCCTCGGCATGGAGTTCGGCGTCCTGGCCCACCACGGCGGAGCCCTTGCCCACCTCGAGCCCATGGGGCCCGTGGCCGACGGCGCCGCCGGCGTCTGGTACGAGTACCGGAACTACGCGGCGGCCGGGCTCAACTTCACGCCCGCTGCCGAGGAGTACGCCGGGGCCCTCTACACCTACCAGGAGACGGAGGCCGGGCCCTGGTCCGCCAACGCCGGCCTGCGCTTCGACGCCCGCCGCGTCGAGCCGCGGGAAGAGCGGGAGTCGCGGACCGTGGGGCGCATCCGGAGCCGCGACTTCGCCGGCTTCTCCGCCGGCCTGTCCAGCCATTACCGGGCCACCTCGAGCCTGACCCTGGGCTCGACCCTGATGCACACCTTCCGCGCCCCCGGCATCGAGGAGCTGTTCTCAGAGGGGCCCCACCTCGCCGCCTATACGTACGAAGTGGGCAACGGGTTCCTGGACAGCGAGCGCGGCCGGGGCCTGGAGGTCTTCGCCGAGTACCGGCGCCAGGGCGGCCAGATCCACCTGGCCTTCTTCCGCAACGCCATCGACGGCTACATCTTCCCCAAGAACACGGGCGAGCGCAGCCTGCGGCGGGCCGATCTCTTCCTCTACCGAATGGTGGGGGAGTCGGTCCTCATGCACGGCGCCGAGGTCGCCTTCGACTGGTTCCTCGTCCGTCACTGGAAAGCGGCCGGAACCCTCAGCTACGTGCAGGGCCACCTCACCGACCTCGACGACGAGCCCCTGCCGCGCCTGCCCCCCCTGCAGGGGCGGGTCACCCTCAGCTGGGAGCCGTCCGAGGCCCTGAAGGCGGCGGCGGCCCTGCGCCTGGCCGCCGACCAGGACCGGCCCGGGGAGTTCGAGGAGCCCACCGAGGGCTACGCCGTCCTGGACCTCTCGGGGGAGCACCACGTGCACTGGGGAGGGCGCCTGCACACCCTCTCCCTGACCCTGGAGAACGCCACCGACGCGGTCTACCGCAACCACCTCAACCGCGTCAAGGAGATCCTGCCCGAGCCGGGGAGGAACCTGCGCCTGCTCTACAAGATGTTCTTCTGAGGCCCCGGGGGCGGTACATTAGCTGCCGAGGACCGGCCCCTTAACCGTCAGCCCCGGAGGATTTCCATGCCCGCCCTCACCCGCGAGCAGATCGAGCACTTCGAAGACCAGGGATACGTCGTCGTCGACGGCGTCATCGACCCCGAGAAAAGCCTCGATCCCGTGATCGAGGAGTACGCCGAGGTTCTCGACCGGCTCGCCGACGAGCTCTACGAGCGCGGCGAGATCCCGTCGCGCTACGAGCACCTCGAGTTCGGCGAGCGCTACATCCGGATCTGCATCGAGACCGGGACCGTCCACAGCCAGTACTTCGACTTCTCCCTGCCCTTTCAGAACGTCAGGCCCGACACCCCCTTCTGGGCCGGCCCCGCCGTCTTCCGGGCCCTCACCGACGCCGACCTGCTCGACGCGGTGGAGTCCCTCATCGGTCCCGAGATCTACTCCAACCCGGTGCAGCACGTGCGCATCAAGCCCCCCGAGCAGCATCTGCCCACCAACGCCCACGGCAATCCCATCCTCGGCGCCACCCACTGGCACCAGGACCACGGCGTGGTCACCGAGGAGGCCGACGAGACCCGCATGCTCACCGTCTGGTTCTCGCTGGAGGACACGCCCATGGAGAAGGGGCCCCTCCACGTCGTGCCGGGCTCGCACCGCAGCGGCCTGCTGCCCCACTGCCCCAACTACATGGGCAACGGCCCCAAGTCCGCCGGCAGCACCCAGATCCCCGAGAAGCTCTTCGACGCCGAGCACTCGCGGGCCCTGCCCGTGGCTCCGGGGGCGGTCATCTTCATGCACAAGCAGACCGTCCACGGCTCGCTCTCCAACACCAGCGACGAGGTCCGCTTCAGCTTCGACCTGCGCTACAACCCCACCCACGAGCCCACCGGCCGCACCGCCTTCCCCGGCTTCGTGGCTCGCAGCCGCGCCCACCCCGAGACGGAGCTGCGCGATCCCGAGGCCTGGCACCGGTCCTGGCTCGAGGCGCGCGCCAACATGTCGATGATCAACCAGGGCGGCAAGATCGACATCCCCTTCCGGCGGCCCCAGACCGAGCACCCCCTCTGCGCCTGAGCATGGCGGATCTGCGCGGCCTCCACGCCGATCCCGGAGCGCTGCTGCAGCACCTCCTTCGCTTCGACACGACCAACCCCCCGGGGCGCGAGCGTCCCTGCATCGAGTGGGTCGCCGGCCTGCTCGCCGCCTACGGCATCGAGTCCCGGCTCTTCGCCCTCGACCCCGAGCGGCCGAACCTGGTGGCCCGGATCGGCGGCGGCCCCGAGCCGCCGCTGCTGCTCTACGGACACGTGGACGTCGTCACCGCCGCCGGTCAGCCCTGGAGCCGCGATCCCTTCGGCGGCGAACGCTCCGACGGGGTGATCTGGGGCCGGGGCTCCCTCGACATGAAGGGAGGCGACGCGATGATGATCGCCGCCTTCCTGCGCGCCGCCCACGATGGGGACGACCTGCCGGGAGACGTCATCCTCTGCCTGCTCTCCGACGAGGAGGCCGGGGCTGAGGACGGCGCCCGCTTCATGGTCGAGCAGCACCCGGAGCAGTTCGAGGACGTGCGCTTCGCCCTCGGGGAGTTCGGCGGCTACCGGGAACGGGTCCTGGGCAGGTCCTTCTATCCGATCCAGGTCTCGGAGAAGACGGTGGTCCGCCTCACCGGCCGCCTGCGCGGCCCTGGCGGTCACGGGGCCATGGTCCATCGCGGCGGCATCATGGCCCGGCTGGGCCGGGTGCTCGCGGCCCTGGACCGCAACCGCCTCCCGGTGAACTTGACCCCCGCGGCGTCGGTGATGATCGAGGCCGTGGCCGCGGGCCTGCCGGAGCCCGAAGCGGCGACCGTCCTCGGCCTGCTCGACCCGGCCCGCACCGACTCCACCCTCGACGGCATGGGGCCCGAGGGCGACGCCTTCGACTGTATCCTCCACGACACCGTCAACGTGACGGTGATCAACGCCGGGGAGAAGTTCAACGTCGTCCCCAGCACCGTGGAGCTGGGCTTCGACGCCCGCATCCTTCCCGCCTCCAGCCCGGAGAAGCTCCTCGCCGACCTGAAGGCGCTGGTGGGCGACGACGTCGAGTTCGACCCGCCGCAGGCACTGGGCGAGCCCATGGGGGAGCCCGACCTGGGGCTGCTGCCCCTCCTGGAGCGGGTGCTGAAGGACCGCGACCCGGAGGCGCGGCCCATGCCCATGCTCATGGTGGGCGCCACCGACGGCCGCGAGTTCCGCCGCCTCGGGATCCAGACCTACGGGTTCCTCCCCCTCGACCTGCCCGCGGAGATCGAGGTCTTCCGCCTCATCCACGCCGCCGACGAGCGGGTCCCGGCGAGCTGCCTCGAGTTCGGCACCCGGTGCATCCACGAAGTCCTCCGGCGCTTCGACGAGGTGGACGGCCCGTGAGCCCCGGCCTCTCGACGCGGCCGAGGCCCGACGACGGGTCCCGCTGAGCGCGCTGTCGACGCGGCGAGTGCTCCTGTGCAGCCTGTTGCTGGCAGGAGCCGCCTATCTCGGCTTCCGCGGCATGCGCTCCCCGGAGGAAGGGGCCCCGTCACCCGCTCCGGCCGCGGCCCGAAGCCACTACGCCTTCTACTGCGCCGACTGCCACGGCGCCGACATGGACGGCGGCATGGCCAGCAGCCTGATCGATGGCCGCTGGGTCTTCGGCGACAGTTCCACCGCCATCTTCCGGGCCGTGGCCGACGGCCTCGAAGCCGACGGCATGCCCGCCTTCGGCGCGGTCCTGACGCCCGCCGAGATCGACGCCCTCGTCGCCCTGATGCGGGCGGCCGAGGGTGAACCCGCCCCATAGAGAAGGATCCGTCATGAGCTTGCTGGCGCGGCTGTCCTCCTGCGTCCTGATCATCGCGGGCTGCTCCGCGACAGATGTCCCCGATGCCCCCGTCGAGTCGGAGGAGCACCGGTTCCGCGTCGAGACCTTCGCCGAGGGGTTCGGCGTGCCCTGGGGCCTCGCCTTCCTGCCCGACGGCCGGCTGCTGGTGACCGAGCAGGAGGGCCTGCTGCGAATCGTGGCGAAGGATGGCACCGTCTCGGAGCCGGTCGGCGGGGTGCCGGCCGTGTTCGCCAAGGGGCAGGGGGGCCTGATGGACGTGGCCCTCCATCCTCGATACGCGGACCAGGGATGGATCTACCTGAGCTATTCCGAGCCCCTGCCGGGCCCGGAGGATTCGACCGTGGGGCACACGGTCATCGCCCGGGCCCGCTTGCGGCAGGGCCGGCTGGCGGATCTGGAGATCGTCTACCGGGTTCCCGAGCGGTTCTACACCCGGCGCGCCCACCACTTCGGCTCGCGCATCCTCTTCGACCGCGCCGGACTCCTGTACTTCGCCATCGGCGACCGCGGTCAGCGCGACCTCGCCCAGAGCGTGGAGTGGCCCAACGGCAAGATCCACCGCCTCCTCGACGACGGCTCCGTGCCCACGGACAATCCCTTCGCCGGGCGGGAGGGCGCCGTCGAGTCGATCTGGTCGTACGGCCACCGAAACCCCCAGGGGCTGGCCCTGCACCCCGTCACCGGGGAACTGTGGTCCGCCGAGCACGGCCCCAAGGGCGGCGACGAGCTGAACCACATCCGCCGCGGGCTGAACTACGGCTGGCCCGCGATCACCTACGGCATCAACTACGACGGCACGCTCATCACCGATGCCACCCACGCCGAGGGCATGGAGCAGCCCGAGACGTACTGGGTGCCCTCCATCGCCGTTTGCGGCATCGACTTCTACACGGGCGACCGCTTCCCCCGGTGGCGGCACGACCTGCTGGTGACCTCCCTGCGCTTCAACCGCCTCCACCGCCTCCGGCTGGAGGGCCGGGAGGTGATCCACGAGGAGATCGTCTACCAGGGGGATTCGCGCGTGCGGGACGTCCAGACCGGCCCCGACGGGGCCGTCTACCTAGCGGTCGAGAGGCCGGGGCGGATCCTGCGGCTGGTCAGCCTGGACTGACCGTCAGCCGGACTGTCGCTGCCAGAAGGAGAACCCCACGTAGGAGTGGCCGCCCGCGGGCCATTCCGGATGGTTGGCGAACCAGGACCGGCTGATCGCGACGTGCCGGAGGACGAACAGAAGCGCGTCCCGGGAGGAACCGGGGGGTGTGCTCTCCAGGTGATGTGCCATGTACCGGAAGAAGCCATCGGACCGGATGGTCCCTCCCCGGGTCTCGAAGTGGACCTCACCATCGAAGTCGTCGTATTCGCCTCGCCGGAAGGAGATCGTCTCCAGAATCGAGACCTCGATCCCACTCTTGTCGTCCTCGGCACGGCTGGTGACCTGGACCCCCTCTATCTGCGGGCGGTAGGTCTCCCTGGCGAAGGTCACTCTCCCGATCGTGAGGTCGAGGGCATCGGAGTGCCAGTCCATGGCAAGGGTGCCCGACCATCCGTGCCGTCTGTTTGCCGGCAGAGGATCGGGCTGCAGCGCACCGGTATGGACGATGTCAGGGCCGCGATTGTGCCAGGCGATGCCGTACCCGATGTCGAGCCGCGGCCGGAAGTGCTGACCCAGGGCGAGCTCCCGTCCCGTGAACCGTTGCAGCATACCGGCCACCGGTGCCACCGCCATGAGACCGAAGTCGTGAGCTCTGACGGACTCCTCGGTCTCGCCTAAGTCGGAGGTGATCCACTTTGAGGTGGCACCAATGCCCACTTCCACGAAGGATCTCAAGGCCAGGCTGACGCCGAGACTGCTGGAGACGTCGGTGACATTGGAGGTATTTGCCGGAGTTCCCACATCACCGATGCGGTCCAGCGGCCCGAAGTCCATCTTCGTGCGGTACCCGTAGAGGGCCGCTTCAAGCCTTGTCGGCCCCCTCCAGAAGAGGACGGGCACCTCGCCCCCCGCCGTGGCCTGCACGTCCTGGTGGCCGTAGAAAATGTCTGCCCACACGGGAAGCCACGGCATCTCGCGCAGGTAGAGGCGGCTCTGCACCGTGTGCGCCGGTGAGGACAGGGCCGCGGCGCCGGGGTTGTAGTAGCCCCCCGGTTCGTCGGGCAGGGCGACTCCCGCCTGGCCCATCCCGTTGACGCGGACGGAGGGGGAGATCAGCAGGAACAGGGCGGCGGCATTGCTCTCGGGCGTCGCTTCGACCGGTTCTCCCTTCACCAGCAGAAGGGCCATGGCCAGAGCGACCAGGAGTCTGCTGACCACCTGGCGCCGACCTGCACCTGCCGGTCGCCGTCGCTCGCTGTCAGGGATGCGTGGCATGGCGAAGTCCCTCCCTTCGAGGTATTCCTCTTTGAACCCTCGCGGTGTGCCACGGGTTCCTCAGGAAGTCCCCGCCCGGCGCTCCGCGTAGATCGGGCTGCTCCAGGCGCGGTGCTGATCGACCTGGGTCACCCGGACCCAGTACGGGCACAGACCGCTGACGTTGCGGGTGTCCCGGTAGCAGAGCTCGACCCTGGGAGTCAGGTCCGCTGCCGGCGCCGGCCCGGCGATGACGTGGCGGCTGGCTCCGCCGGCATCCACCCGCATCGGCTGATCCCGCACCTCGGAGAGTGAGAAGCCGCAGCTGACGGGGCCTGACTCGAAGCGGCAGGACGTCTCCGGGCCGCCCTCGATCTCCAGGCGCATCCCCATGAGGTTGCCGGCGGTGACCGTGTCGAAGCGGACCGTGCGGTCGTCGGTCTGTTCGACCCTGTCGCAGGGAGTGACCAAGGCGACGGGCTCCATCCCGGCGATCCGACCGCCGTCGACGGTGAACCGGCCCTTCCACAGGGCCCGCTGCTGCGGTGCGCCGCCGTGGCCCTCGGTCCCGCCCCAGAGAATTCGGACAGCCCCGTCGCCGGGTGCCGCGGCCGGCCGCCACGTCCACAGCGGCTCGTCCCCGCACAGCAGGTCGACCTGCTCGATACCCGCCGTTCCCTCCACCTCGACCGCCACCAGGGGCAAGCCCTCGGTGGCGTACTCGCTCCCCATGGGATGGCCATCGGCCGTGACCGCCAGCCGCAGGCGGGGCCCGTCGGTGGCGTAGCACCGCCTCGCCGCCATCGCCTCCCACAGCGCCTCCCGGGTGAGGTCGGCGGCCAGAAAGGCGGTGACCCCGCCGCGGACGTTGCGGATCAGCCGGCTGCCGGGATGGTCGGACCCCGGCCGGCCGGTTACGCCGTCGGTCCCGCCTGTGACACCCACGCGATAGCCGCGGCGCAGGGCGTCGAGGACGAACCAGTCCGATGTGCCGTGGGTGGAGTGGATCTCGGCGAGGGTTTCGATGCGAGGCTCGTGGAAGTCCAGATTCGTGGGCCGGCCGCCGGCGTGCATGTTGATGAGCACGTCCTCGTCCCGCACGGCCCCGAGGAACTCCGGCGCCGTCTCCAGGTCGGGTTCCGGGTCGGGCTCGTCCTCGGTGAAGAACCGGCCCGACCGCCGCAGGCGCGGCTCGTCCCGACGGTAGATGACGTTGCGGTCGCCCCCCTCCGGCGTGTCGGCGCTCCACTCGCAGCCGAGAAAGGCGACGAACCGCCCCTCCTCGTTGGCCTCGGCGGACTCGAGGCGGGTCCGCTCCCACAGGTCCAGGCTGACGTGGTGGTCGTTGCCCTGATGCGAGCAGACCTGCAGCCCCGCCACGTGGCGGGCATAGTCGAAGTGGTGGCGGACGGAGCCGTAGCCGCAGCCGATCCAGCCCTGGCCGGCGTGCAGGTCGCCCCAGAAGATGCGCAGGGCGGGAGGCTCGACGGTGATCCGCACCGGGTTGGTCGCCGCCTCCAGCCCGGAGCCGGGCAGGACCGCCTCGATGCGGTGGATGCCGGGGCTGTCGACCCGCACCCGGGCGCGGTAGGCGGGCATCTCCCCGGCTGGCTGGACGGACACGACACTCACTCCGCCGGAGGGCACCACCTCCGGGGCGGAGCCCTCCACGAGCATCGGGTTTCCCCATTCGTCCTCGACGCGCAGGGTCAGCTCCAGCTCTTCGCCGACCAGCCCGTCGGCGGGAGCCAGGGTGACCAGCCTCACGGGCTCACCCGCCACCACGGGGAACCCCGGCGCCGGCGGCAGCTGGATCCAGCGGCGGCCCCCCTCGGGGTTGATCAGGAAGAGCAGCGCGGCCTCGGGTACCGCGAAGGTCGGGGCCCGCCACTCCCCACACGCCAATTCCACCCGGTCGCCCCGGGTCAGCTCCCCGGAGACCACCTCCACGTCGATCTGGTGATTCCACGGCACGAGATCGCCCCGGAAATCGCAGGTCACCCGCAGGTCGACACCGGCCTTCAAGCAGGACGCATGCACGTAGTCCGGCGCCCCGGGATCGTCCGCCTGCGGCGTGGCCCAGTCGAAAGGCCACAGCCAGACCACCCGAAGGTGCCCACCCGCCGGAACCGCGGTCTCCCCGAGCTCGAACCGCAGGTTCAGCCCCAGGCGCTCTCCGGCCCGCACCGGGTCCGACCGGTCGATGCGGCCGCTGCCGTGCCGGCGGCAGCGCTCGTCGAGGTCGACGCCGGGGGAGTGATGGATGTGGGGGCCGCCGGGGAAGCCGCTGGTCAGCAGCATGCTCTGTTCAACCTCGGAGCGACTCTTCCAGGTCCGCCAGCGCCAGCGCCCGGATTCCCTCGGCCATGTCGAAGGTCCGGGTTCCGGCGTGGATCACGTCGAGCCGGTCCAGGC
>CAZEHQ010000015.1:36077-38212 GCA_964512165.1 uncultured Gemmatimonadaceae bacterium | reverse complement strand
GCACCGGCTCGCTCGTCTCGCCGGGACGCAGGTCGATGGCGGCGCGCTCGAAGTCGGCGGTGAGGGTGCCGGGCGAGAAGCATCCAAGGTCGCCCCCCGCCGCGGCGGTCCCGGGATCCTCCGACAGCCGGCGGGCCACCTCGGCGAACTCCTCGCCCGAGTCGAGGCGCTCCTGGATCCGGTCGATCCGCTCCCGGGCGCGCAGACGCACCGAGTCGGCGGGGACGATCTTGAGGTTGATCTGGCTCACCGAGACCTTCGGCGGCGGGGAATCGATCCAGGCCTCGCGGAAGGCTTCCACGTCCCGCCGGGTGAGGTACTGCTGGTAGGCCAGCTGCGAGACCATCTGGTCGTAGAGGAGGCGGTTGCGGATGCGCTTGCGCTCCCGCGCCTTCAACTGGCGCTCGGTCATGCCCGAGTTCTCGAGAAGCTGCTCCAGCTCGCCCGGCCCCATGGAGGCGCGCATGCGTCCGAACTCGGCGTTGAGGTACTCCTCGACCTGCACCGGATCGACCTCGATGCTGTCCTTCTGCGCCTTCTTCACCACCACCAGCTCGGCCACCATGTCCTCGAGGACGCGGCGGCGCTCCTCGACCACCTCCTCGAGCTCCAGGAAGGCCGGGTTGCGCCCTTGCTGCTGCAGCTGGAGCAGGGTCCGCAACTCCAGCTCCGACCACAGCACCACCTGGTCGTCGACGACGGCGACGATGCGGTCCAGGAGCTCGGGCTCCGCCTGCCCCCGGGAGGGGAAGAGGGCGCAACAGGCCAGGAGGCCGAGGAACCAGCGCGCGCAGGCCTTCATCGGGCCCTCAACATGGTTTCGTCGATCTCCCAGCTGTGCTCCTCCCGCAGGCTGTCGACAAGGGCGTGAATGCGCCCCCGGTACCCCTCCCGGACCAGGGCCTCCTCGATGCTCTGCCGCACCCCCGCCTCGTCGAGGGAGCGCAGGCTGCCGGCCCTCTGCCGGTCCCGCAGGCGCGCGATGTGCCAGCCGCTGCCGGTGGCGACGACGTCCGTTATCTCCCCCGGCTGCAGGTCGACGCAGGCCTCCCACAGCTCGGGCCTCTCCGGGGCGGTGAAGTAGCCGAGGTCGCCCGAGGACGCCGCCGTCGCCTCGTCGAGGGAGACCTCGGCCACGCGGCCGTCGAAGCCGCCTTCGCGCAGCAGCTCCTGCCGCAGACTCTCGGCGGCGCGCCGCGAGTCGACCAGGATGTGCTGCGCCCGGATCTCGTCCTCCTGGCGCGTGAACTCCCCGGGGTTGCGGTCGTAGTAGCTCTGCACCTCCCCCGGGTCGATCTCGAGCGGCCGGCTCTCGAACTCGCCGTCGAGGTAGGCGGCCACGATGACGTCCTCGCGGGACTGCTCGACGAGACGCCGGATCCTCGGCCTCTCGTGGACCTGCCTCTCCAGGGCCTCCTGGTAGAGCAGCTGCCGGCGGACCCAGTCCCCCACGAACCGCCGCCGCTGCTCCAGCCCCGCGTCGCCCGGGACCTGGGCCTCCAGCTCGAGCCGGGTGAGGGAGGAGGCGCCCACGCGGGCCACCACCTCCTCCCGCTCGGGCGAGGAGCAGCCGGCGAGGGCGGCCGCCAGGAGGGCCCCCGCCGGGCGGCTACACCAGTTGTTCCACAAGGTCGCGGGCCTTCGCCAGCCGCTCCTGTTCGTCGGCGGCGCGCAGGAAGGTCTCGATGGTCAGCCCCTTGCCGACCTTGAACTCCAGCTCGGACGACGACTTCTGCACCAGCCGCTGCAGGTCGGCGGGGGGGACCTGCCGGGTCTCGGGGAAGCTCATCCGGAACCGGGACTTCTCCAGCTGCACCGCCTCCAGTCCGAGCTGCCGCGCCATGACCTTGATCTCCATGATGTGGAGCAGCGACGCCGCCTGCCACGGGAGGCGTCCGAAGCGGTCCTCCAGCTCCTCGCGGACGGCCAGGAGGTCGACGATGCGCGCCGCCCCGGCCAGGCGCTGGTAGAACTCCATCTTGAGGTCGGTGTCGGGCACGTAGTCGTCGGGCAGGTAGGCGGTGACGGCGATCTTGATGTCGGGATCGGCGGCGTGCTCCACCCGCTCCCCCTTCAGCTCCCGCACCGCCTCGTCGAGGAGCCGGGTGTAGAGGTCGAAGCCGACGGCGGTGATG
>CAZEHQ010000015.1:4685-36067 GCA_964512165.1 uncultured Gemmatimonadaceae bacterium | reverse complement strand
ACCCGTGCTGCTGCGCCCCCAGGAGGTTGCCGGCGCCGCGGATCTCCATGTCGCGCATGGCGATGTTGAAGCCCGAGCCGAGGTCGGCGAACTCCTCCACGGCGCGCAGGCGCAGGCGCGACTTGCGGGTCAGCCGCTTGCCCTTGGGCACCAGGAGGTAGGCGAAGGCGCGCTCCTTCGAGCGCCCCACGCGGCCGCGGATCTGGTAGAGCTGGGAGAGACCCAGCATGTCGGCGCGGTTGACCAGGATCGTGTTCACGGAAGGGATGTCGATACCGGACTCTATGATCATGGTACTGACGAGGCAGTCGTACTTCCGTTCCAGGAAGTCGAGCATGATCTTCTCGAGCTGGCGCGCCGGCATCTGGCCGTGGGCCACGGCGAAGCGCACCTGGGGCAGCAGCTCGGACAGGTACTGCTCCAGGCTGTGGATCGACTGCACGCGGTTGTGGACGAAGTAGACCTGCCCTCCGCGTTCGACCTCGCGCTCGATGGCCGCGGCGATACGCCCCTCGTCGAAGGTGATGATCTCGGTGTGGATCGGCAGCCGGTCCTGGGGCGGCGTGTTGATCACCGACATGTCGCGGGCCCCCATGAGGGACAAGTGCAGGGTCCGCGGGATCGGCGTCGCCGTGAGGGTGATGACGTCCACCTGGCGCTTGAGCTGCTTCAGGCGCTCCTTGTGGCGCACGCCGAAGCGCTGCTCCTCGTCGACCACCAGGAGCCCCAGGTCGCGGAAGTGGATGTCGCGGCCCAGGAGGCGATGGGTGCCGATGAGGATATCCACCTTGCCCGCCTTCGCGTCCTCCACCACCTGCTTCTGCTCCCGCGCCGTGCGGAACCGGGAGAGGACCTCCACCCGCACCGGGAAGGGCTCCATGCGCTCGGAGAACACCTGCAGGTGCTGCTGCGCCAGGATCGTCGTCGGCACCAGCACCGCCACCTGCTTGTGGTCGCACACGGCCTTGAAGGCGGCGCGCACCGCCACCTCCGTCTTGCCGTAGCCCACGTCGCCGCAGACCAGGCGGTCCATGGGGTGGGGCGCCTCCATGTCGCGCTTCACCTCCTCCACGGTGCGCAGCTGGTCCGGCGTCTCGGTGAAGGGGAAGGAGGCCTCCAGCTCGCGCAGCATCGGCGAGTCCCCGGAGAACCCGATCCCCGGCAGGGACTTGCGCTCGGCGTAGAGCTGGATCAGCTCGGCCGCGGCCTTGAAGATCTCCTCCCGGGTGCGCTCCTTGAGCTTCTCCCAGGCGCCCGAGCCGAGCTTGCTGAGCAGCGGCGGAGCGCCGTCGGCGCCGGTGTAGCGGCGCAGCCGGTCGAGCTGCTCCACGGGCACGAAGAGCTTGTCCCGGCCCTGGTACGTGACCTCCAGGCAGTCGTGGTCGCGGTTGGTGATCGTCAGCCGCCGCAGCCCGAGGTAGCGGCCGATGCCGTGGTCCACGTGGACCACGAAGTCGCCGACACCCAGGGCGTCGAAGGAGGAGATCGGCCTGGCGGCCTTGAAGCGGCGGTAGCGGTGGCGGCTCTTGTTGCGCGAGAAGATCTCGTGGTCGTTGAGGATCGCCACCTTCGCCTCGGGGTAGACGAAGCCGCGGCTGAGGTTGCCGAGGCCGAAGACGACGTCGTCGCCCCAATCGGCGAAGATCTCCTGCAGGCGGCTCGACTGGCCCCGGGTCTCGCTGAGGATGTGGACCGCGTAGCTCTCGCGGCCGAGGCGGGCGATCTCCTGGCGCAGGACGTTCAGGTCGCCCTGGACCAGGCGCGGCTCCGCGGCGCCGAAGCGCACCGCCTCCCCGCCCTCGCCCACGGGAGCGGTCCGGACCCGGGGATGGCGCTCCACCTGCCGGTGGAGCCAGGGGGTCTCGCGCACCAGGCGCTCCGGCGGCAGATGGGTGCCGCGGCCTGCGTGGCGCTCGTGATCGCGCCGCGAAGGGGCCTGCTGCTTCTCCACGTCGGCGTCGATGTCGTCGGTCTCGTCGGCCCAGACCACCGCATCGGCCGGGAGGTACTCGAAGAGGCCGTCGCCCGGGCCGTAGAGCACGCCCATCACCGCCTCGATGCCCTCCAGGGTGGCGGTGCCGAGCTCGAGCTGGTCCTTGACCTCGATGAGGTCGACGCCGGTCTCCTTCTCGGCGCTCTCGAGATTGGGCACGAAATCGTCGAAGAAGGGCGAGTGCAGGACGACCTCGCACACCGGCAGCACCACCGCCTCGGGGCAGGCCTCGAGGGAGCGCTGCGTGCCCACGTCGAAGGTGCGGATCGACTCGATCTCGTCGTCGAAGAACTCCAGGCGCAGCGGGTGCTCGACGCCGGGGGGATAGATGTCGAGGATGCCGCCGCGGGAGCTGAACTGGCCGAGGCCGTCGACGATAGGCACGCGCTCGAAGCCGGCGTCGACGAGATGGGAGACCAGGTCGTCGAGGGGCTGGACCTGGCCGCAGGCCAGGCGCAGGGTGGAGCGCTCCAGAACGGCGGCCGGAATCAGCGGCGACAGGAGGGCCGCCGCGGGGGCGACGACGATCGTCGGGGAGCCGTCCGCCAGCCGCGCCGCCGCCTCGATGCGCAGGGCCGAGACCTCCACGTCGGGCGAGCGCCCGTCGTAGAGATCGATGTCCCACATGGGGAAGTAGCGGACCACCTCCTCGCCCGCCACCGCCGTCAGGTCGTCGCGCCAGGCCTCGGCCCGGCTCTCGTCGGCGGCCACCACCAGGATCGACCGCTCCAGCTCGCGCTGGGCCGCCGTCAGCAGGAAGGCGCCGAGGCTCGCCGGCAGTCCGTGGACCCGGACCTCCCGGCCCCCGGCGAGCCGGTCGAGGACCTGCCGCACGGGGGCGGACTGGGCGGTCGTTCGGGCGACGGGATCGAGGGCGGGCGCAACGGCCATGTCGACGGCAAGGCCCTTGGAAAAGCCTGTATGTAACTGGAAATGAAGACGTTGCAGCGGCTTGGAGAGCTGCTTGCCGCGGCGGCGGCAGGAAAGGCGTAAAATAACCGGGCCCCGCCGAGACTGTCAACGCGGGGGAAAGGAGAGAGCCGCTTGCCGGAACCCAGCCACTTCTTCGCCTACCTGGCGCGCATGAAGTACATCGCCCGCTGGGGGGTCATGCGCAACACGCGGACCGAGAACATCCAGGAGCACAGCCTGCAGGCGGCGATGATCGCCCACGGCCTGGCGCTGATCGCACGGGAGATCTTCGGCCGGCCGGTCGACCCGGAGAGGGTGATGGCCCTGGCCGTCTTCCACGAGGTGAGCGAGGTGATCACCGGCGACCTGCCGAGCCCGATCAAGTACCACGACCCGGCCCTGCGCTCGGCCTACGGACGCATCGAGGACGCGGCGAGACACCGCCTCTTCGAGATGCTGCCCGAAGAGCTGCGCGGCGCCTACCGCCCGCTGGTCCTGGCCGACGAGGAGGCCGAGCCGGCCAGACTGGTGAAGGCCGCCGACAAGCTCTGCGCCTACCTCAAGTGCCTGGAGGAGCTCAAGAGCGGCAACCAGGAGTTCGCCCGCGCCAAGGCGACTCTCGAGGCCGAGATCGAGGCCCTCGACCTGCCCGAGGTGGCCTGGTTCATGGAGCGATTCGTGCCCGCCTTCTCCCTCTCCCTGGACGAGCTGTCGTGATGGACCCGCAGCTGACCGATCTCGGCCTCGAGCCGGTCGAGCTGAGTCCGGAGCAGCGGAACCGGCTCGACGAGCACGGCTTCCTGATTCTCGAGGGCCTGATGGACCCTGCCTGGCTCGGGGAACTGCGCCTGGCTTTCGAGACCGTCTTCGAAGGCGAGGGGAAGGACGCCGGCAAAGAGGTGGCCCAGGTCGAAGGAGTGCGCCGGCTGGCCGACCTGGTCAACAAGGGCGAGGTCTTCGACGGCGTCTATCTGCATCCGGCCCTTCTGGCTGCCGTGTGGCACGTGCTTGGGCGGCCCTTCAAGCTGCACTCCCTCAACGGCCACGATCCCCTGCCCGGCCACGGCCAGCAGGAGCTGCACGCCGACTGGGGCGGTGAGCGCGCCCCCGGCCGGTACCACGTGGTCAACTCCATGTGGATCCTCGACGACATGAGCGCCGACAACGGCGCCACCCGCATCGTGCCGGGCAGCCACCGGTTCCCCGGACGTGTGGGGGAGGAGGTCGCCGACCGTCTGGCGCCCCATCCCGGCGAGGTCTGCCTGGAGGCCCCGGCCGGATCGGTGGGCGTCTTCAACGGCAGCGCCTGGCACAGCTGCACCCACAACCGCTCCGGGGCGCCGAGGCGGCTCCTGCACTGCGCCTTCATCGCCCGCGAGCACCGGCAGCAGACCGACCAGCGGGAGCAACTGAGGCCGGAGACGGACCGGCGGCTGACGCCGCTGGCGCGTCATGTGCTGGACGTGTGAGAGTGGACGACCACCCGGAGGGCCCAAATGCGCTTCCATGGAATCTGCATCGTCTCGAAGGATGTGTGTCGGCTTGCCGAGTTCTACATCGAGATCCTCGGTGTCGAGGGGAGTGTCAACAGCACCTTCGTCGGTCTCTCCACCGAGGGCGCCTCGCTTTCGATCTTCTCCGAGGAAGAGATGGAGCACATGGCAGCCGGGAGCATGGAAGGCGCGGGGCGCGGAGGCTATACGATCGAGTTCGAGGTCGCCGACGTGGACCGGCAGTTCGACCGGCTTCAGGCGATGCGGGTGCCGATCGTGAAGCCACCCACCACCCAGCCGTGGGGCCGGCGGTCCGTCTGGTTCCGCGATCCCGACGGCAACATCGTCAACTTCTACGCGGAAGTGGCGCCCGAGGGGCAGGACGGCTGAAGGGACTGAGGTCCCCGATTGCACAACCGCGGTGAGGCCGGGTCTCTCTGCTCACTCCGGCTGGACGATGAAGCGGGTCAGCTCCTTCCCTCTCGGGGACAGCGTTCCGTAGAGCTCGCGCGGTAGCGAGGGGCTCAGTCCGGGCAGGCGGAACCAGGGCGCCAGATAGCCGACACTGGTCATCGGCCGTATCTCGTCGGAGTCGTTGGCCGTGCCGCCGTGCCAGCAGCGCACGTCACGGATGAGGGCCGTTCCGGCGGGAGCGCAGAGGATGGACTCCTTCATGCGGTCCGGTTCCTCCTCCGGGGTTGGTACCGGCTGCCGCGTCCGGTGGGTCCCCGGCACGAATCGGATGGCGCCGTTGGCTTTGCTGAAGTCGACCATCAGGAAGTTCACGACGATGTAAGGAGTCGGCACGTCGTGGATCGTCACCTGACCCAGCGGGTCCCTGAAGGGATCCCCGACATCCGCGTGCAGGTGCTGCTCCTTGGCACCTGGGGCAGAGTAGTCTCCGCCGGCGCCGGAGCAGATGAAGTCGGGGCTGCCCCAGATGGCCTCCACGATTGGAACGACTGTCGGCAGCTCGACGAGTTGCGCCCACTCCGGATGGTGGAGTTGCGGACCGAAGGAGTAGCGTGCATGGCCCCGGTTGGCCTGTTCCAGTGGAGTCTCCGCCATCTGCCGGGCGATGACTCGGGCCGCACCGGACTGGGCGAGGGCAAGCTCTCGGGGACCGAGGGCATCCCCGATGGGGACGAAGCCGTCCCGGTGGAACACCGCGGCTGCCCGCTCAACCTCGGAGGAGTGTAGGATCTCGACATCAAGCATGGTGGACTCGTCCGCCGTCAGTCCTCGGTGAGGATCGCTCTATCATCCCTCCGCCAGCAGCCGGAGGTTGCCCAGGGTGCTCTTGTCAGAGTCCTCGAAGGCCGTGGCCAGACCCAGCACGCGCACCCCGTCCTTGAACTCCTGGTGCACCCGAATCGCCTCGGGAATGGCATACATGAAGCAGCCGCGGCCGTTGACCTGGAAGCCTCCAGGACCACGATGTGATTCCTCTCTTTGTCGAAGTTGGTCGGCCCCCCTTGCACCCATTTCGAGACGCCGAAGTTGGGCGCGGCCTGTCCCACCGCTACCGCCATGAATCGTGACTCCTTCGGATGCCGGGCTGCCCACGTCCTGCAGGTCAAGGGATGGCAGGGCCTCGGCCTTGCCCAAGCACCCCTTGCGGACGATATTGGCGCTCCCAATACCGTGATCGCCTTGTGCCCGAATCCGCAGGCAAGCGTCCCGGACCACCGGAGTCAACAGTTTGGTGCCTCAGTCCTTCCCGCTCGGAGGCAGGTCCGATGTTGCCCCCACACGTCCAGTTCGATCCCAGCGTTCCCCGATTCACTTGGGACGAGGAAACCCTCGCAAGAGCGCTGGACACGGAGAGCAGGGCCAAGGCGGATGCCTCGAACGGGGAACCCCCTGCCGATGCAACCAACTGCCAGTTCCTGATGGATGTCCGGACCGCTACGCGCCAAGTCGCGAGTGCTGCCCGTCCTGAGTTGGAGAAGCACACGGCAACGCTGAACGATTCTCTACGGCTGCCCAACGCAGATGCGGATTTTCTCCAGGAGCAGGACAAGGCCCTGGCCGACATGCACCAGATCTGTCTCTCCGGCATCGACAGCGCCGAACCGGCAAAGACAAGAGTCGACGAGGTACGAAACGAGTATACGAGCTTTGCCGTGGAACACGGTCTTGTCGGTAGAGCTGCGCAAGCCAGGGACCCACGGGCCAAGTGGGTGATTGCCGCCGTCGCCTGCCTTGAGCTTCTTCTCAACGCGTGGACCCTTGGCACGGCCCATCCCTCTGGCTTCCTGGGTGTGCTGCCGGAGATGATCCTCTTCACCGCCTTCAATGTCTTCGCGGGATTCGTGCTCAGCTTCGCTTTGCGGACAAAGAACCTGTACGAGAGTTTTCGCAGCAAGCGTCGTTACTCATGGTTCCTTGTGGCCCTGCTGGTATTGCTCATACCCGTTTTCAATTTCGTATTCGGACACTACCGCGACGCACTGGTGAGTCTGCAGAGCCAGATTGCAGCGGGCGACTACGAAACCTACGTAGCGGTCTGGGGGAGCTTGTTCCGCGCCGCTCTGGCCACAGCCTTCTCCAGTGAGTGGATACCCCAGAGCATGCAGACGGTCGTGCTGATCTTCGGGGGCATGTTCATGTCCAGCCTCGTGGCCTACAAGCATTACCATGCAGACGATCCCTACCCGGGGTTCGGCGCCCTGTCGCGCAAACGAAACGAGGCTCAGGGACAGTACAAGGCTGCGATCGCAGCCATCACTGCCCGCATCGAGAGCCGGGCGGCGGATGCGTCCAGAGTATTCGCCGGTATTGAGGCGAGGGTTGCATCGGAAGGGGCGGCCGAGGCTCGCGCCAGGATCGAATCCTGGAACTCCGCATACCGGAGGCTTGTCGAGGAACTCAAGGAGGCGGGCGATCGACAGTTACGCACCTACCGGCGGACGAATGGGGCTGTCAAGCCGTGGCCTGCGTCGCTCAATGGCCCCTTTGAGGCATTCGCCGTCGACCCGGAGGTGGCGGACCCACCCGCGCCACCTGAAATGCCAGTCCTCAGAGGAGCCTTGAGTCGACTGCGAAGACAATGCGACAGGGTCGTGCTGGAGGGCCGCAGACGCTACAGCTCCGAAGTCTTCGCGCCCCTGCCGGCCCTTGATCCCAAGGACGTGAATCACCCTGCCTTTGCCGATCCCCTTGGAAAGCTGGAAGAGATCAGGAGAGATCTCGATGGCCTTCCTCCGGCAGTGGGGACAGAGGGATAGTAATGTGGGTGCCGCTCAATGGATCGTCACGAGACAATGGATCGGAAAGGCCGTTGCCATGGCGGCCTCGGCTGCCTGCCTTCTTGCCTGCGGCCGCAGCCAGGTCGATCCCCGCACGCTTTGCTCCGAGGAGGGCCCCGAATCCACGACGGCGCTGATTCTGGACACTTCGGATCCCCTCGCACCTCACCAGATCGCCGCCCTGGAGCGCTTCACCCAATCTCTCGTGACCCAGCCTCGAAGTCCCGATGGTGAGCCCCAACCCTCGGAGAACTACGTGGCCAAAGGGCACCTCCTGGTCGTATACGAACTCCCCCGTGCAGGCGATCCGGTGGGGACTCCTCGGCAGGTGTTTGAAATGTGCAATCCCGGCTCTCCCGAGGACAGAGGAGCCGTCGATGGCTTCACCGAGGGGGAGGTCGCTGTCATGGTGCGGTGGTCGCAGTTCACCAAAGCGATGCGAAGCGCCTTCCCGGACTCGGCGAGCCAGGCCTCGGCGCCGACCTCACCGATCATCGAAACCATACGCTACGTACGCAACAAGGAGTTCCCCGGTCCGGTGGATATGGCCAGGGGCCAGCGGAGAGGTGACGCCATTCTCGTCATCTCCGATCTGCTGCAGAATTCGGATCTCCTCTCCCACTACCGCGGCCCCCTGCCGCCGGTGGATGGCTTGCCGCAGTCTCTTGCGCTGAACCTCTCCGGCATCGAGATCGGCGTGCGCTATCTGCGCTCGAGACGAGATGCCCACTTGCAGACCGGCGAGCACTTCGCTTGGTGGCGGGATTTCCTGGCCGAGGCGGGCGGCCCAATGACCCGCACGCCGGAGTCCTGGTAGTGGCGCTGCGCGGGGCAGGGCTGTGACTTCTTCGGATCGAGCACATGATTGGTGCCGAAGGTGGGACTCGAACCCACACGGAGTTGCCCCCACTGGATTTTGAATCCAGCGCGTCTACCAGTTCCGCCACTTCGGCCGAATGGACCCGCTACCAGCGCCAGTCCTCGCCCCGGTCGGCCTTGCACGGCCCCAGGATCTCGGCGTAGACCACCGCCTGGCGCGCGCGGTCCGGCGTCAGCCTCCAGGGACTCCGGCCGCGAGGCCGATCCCCATCCGCGGGTCCCACCGCCCCCAGCTTGCGCATCCGCGCCGCCATCCGCCGGCGGGACTGCTGGATCTCCTGGGCCCGCTCGCGGGCGCGCTCCTCCTCGTCCCGGGCGCGCTGCTCCGCCTCCTGGGCCTGGCGCTCCAACTGTTCCAGCAGCGACTGGCCGTCCGCCGGCGCCGCCGACTCCAGCACCACCACCTCGCCTTCATCCGGCTCGGCCTGGGCCGTGGGGGGAGGAGTGGGTCGGGGCTCGAAGGGATCCCCTCCGGGAAAGGGCCATCCGCCCCACTCCTCCTCTTCCTTCTCCTGCTCCGCCTGGGGGACCGGCGCCCCGTCCTCCGTCTGCTGCTGGCGGCGCTGGGCCTCCTCCATCTGCCGGCGGCGCTTGCGGCGCTCCAGCAGCGCCGAGATGACGCTGAACAACAGGAACAGGATGAGTAGCAGTTGCTCCACGGCTCGTCCGCCTCAGCTCCGGTCGTCGCCGCCGGACTCGCCCTCACCGGTCTCGGAGATCGAAGTCCGCATGTCCGTATCCGACTGGATGTTGCGCATCCGGTAGTAGTCCATGATCCCGAGGTTGCCCGTACGGAAAGCCTCGGCGATGGCCCGCGGTACCTCCGCTTCGGCCTCCTTTACGCGCGCCGACATCTCCTCCACCAGCGCCCTCATCTCCTGCTCGCGGGCCTGGGCCATGGCGCGGCGCTCCTCGGCCTTGGCCTGGGCGATCTTGAGATCGGCGTCGGCCTGCTCGGTCTGCAGCTTGGCGCCGATGTTGTCGCCCACGTCGACGTCGGCGATGTCGATGGACAGGATCTCGAAAGCGGTCCCCGAGTCGAGCCCCTTGCCCAGCACCGTCTTGGAGATCGAGTCGGGATTCTCCAGCACCTGCTTGTGCGTGTCCGCCGAGCCGACGGTGGTCACCACGCCCTCTCCGACGCGGGCGATGATCGTCTCCTCCCCGGCGCCGCCCACCAGGCGGTCGATGTTGGCCCGCACCGTGACCCGCGCCGTGGCCTTGACCTGGATGCCGTCCTTGGCCACGGCGGCGATCAGGGGCGTGTTGATGACCTTCGGATTGACGCTGACCTTCACCGCCTCGAGGACGTCGCGCCCGGCCAGGTCGATGGCGGCGGCGCGCTCGAAGGTCAACTCGATGTTGGCCTTGTCCGCCGAGATCAGGGCCAGGATGACGGCGTCGACGTTGCCGCCGGCCAGGTAGTGGGCTTCCATCCGTTCCAGCGCCACTTCCAGACCCGCCTTCTCGGCGCTGATCTTGGGGCGCACGATGGCGCCGGGCGGCACCTTGCGCAGCCGCATGCCCACGAGGTCGCGGAAGATCCCCACCTTGACCCCCGCGAAGTACGCCGTGATCCAGAGCCCGACGGGCACGAAATAGGTGAACAGGCTCAGGAAGATGATGATCGCGAAGAGAATCGCGATGTAGAGCAGAGCCTCTGGCATTTGGGTCTCCTTGTATCCTGGTTTCCGCTACTGTGCGCGTTCGTGGACGACGACGCGGTTGCCGTGCACTTCGAGCACTGCCACGGCGGCACCTTCGGCGATGAAGGCGCCGTCGGTCACCACGTCCACAATCTGGTTGCCGAAGCGGGCCCGGCCCGAGGGCCGCAGCGCCGTGAGGGCGACGCCATCCTGACCGACCAGTCCTCCTGCTCGCCCGTGGCCGAGTCGTAGCCCGAAGCGCGGTCGGTGCGGTCCTCGCGCACCATCCGCTGCCAGGCCCGGTTGCGGATGAGCAGCCACACCAGGGCGCCGGTGCCGCTGAAGCCGAGGACGCCGATCACGGCGGCCGCCTCGGGGCCGAGCCGGTTGTAGGCGAAGAGAACGCCGAGGCAGACCGTGCCGAAGCCGAGGATCCCGAAGATGTTGAACCCCGGGACGACGAAGATCTCGAGCAGGACCAGCACCAGGCCGAGGACGAGCAGGCCCACGCTGTAGATCCAGGGAAGCGCCTCGGCGCTGAGCAGCTCTTCCACGGCTCCTCCGGCTAGATGGCCTGCACCACGACGCGGCTGCCGCGGGCCTGGACGATGCGCACTGTCGTCTGCTCCTCGATGTACTCGCCCTCGGCGATGATGTCCAGGCGCTTGCCGGCGAACTGACCCACGCCCACGGGCCGCAACTCCGTGAGGGTGACGCCCTCCATGCCGACCAGCTCGTGGTCCTGGTCGGTCGACGCCGACACGTAGCCCTCGGAGGCCGAGGTCCGGCCTGCCAGGATCAGGTGCCGGAAAGCGGGCACCTTGGGCAGGGACCGCAGCAGGACCAGGGCGGCGACGATACCGATGATCATGGACAGGGCGAACTGACCGACGACGCCGCTGATCTGCTCGATGCTCCAGAACTCGAAGGCGGGCAGCCGGGTCAGCAGCACGCTGGCCAGCATGCACAGGAACCCGGCCACGCCGGCCAGGCCGAAGCCGGGTATGAAGGCGATCTCGGCGAAGATCAGTCCGAGGCCGACGAAGAACAGGAGCAGCTCCTGCCAGTCGGCCAGGTGGACGATGAGGTGGCTGCCGAAGAACAGGGCCAGGGCCAGCAGCGCCATCGAGCCGCCCAGGCCCCAGCCGGGGGTGCGCACCTCGGCGATGAGGCCGAAGAGGGCCACCGAGAGCAGGATGGAGGTCACGATGGGATGGGTGAGGAGGCGCACCACGCGCTCGGCGAGGTTGATCTTCACCTCCACGACCTCGGCATCGGCCAGGTCGTAGATGGCCAGCAGCTCGGGCAGGGACTGGGCGGTCTCGTCGGCGAGACCGTACTGCAGGGCCTGGTTGGTAGTCAGCGTAGCCGGCCGGCCCACCTCGTCGCTGAAACCGGGGATGTAGATACGTTCGTCGACCATGGCCTCGGCGATCTCGGGGTCGCGCCCGGTGCGCTCGGCCGTGGCCCGCATCTCGGCGCTCATGACCGAGACGTACTTGTCGCCGGCCTTCTCGCCGGTGCCGGAGACCGGCGTCGTGGCGCCGATGGTGCCGCCCTTGACCATGACGATCTTGTCGCAGGCGAGGGAGATCAGGGCGCCGGCGGAGATCGCCCGCTTGTCGATGAAGGCGATGGTCAGGGACTCGGCGTCGATGATGGCGTCGCGGATGACCGAAGCGGCGTCGACGCGGCCGCCGAAAGTGTCGATCTCGAAGACCAGGGCGTCGACACCGGCCTCGTCGGCGTCCTCGACGACGCGCTCCACGTAGGCGGTGATCCCGGGGTCGATCATGCCGCCCTCGGTGTCCACCGTGCGCAGCCGCAGCAGATGGATCAGGGGCTGGCGGACCTCCTCGGAGGCCGGACCGGACTCGCCGGCAGGGGCCTCCTCACCGCCGAGAGGAAGGGCCGCGAGGGCGACGAGCGCCGCCGGCAGCAGGCGCGTCCATCGTGGGTTGAGGAGGGGAGTAGGGGGCATTCTCGAGCCGGGGTGAGGGCGCTAGATCTTACCCCAGGGGCTCCGTCCTTGTCAATCGACCCGGGCCCCCTCTACCCTTGGCGCCGGAGGAATGCGGATGATGATCCACGAGGCCCCGGTGCGCTGGGGCATCATCGGCTGCGGCGACGTGACCGAGGTGAAGTCGGGCCCCGGGCTGCAGAAGGCCCGCGGCTCGGAGCTGGCCGCCGTCATGCGCCGTGACCGCGACAAGGCCCGGGACTACGCCCGGCGCCACGGGGTGCCGCGCTGGTACGACGACGCCGGCGCCCTGATCGAGGACGAGGGCGTCGACGCCGTGTACGTGGCGACGCCGCCGGACTCGCACCCCGAGTACACCCTCCGCGCCGCCGCCGCGGGCAAGCCGGTCTACGTGGAAAAGCCGATGGCGCGCACCGCCGCCGAGTGCGAGGAGATGGTGGAGGCCTGCCGCCGCGCCGGGGTGCCCCTCTTCGTCGCCTACTACCGCCGCCGCCTGCCCGTGCACCTGAAGGTGGCCGAGCTGCTCGGTGAGGGCGCCGTGGGCGAGGTCCGCACCGTCAGCATCCGGCTCTTCAGGCCAGCGGGCGGCTCCGAGCGCACCCCGGAAGGCCGGCCCTGGCGTGTCGATCCGGTCATCGCCGGCGAGGGCGGCCACTTCCACGACCTCGGCTGCCACCAGCTCGACCTCCTCGACTACCTCCTGGGCCCGATCGAGGCGGCCGAGGGGGTGGCCCTGTGCCAGGGCGGCCTCTACCCCTGCCGCGACACGGTGACCGCCTCCTGGCGGCACGGGTCGGGGGCCGCCGGCAGCGGCGCCTGGTGCTTCGTCGCCGACGCGTCGAGCCGCATCGAGGAGATCGAGATCACCGGCGGCGATGGCCGCCTGCGGTTCGCTGCCTTCGACCTGGAGCGGCCCGTGCGCCTGGAACGCGGTTCCGAGGTGGAGGAGTTCGCCGTGCCCGCGCCTGCCCACGTGCAGCAGCCCCTCATCCAGAGCGTCGTCGACGACCTTCTCGGCCGCGGCTCCTGTCCCAGCACCGGCGACAGCGCCCTGCGCACGGCCCGCGTGATGGACCGCATCCTGGGGCTGGACCAGGGCTGAGCGCCGGCGGCTCAGCTCGCGGCGGCGGCTTCCTGCTTGAAGGCGTCCATGGCGCCGTACTCGTGGAGCTTGTTGCGCAGCGTGCGGGTGCTGATGCCGAGCTGGGCGGCCGCCTCGGTGCGCTTGCCGCCGAGGGCCTCCAGGGTGCTCATGATCAGCCGCCGTTCCATCTCGTGCACCGTCAGGCCCACCTGCGAGGCCAGCTCCCCGGGGGAGCCGTTGGATCCCTCCACCAGCTTGCGCGGGAAGTCCGCCGCGGTGAGCCGCGGCCCGGGGGAGACGACCACGGCGCGCTCCACGTAGTTCTCCAGCTCGCGCACGTTGCCCGGCCAGTGGTAACGGCCGAGGAGCTCCAGGGCCGCCTCCTCCAGACCCTCGATGCCCTTGTCGTTTTCCTTGTTGAAGCGCTCGATGAAGGACCGCACCAGGGCCGGCACGTCCTCCGGGCGCTGGCGCAGCGGCGGAAGCCCGATCTCGATCACGTTGAGTCGGTAGTAGAGGTCCTCGCGGAAGTTTCCCTCCTCCGCCTCCCTGGCCAGGTCCCGGTTGGTGGTGGCCACGATGCGCACGTCGACCTCGATCGTCTCGCTGCTGCCGACGCGCTCGAACTCGCGCTCCTGCAGCACGCGCAGCAGCTTCGCCTGCAGGGCCGGATCGATCTCGCTGATCTCGTCCAGCAGCAGGGTCCCGCCGTGGGCCATCTCGAAGCGTCCCCGCGTCTGGCGGATGGCCCCGCTAAAGGCGCCTTTCTCGTGGCCGAAGAGCTCGCTCTCCATCAGGTCCCTCGGCAGGGCCGCGCAGTTGAGGCGGATGAAGGGACCGCCCGCCCGGGGGCTGTTGTAGTGCAGGGCCCGCGCCACCAGCTCCTTGCCGGTGCCGCTCTCCCCCGTGACAAGGACCGTGGCGCGGCTGTCGGCGACCGTGCGCACCAGGTCGAAGACCTGCACCATGGCCGGCGACTTGCCGATCATGCTGCCGTAGCCGTAGCGGCTGCTCAACTCCGACCGCAGGCGCCGGTTCTCGCGCTCCGTGTCCTGCACCTTCAGGGCCTGCTCAACGACGATCTCCATCTCCTCCGGCGCCGATCCGTCCCCCTTGAGGACGTAGTTGTAGGCGCCGATGCGCATGGCCCGCACGGCGTCGTCGATGGCGCCGTAGGCGGTCATGAGGACCACGGTGAGCTCGGGCCACCGGGGCACCACCCTCTCGAGCAGCTCCAGGCCGCTCATGCCCGGCATCTTGATGTCGGACAGCATCAGGTCGTACTCCGCTCCTTCCAGTGCCTGCAGGGCAGCGCTGGCGGAACCGGACGTGTCCACCTCGTAACCCTTGCGCAAGAGGATCTCCTCGGTGCCGCTGCGCACGTAGGAGTCGTCGTCGACTACGAGGATCCGCTTTGTCGCCATGAGTCCTTCCCTGGATGCGCCTGCCTGGGCAGGGCGATGGTGAAACACGCCCCCTCCCCGGGGGCACTGTCCACGGTGAGGCGGCCGCCGTGGGCCTCGACGATCTTGCGGGATGTCACCAACCCCAGGCCGGTGCCGTCCTCCTTGGTGGTGAAGAAGGGGGTGAAGAGCTTGTCGCGGATGTCGGCGGCGATGCCGGCGCCGGAGTCGCGAACGGAGACCCGGGCCCAGTCACCGTCCTCCCCGCGGACCTCGTCGATCCCCAGGTCGATGGCGCCGCCTTCCGGCATGGCCTGGGCGGCGTTGAGGAGGAGGTTGAGGACAACCTGGCGGAAGCGCTCGACATCGACCTGGCCCATGCAGGCGCGGCCTGGGAAGTCGCGGCGGATGGTCACTCCGGGACTGCAACCCTCGGCGTCGACCTCGAAGAAGGCCGCCGCCTCCTCCACGGCGATCGCCAGATCGACAGACTGCGTGTTCAGGTTGAGGGGGCGGGTATAGCTCAGCATGCTGGAGACGATGCGGTTCAGCCGGGCCACGCCCTCGGTGATCTTGCCCACCAGGCGCCGGTTGGGGTCGTCCGGCGCGAGGTCCCGCTCCAGCAGGCTGGCGAAGCTGGCGATGCCGCCCAGGGGATTGCGGATCTCGTGGGCCACGGTGGCGGCCATCTCCCCGAGGGCGGCCAGAGTGTGCATGCGCCGCACCTGGCTCTCCAGGCGTTTTACCTCGGTCAGATCGGTGAAGAACTCGATGGCGCCCAGGACGTCGCCGTTGCCGTCGCGCACCACGGAGGTGCTGAAGCCGAGAGGGATCGAGCGGCCGTCGGGGAGGCGCAGGTCCTTCTCCCGGTTCTGCAGGCTCTCGCCCTTGTCGAGAGTGTGGAGGACCGACTCCTCCCTCTCTTCCGGGCGACCCATGACCTCCTCGTAGGCGCGGCCCAGGACCTCGTCCTGCGACCGGCCCGTGATCGTCTCGGCGGTACGGTTGAAGAGGGTGATGCGACGGTCGAGGCCGAGGACGAGCAGGCCTCCGGTCATGCTCTCGAGGATGTTGTTCAGGTAGTTGCTGACCCGGTCCTTCTCCTCCAGGCTGTCCCGCAGGCGCATGTTGAGGAACTCGAACCGTTCCTCGAGCTGCTTGTAGGCCTCCACGTAGCGCCGCGCCGTGTCCTCGAAGAGCGAGGACGAGGCGGCGAAGGCCTCATCGAGAGGCATGTCCGCATGGAGCTGGAGCACGCTCTGGGGGGCGGGTTCGGACGAGGCCATCGCGCTCCTTGCCATCCGCCGGCCGGAGGGACCGCGGCCGGCGGCTCGGCGGCTTCTCGCGGCGGTGCAAAGGGGATGGCGGGGCCCGGGGGAGGGGCCCGCTCACTGCAGATGGGAGAGCTTCGGAAGCTCTCCGGCCTTCAGCCCTCGGGGGTGGGGGGCGGCTCCGCCGGGCCTTCCTCGGTGACGACGATGCGGCCGTCGGAGTAGTCGTTGAGGGCGCCCACGGTCGGGTTCGGCGTATCGATCTCGGAACCTTCGGGAACTTGCCGGAAGCGGCTGTTGATCTCGCGCGCCCGCTGGGAGAGGGCGCGGCAGGCAGCGTAGGAATTGTCGGTGCCTTCCAGGCTGAAGTCGACCTCGCGGTTGAACATCGTGCGCTGCGCGTCGGGCATGCGAATCTCCCTTGTTTGAGTCAACAAGATGCTTCCACCGTTGAACTTAGGGCCATTCACATCACTTAGCAAGATCGCGAATAGCAAGATCGGGACCAGGATTCAGCTCGCCGGCGCGAACGGCGAAGGGCAGCCGGTTCTCCTGCGGCGGCAGGGGGCAGATGTACTCGGGATTGTAGGCGCAGAACGGGTTGTAGGCGCGGTTGAAGTCCAGCACCCAGGTGCCGTCCCCGTCGGCGGCGACCGGCGCGTAGCGGCCCGCCCCGTAGGTCTGGCCGCCGTTGGTCTCGTCCGTGAAGAACACGCTGAGGCCCGGGTCCTGATCGCTGCCGTAGACCTCGAGCCGGTACGACCGTCCTCCGCGCTCGAAGAGGAAGCGCCCGAGGCGCTGCACCACGGTGGTGCCGCCGGCGCTGTCGGGCATCGGCAGCCCGCGCACGCGCCCGTAGCGGTGAAACTCCCCGGGGATGCGCCACGCCGGGTCCACGGGGAAGTAGCGCAGGCCGGGGAAGGCGGCTGCGTCCTCCGGCCGCAGCGGCGATTCGGGGCCGTGGCGGAAGAGGCTGTCCTTCAGCGCCCGTGTCGCCTCGATCTCCTCGGTGAGCGCCTCTCCGCCCGGGGCCTCGGCGGCACTGCCGGCGCCCGCGAAGACCAGGCCCAGGAAGACCAGGCCCAGAAGGACGAGAAGCACCCACCGACCCGATTGACGCTCGTGGGACGCGGGGGTTAATTCGCCGCCGCCCGCAGCCGGAAAGGGGATACGCATGAGACTGAAGGACCGCGTCGCCATCGTCACCGGAGGCAGCTCCGGCATCGGCCGGGGGGTCTGCCTGGAGTTCGCCCGCGAAGGAGCGCGCGTGGTTGTGTCCGACATCCGCCAAGCCCCGAAGAAGGGGCGGTACCACGAGCAGGACACCATGACCCCCACGGGGGAGGAGATCGCAAAGATCGGCGGGGGGTCGCATTTCGTCCAGGCGGACATGGCCGACGAAGGCGCGGTGCGGAACCTCGTGGACGAGGCGGTGAGCACCTTCGGCGGCCTCGACATCATCGTCAACAACGCCGGCATCCACATCCCCGGCGACACCCAGGGGCTCAGCGCCGCCCAGTGGGACCAGGTGGTGGCCGTCAACCTCCGGGGTCCCTTCCTGTTGACGAAGTACGCCGTTCCCCACCTGGAGCAGTCGCCCGCCGGCCGCGTCATCAACATCGGGTCGGTCAATTCCTTCGCCGGCGGCGGCGGTCCCGCCTACGCCCCGGCCAAGGCGGGGATCGTCAACCTCACCAGGGACACCGCCGTGGAGCTCGCCGGCCGCGGCATCACGGCCAACGCCGTCTGTCCCGGGTACATCGAGACGGCCATCCAGGACTACCTGACGCCGGAGCAGATCGAGGCCAGCCGCGAGGCCACCCCCCTGCCGCGCTTCGGCCGGCCCCGCGACATCGGCCGGGCCTGCGTGTTCTTCGCCTCCGACGATGCCGAGTGGATCACCGGCACCGCCCTGCCCGTGGACGGAGGCTGGCTGGCCCCCATCTGACCTGCGCGGCAGGGCGTCCTCGAAAGGGTGTTCCTGATGGCCTTCCGCTCCGAGTCGCCCGGCAGGGGTTCTACCACCTCGCGCGCATTGACACCGCCGACCCGGGACCTACATTGGCCCGTCAGTCGAAGGGGACCCGTACCCGTCCCCCGCACGGTTTCCGGCGCAAGATCGGCGAGCCGCCCATGATTCTGGTGAACCGGCACACCCGGTCCGGTGAAGCCCCCTTTCAGGCCACCCTCCGCATCGAGCCTGCCTCCCGCGTCGACCTGATCGACGTGCGGGGCAAGCTCCGCGAGGAGTTCGGGTCGGATTTCACCAAGTATCCCCGGGCCCTGTACATCTCCGATCACACCACGGCCGGCTACCTGGACCAGCGCCTGGCGGAGGTCTTCGACCACGACGGCGCCACCATCCAGGACTACCTCAAGCTCTTCCAGGAGCTCTTCCCCCCCGACGCTGGCTACGTCCACGACGAACTGGACCGCCGCACCGAGCTCTCCGACAAGGAGCGCGCCACCGAGCCGCGCAACGCCGACTCCCACCTGACCTTCATGGGCGGGGGCCTCCACACCTCCACCTCCTACGAGCTGCAGGGCGACGAGCCCGTATGGTTCGTGGAGCTGGACGGCGTTCACGTGGGCGGCACCCGGCAGCGCCGCACCACGGTCATCGCCTACAAGGGCGAGAAGGAAGTGACCCGCATCCAGGTGCCGGTGACGGCCTCGCCCCACGCCATCGACGCCCAGAACCTGCGCGACCCCGCTCTCGGCTTCATCGGCCAGCTGGAGAGCCTGGCGCGGGAGCACAAGGTCTCCTTCGGCCGCTTCGACGTCTCCCTGCCCGCCAGCGACCGCGACGCCGGCCTCACGGTGAACGAGTACGAGACCCTGCTCATGTCCCACGACTTGCGGGAGGTTCTCGCCAACCCCTTCCGCTACATGGCGCGCATGGGCCGGGGCGCCCTCCAGGTTCCCCGGAGCATACCGGCAAAGGCCCTCAACTACGCCCAGTACGACGCGGTGCAGATCTTCAACACGATCCTCGACCGCGCCGGCATGCGCCACTCGATGGTGGAGAGAGTGGTCAACCGGGCGCTGGCGGTCCCGGTCTCCCATTTCCTGCGGATGAAGCGGGGGATCAGCCTGCCGGTCCTCGACCGCAACTCCAACGGCGCCGGCGAGATCGGCTGGGGCACCTACCAGAGCCCCATCCTGGTGCAGTGGAACGAGCCCGGGAGCTCCTCGCGGGTGCTGGACGTGCGGTTGTTCCGGTTCGTGTAGAGCCTGCCTTCCCTCACGGCTTCACCACCGCCCGGGTCACCGCCGTCGCGCGGTCCCGCCCGAACCACTCCGCCCTCTCGAAGGCGGCGTTGATCTCCTCCAGACCGAAGCTGTGGGACATGAGATCGGCCAGCGGATACCGGTCGCGGGTGCGCTCCATCAGCTCCAGCGCCGCCGGCAGCAGCCGCGGGCTGTAGAACGAGACGGGAACGATGTACTTGATGCCGTGGAGCACCCGGTTGATGTCGATCTCCACCATCGAGTTCCTGGAGATGTTGCCGATCTCGATGTAGCGGCCCCCCGGCCGCAGCATCTCCAGGCCCTCCGGCACGACGCCGGGGAAGCCCACGACCTCGACCACGGTGTCGGCCCCCGAGCGCCCGCCTCCGACCCACTCCTTCACCTGCGCGATGCGGTCCCGCGGGTCGGTGATCTCGTTGATGTCGATGGTGTGGTCGGCGCCGCACCGGCGGGCCAGCTCCAGACGCGGTGGCTGCCCGTCGATGGCGATGATGGGGCCCGCGCCCCGCTCTCGTGCATAGGCGATCCCGTACAAGCCAAGACCACCGGCGCCCTGGAAGACGACGGTGTCCCCGGCCCGCGGGTTGGAGCGCTCGATTCCCTCCATCACCGTGGCCGCGGCGCAGTTGACGGAGGTCAGGGCGTCGTCCGGCAGATCCGAGTCCACACGGAAGACGAAGCTCCCCGGCCTGACATACCAGTAGTCGGCGAAGCCGCCGTGGCAGTAGGGCCACTCCTCCACCGGCCGGACGATCTCGAAGTTGTGTAGGCAGTCGGTGAACTCGCCGCGGATGCAGTGGTAGCAGCGGTGGCAGGGGGTGAAGTAGCTGAAGATCACCCGGTCCCCCTCCTTCAGGGGCCGCTCCAGGCAGTCGGTGGAGACCCGCGAGCCCAGGGAGTGGACGCGCCCCACCAGCTCGTGGCCGTGGATGCAGCCGTGCATGCGGATGTCCCCGCGCCACAGGTGCAGGTCGGAACCGCACACGCCGCAACCGGTGACCTTCACCAGGATGCCTTCGGGCTCGACCTCGGGAGCCGGCAGCTCCCGGATCTCGAAGCGGTAGTCGTCGACGAGCACCGCCGCCCGGCCGCGCTCAGCCATTGGCTGCCGCCATGACCCACGCCTTGACCCGGCCCCAGGAATTGCTCTCGGCAGCCGCCTTGCCACTCGCTTCCCCGCAAGCCGTCGACAAGGGGTCGTCCACCCAGCGCCGGAGGCGCCACGTGCCTTCCTCGTCCTGGCGAAGCTTGAAGGTCATCACCTGATCGACGATGAAGCCCTCGTCCGGCTCTGTCAGCAGCAGCATCTCCACCCGCCCCCGAAAGACGAGCCAGTCCTCCTCCGGATGGCCGTCCGGATCCCCCTCGAAGGCCATGGGCGAGTCGGCCCCCGACTCCTCGTGCCTCTTCGAGGTCCAGAATCCGAAGTCGATCCTACCAAAGACGTCGAAGATCCCCCGCGTCGAGTCGCCCCCGCCCATGATGTCCAGCTCCTCCTGTTTGTCGTTGTAATAGAGGAGCTGGCCCAGACAGTCGGTCTCGGTGAACCAGAAGCCGTCGTCCAGCAGGCCCGCGTAGAGGTCCGGGTCGCGCTCCTCGAAGGCGCGCTCGAGGCTCTCCATGGCGCTCTCGGGGGTGCATGCCGGACACTCTTCGTCATCCAGGCCGGGCGGAGGCGGCGCGGGCGGTCCGGCCCCGCGATCGGCGCACTGGGCTGACATCAGGGCCGCCGCCAGGACCGGGAGGAGTACGTGGTTGAGTCTCACGTCGCGGAGAGGGGTCACGCTCGGAGCGGCAGGGCCTCGCACTGGGTCTCGATGGCGGCCAGCAGCTTGTCGAAGGGCTCCACGAAGAGGCGAACGCCGTCCTCCAGCAGCTGGTCGGTGGCCTGTTGCATGGAGATGCCGAGCCCCTCGAGGGCCGCCATCACCTCGCGGGCCTCGTCCACGCCCTTCTCCAGGGTGGCCTCCACGACCCCGTGATCGCGGAAGGCGTCGAAGGTCGCCTCCGGCAGGGTGTTCACCGTGTCCGGTCCGATCAGCTCCTCCACGTAGAGCACGTCGCGGTAGGCCGGGTTCTTGACGCTGGTGCTCGCCCACAGCAGGCGCTGGGGGTTGGCGCCGGCGGCGGCGAGGCGGGACCAGCGCTCGCCGGCGACGAGGCCGCGGTAGTGCCGATAGGCGAGCCTCGCGTTGGCGATGGCGGCGCGGCCCTTCAGGGCGCCGAGGGCGACGCGGCGCACGGCGTCGGTCTCCTCGGCCAGGCGCTCGTCGATCCGCGTGTCGATGAGGGTGTCGATGCGGCTCACGAAGAAGCTGGCCACGCTGGAGACGGCGGCCGGGTCGCCGCCCTTCTCCAGCAGGCTCTCCAGGCCCTTGAGCCAGGCCTCGGCGGCGGCGGCGTAGCGGTCCCGCGCGAAGAGCAGGGTGACGTTGACGTTGACCCCCTCCCCGATCAGCCGCTCGATGGCGGGTACGCCCGCCGGTGTTCCCGGCACCTTGATCATCAGGTTGCGGCGCCCCACGTCGCCGGCCAGGCGCAGGGCTTCGTCGACGGTCCCCTGCGTGTCGTGGGCCAGGTGCGGCGATACCTCGAGGGAGACGAATCCATCGCGCCCCCGCGACTCCTCGTGCACCGGCAGCAGCGCGTCCGCCGCCCACTGGATGTCCTCCACGGCGATGGCCTCGTAGATCTGCAGGGGCGAGAGCCCGGCGGCGGCGTGGCGGCGCAGCACCCCCCGGTAGTCGTCCGACCCGGCGATGGCCTTCTCGAAGATGGCGGGGTTGGAGGTCATCCCCCGCAGGCCGTCCTCGGCGATCAGCCGCCCCAGCTCACCGCTGGTGAGAAGGCCCCGGCGGATGCTGTCGTACCAGACGCTCTGGCCCTGCCGGCCGAGATCGGAAATCGGATTGGACATGACCTGAAACTCCCATGGGAAGGCAGAGGTTGGGGGGCGGCGGATAATATATCTCACCGAAGGCCGCTCGCCTTGCCCCTCCCAGGTGGCCCGGGTAGGTTCTTGCGCCGATGGCCACCATCGTCGACGGCAAGAAGCGCATCCCCTTCATGCGGGGGATGCTCGTCCACCATCTCCTGCAGCGCGGTTTCGATCACGACGAGGCCTACGGCATCGCCGACGAGGTGCGCACCGAGGTGCGCCGGCGCAAGGAGGTGGAACGGGGACAGATCCTCGATCTGATCGCCGACCTTCTCAAGCGCGACCATCCCGACCGCCCCCTCGGCAACCTCCTGTTCTGGGAACCGTCGCCGACGACGATCACCGTCGACCGCGACGCCGGCCCCCGTCCCTTCTCGCGCGAGCTGCTGTCCCACTCGATCCAGGCCGCCGGCCTCTCCCCCGACCGCTCCTACGAGCTCGCCCGCACCGTGGAGGAACGCCTCCTCGACAAGCGGACGGGCCGCATCGGCCACGGCCAATTGGAGAACCTCGTGCAGGAGGTCATCCTCGAGAGCTGCGGCGAGAGTTCCGCCGAGCTCTACCGGACCTGGCGGGACTGGAGGGACCTGGACCAGCCCCTCGTGATCCTCATCGGCGGCGCCACCGGCGTCGGCAAGACGACGCTGGCCGTGAGTCTCGCCAATGTCCTCGACATCCCCCGCGTCGTTGCCACCGACGACATCCGGCAGATCCTGCGTCTGACGCTGGCCAGGGACTTCATGCCCTCCATCCACGATTCCTCCTACGACGCCGAGGCTGCCGACATCCAGGACGGCCTCGACCCGGTGGTAACCGCCTTCCACGAGCAGTCCCGGGTCGTCGGCGTCGGCGTGCGCGCCATCATGTCCCGTTGCATCGAGGAGAATGCGAGCGTCATCATCGACGGCGTGCACTTGCTCCCCGGGATCTCGCGGTGGAGAGCTTTCGAGGAGAACGCCATCATCGTGCCCATCTGCCTGGCCCTGACCGACCGCGAGGCCTACGAGACGCGCTTCGCCAAGCGCGAGGTGCAGGCCCCGGCCCGGACGCCGCGCAAGTCCCTCTCCAACCTCGATCGCATCCTCCGGATCCAGGAGCACATCCTCAGGGGCTGCGAGGACGAGGACATTCCCGTCATCGAGATGACCGCCGTCGAGGAGCCGACGCAGGCCGCCGTGCTCGCCGTGGTCGAGCGGCTTCGCGCCAACGGCAAGGCCGAGGGCAGGAAAGCCAAAAAAAAGAGGAAATGACCGGAATCTTCGCGGCCCTTTTCCCTCCCGCGGCCCGATCCTATATTGGCCGGCTGATGAACAAAGTGCTCGACAGTCTAGGCGGTTTGCCCGGTTTCACCGGAAACAGCCGGAGGACAGACAAGGAAATGCTGGGCAAGAAGGAAGAGAGCGGCGGCGGCGGCGAGACCCTGAACACGATCGTCGGCCGCGGCACCCTCTTCGAGGGAGTCATGAAGGTGGACAACAGCGTTCGCATCGACGGCACCTTCAAGGGCGAGCTGTCGTGCTCGGGAACGCTCACCATCGGCCAGTCGGGCGAGGCCCATGCCCAGCTCGACGGCCGCGATGTCTACATCAACGGGGTCGTGCACGGCAACGTGCGGGGCGACAAGGTCCGCCTCGACAGCCAGGCACGGGTCGTGGGAGACATCAACTCCAACGCCCTGTCCATCTCCGAGGGCGCCGTGTTCCAGGGCAACTGCTCCATGGACGTCGACGAGAATGAAGGTGTGGACGCCATGGTGGCGGAGGCCCCCGAGCCCGTCGTGGGCGGGGATGAGTCGGTGATCCCCATGGACAGCCGGCGCGCCTCCGGCGGCTGAAGCACCAACCCCGGGGAAGCCGCCGCCCTCACGCGGTGGATGCCGCCGTACCGCCGCCGCTCCCGCTCCCTGGCGGCCCCGACCCGTCCTCCCCCGTCCGGCAGGAACATCCCGACGGCAGGATGGTCTCTCTTGTCAGGGACCTCTCGACCGTCGCTCATGCAGATGCCCTCCCAACCCCACTCGTGCGGTGTCTCCCTCTACGGTGACCGCGGATCTCGCCCGCGCCGGTGAGCGCCGCACCCGCTGCGCCTCCGAGACCCGGCGCTTCGGCCGTCAGCTGGCCGCGGCCCTGGCGCCGGGAGACCTGGTGGCCCTCGAAGGCGACCTCGGCACCGGCAAGACCTGCCTCGTGCAGGGAATCTGCGCCGGTCTGGGTGTCGACGAGGTGGTCAACAGCCCTACCTTCGTATTGCTGAACGTCTACGAGGGCGCGGGGGAGGCGAGCGGATTGCGGGTCTACCACTTCGACCTCTACCGCCTCGAGACGGTGGACGAGCTGGCGGAAATCGGCGCCGACCAGTTCTTCCACGAGGCCGACGCCGTCACCCTCGTGGAGTGGGCGGACCGCCTGCCCGAGCTGCTCCCCGAAAAGCGGTGGCGGATCGAGCTTCGGTACGGAGAGCAGGAGCAGGAGCGGCGCATCCGATGGCGGCGGCCCGGCAGCGGCGCCGCGCCCGGGAGGGACGCTTGACCTCGTACCGCTCATGGCTTCCGGCGCTGGCCATGCTGGCCGCGTTCCGGGCGGGTCCCGCGGGCGCCCAGTACGGGCCCCCGGAGCTGGTGCGCCTCGTGGACAGTCCCACCGCCGGCCTCGTCGACAAGGGACGGTTCGCCGTCGACCTGAGGCTGTTCTCGGGAGGCGGCCTGATAATCCAGGTCGACGCCGGACTGCTGCAGCGCCTGGCCATCGGCCTGGCCTTCGGGGGCGAGGGGGTCATCGGCGACGACGAGGTCGACTGGTATCCCAGGGTCGAAGCCGCGGCTCGCTGCCGCCTCGTCGAGGAGAGCACGGGCATGCCCGCCCTGACGGCCGGGTACGACACCCAGGGATACGGAGCCCACGGCCAGGGTAGGTACCAGGTCCGGGGCAAGGGGATCTACCTGGCCTCCAGCAAGAACTACGGGACCACCGTCGGCCAGCTCGGCTTTCACGGGGGCCTGAGCTGGTCCCTCGAAGAGGAAAGGGGCGGCCTCTCCGGGTGGCTCGGCGCCGACAAGCGGTTCAGCGACAGGCTCATCTTCATCGCCGAGTACGACCTCGCCCGCGACGGCGGCGACGACTCCTGGGCCCTGAACCGCGGATACGCCAACGGCGGCGTCAACTGGTCGCCCACCCCGAGCCTGAGGCTCGGCTTCCTGCTCAAGAACTTCCTCCAGAACGGGGAGCGGACGGCGCCTGGCGGACCCTCCGCCGACCTGAGCCGCGAGATCTCCGTTCGCTACAGCGAGAGTTTCTGATGCGCCATTTCCGAACTCCCCTCGCCCTGCTCGTCCTGGCCACGGCCGCGGCCGGCCAGGAAGAACGGTCCATCGACAACTTCGCCGGCGTCGGCGTCCGTGCCATGGGGATGGGCGGCGCCTTCGCCGGCCTCGCCGACGACTTCACCGCCGTCTACTGGAACCCGGCCGGTCTGGCGCAGATGCGCAAGCGCGAGATCAGCGTCGCCTTTCTGCGCAACGCCCGTCAGAACCGGGCCGTCACCGGATTCGGGACACCGATCGAGAGCAGTGCCATCGCCGACGTGAGCAACACCCGCTTCGGCAGTCTGGGCTTCGTCTATCCCGTGCCCGTGTACCGCGGCAGCCTCGTGCTGGCGGCGGGCTTCAACCGCGTCAAGGACTTCGACTGGGCCCTCGACTACCCCCTGGTGCCGGTGGTGCGGGATGCGGCCGGGGCCGTCCTCGGCGACAGCCTCGCCTACGACGACAGCTTCCGCCACGAAGGCGAGCTGGCCATCACCTCCGTGGCCGGCGCCATCGACGTGAGCCCCTCGGTTTCCGTGGGCGCCACCCTCAGCCTCATCGGCGGTGAGGACGAGTGGACCTCGGAGTTCGTCTCCATCGACACGGAGGATTTCTTCTACGAAAGCCGCTTCACCGAGCGCGAGGTCTTCGTCGACGACTACGGCACGACCTGGACCGCCACCCTCGGGGCCATGGTGCGCACCCCCCGGGACGACCCGCGCGTGCGCCTCGGCGTCACCATGTCCACCGGGTCCTCGCACAAGGTCAGCTACACCTGGCGGGCGCCGCCCCAACCACACTTCAGCTCTGTCGAATCCGACAACGGCGACCTGGTGGAGACGCCGAGCGAGGAGTTGAAGAGCAGCTACCGCATCGCCCTGCCCCTCTCCTTCGGACTCGGCGTCTCCGGCCGGCCCGTGCCCGAGGTGACACTGGCCGCCTCGGTCCACGCCACCGAGTGGACCCAGACCGAGTACACCGACGACGACCCCTTCGAGCTGCGCACCGACACCTCCTTCGAGGACCAGTACGCCGACGTCCTGCGCTGGCACCTCGGGGCCGAGTGGCAGGTGCCGTGGGCCGCCGTCGATCTGCGCGCCGGCTACTACTCCGATCCCCTGCCCTTCGTCGGGCCCCGGGATCCGACCCGCGCGCCGGACCCGGTGCACAACGCCTTGATCCGGGTGCTCCGGGACCGGCGGTTCTACACCCTCGGCGCAGGGGTCGCCGTGGAGGAGGCGGTGCGCGTCGAGCTGGCCTACACCCGCGGCAACTACGAGCAGGCCGAACGCGAGGACGAGCTGGAACTGCGGGAGGACGTGGACGTGAACCGCGTCTTCATGGGGGTCCGCTACCAGTTCTGACCCCCTCCCCGGACCCCCCGGGGGAGCCCCCGAGAGCCGTTGACCGCGAGGGCTCCCTCCGTATATTGACCCAGGAGCGCCCGGCGAGGGCGCCGCACCGACAGGAGGTGGCGACATGACCAGATCCCTCACACGTCTCGTGCTCGTGCTGGCAGCGGTTTCCGCCACCGGCTGCTACACCGTCCTGCGGGCCCCCGGGGGCTTCACCGCCCCCGAGAAGCCCGCCCATTCCGCCACTTGGGAAGAGCCCGAGGACCGCGATCCCCGCATCGGCCGGTTCACCGACGATCGCGGCCTCGATACCCCGGCCTACGACTCGTACGGCAGCTCCTACGGCAGCGGCTATCCGATCTTCGGCTACGACTCCCGGTACGGCATGTACGGCTTCGGGTCCCCCTTCGCGTACGGCCCGGGCTACGGCTACGGACACGGCTATCGGTACGGCGGCTACGGGCCCTACGGCTACAGCCCCTACTACGGGCCCTACGGCTACGGCTACGACCCCTACTATTCCAGCGGCAGCTACGTGCCCCCGGGGTACGAGCTGGTGACCACCACCGAGCTGTCCGAGTTGAGGTCCGGACTCACCAGCAGGGGGCCGACCTCGGTGTCCCCCACCGTCGACGAGACCGCCCTGCGGGAGCGCCAGCGGCAGAGCCAGGAGCGCGCCTGGACGCAGCGGGTCGAGCCGACGGTGCGGCGCTCGACCGTCGGTCAGCGCACCACCCGGCCCTCGGGAAGCTCCAAGTCCAGCGGCTCCGCCTCCTCCGGCTCCGTCTCCTCCTCCGGCTCGTCGAAGCCGGCCTCCTCGGAGGAGAAGAGCAGCGGCAGCTCGGCCGCCAAGCGGCGGAAGAAGCGGCGCTGAACGGACACCGCGCGCGCATCACGAAAAAAAGAGGGGGCGGCTCCCGACCGGGGCCGCCCCCTTTCCTTTGCGCCGGCCACCGTCCTGCCGCCGGCTCAGTCCCCGCTGCTATCGAAGCGACGCGTCTGCCGGCTCGGCGGCGGCGCCACGCGGGCCAGGAACTGCCGCAGCGGCGGGGCCAGGGCCGTCAGCATCTGCCGCTCGGTGCGGTCCCGGCCGCCCCCGAGAAGGTCCAGCTGCACCGGCTGCCAACTGCTGTGCCTGCCCTCGTGGCTCCAGTGCCCGCCGGTGGCCAGGTTCACCAGCAGCAGGTGCAGGTTCACGGTGATGTTCACCCTCGGATTGGCGGCCATGCCTCCGTAGGGGGTCGGGGTCATGGGCGTCATCCGCGCGTCCAGGCTGCGGAGGGTGACGAAGACGAGGGCGTCGAGGCCCAGCTCGCTCACCATGGCGCTCTTCAGACTGTCGCTGAAGACGGCCGCCGAGTCCAGCTCGACGTCGCGGAAGTGCCAGCGGATCTCGTCCTGGCCGATCACCGTGCGGTCGGACAGGTTGCGCAGTCCTCCGGCGGTGGCGTCGGTGAGACGCCCCATCACCTTCTCGATGTCCAGATCCTGCAGCGGCATGATGTCGGTGGCCGAGAGCACGCCGATCGTCTCCACGCCCTCGAGGAGTGGGCGGATCTCGGCGTCGGGCACGGAGGGTGCCCGGAACTCGACGGCCGTGCCCATGCCGGCGCCGCGTCCGGCGCACCCGCACAGGCACAGGAGAGCCATCCAGACGGTGGCCCGGCGCGCCCGACGCCCGGCTGCCACTCTCAGAAGCTCCGCCCGAAGCTGAAGTGCATGTGCCACCCGGAGATGTCCTTGAAGTCGGTGCGCCGGGCGAACTCGAAGTTCAGCGGCGCCAGGAAGTAGACGAGCAAGCCGAAGCCGACGCCGCCCTGAAGGCGCACGCGCTCCGCCGCCGGGTCGACTTCGGCATGGGGGCTCTGCAGTGGCCACGGGTCCAGGGTCTGGTCCCGCTTCCAGGCGCTCCCCAAGTCGGCGAAGATGGCGCCGTCCACGGCGGGAATGGCGAACGTCCCGGGCCAGGCGAAGGTGATGTTGCGGATGAAGGGAACGCGGATCTCGCCGTTGGCGAGGGCCACGCGGGTGCCGGTGAACTTCGAGAACGCGTAGCCTCGCAGCGGCCCCACGTTGAGGTTGTACCCCGGGTAGAAGGGCAGGAACCAGGCCGGCCCGCCGAGGTTGTACTCGAGGCCGTCGCGCCCCAGGGAGCCGATGCCCGTGCCCCGCAACCCGAGGACCGACCAGCGGCCCAGGCGCAGGTAGTGGCGGTAGTCGATCTCCACGTGGGTGAAGTTGCGGTCCCCCTCCCTCAGGGCCAGGGTGCGCCCGGCGGACAGGTAGTAGCGCCGTCCCGCCGTGGGGCCGAGAAGCCCGATGTTGAGGGAATCGTGGACGTAGGCGGCCTTGAACAGGTGCGTGCTGGAGCCGTCGATCGGCTCCTGCACCGGCCACGCGATCTCGCGCTGCTCGTCGACGAAGGAGTACGACAGCTCGACGCGCCGGTACACATCGAGGGGGTAGCTCATGTCCGCCAGCACCCCGGTCTGGCGGCTGCGCACCAGCCCCCGGGTGAGGCGGGCGCCGATCCCGTAGTAGCCCCCGAAGGGACCCCGGCCCTCGTTGTCGTTGAAGTACTGGTTCCAGTTGAAGACCATGGCGCTGTACGTGGGCCGGCGGCCATGGTAGCTGTAGCCGGCGGCGAAGGTGAAGTCGTTGTTGATCTCCTGGGAACCCACGTAGTCGGTGAACATGTTGAGGTCGTGGTTGCCCAGGAGGTCGCTCATGCTCAACTGGGCCACCCCGGCGAGAAAGCCCGAGTAGTAGCCCATCTGCAGGGCCACCCCGTCGAACTCCAGCTTGGGCGTATACCGCCGCCGGGGCAGGCCCTCCAGGGCGCTCTCGGGACCACCCGGGAGCCGCGCCGTGTCCCGCCGCAGGGCGTCGCCCACTTCCTCCAGGGCTCCCGCCGGCGGGGGGGTGCCGCCGTCGCCGGCAGCGACCGCACCGGCGGCGGAGCCGGAGGCCTCCGCCAGCTTCATCGCCTGATGGGTGTCCGCCTTGCGGTCGAGGGCGGCCACCGCCTCCTCCAGGCCGAGGCGGGTTGCCGCGGCCAGGGCGGCTGCGGCAGTGTCGGCCTCACCCTTCTGCACGAGGAGGATGGGATCCTGTCCGGACGGCCCCTCGCCACCGGCTTCGGCGGCCTCGGCAGCGACCGCCGGCTCGGCGCCAACCCGCGCCGCCAGCTCCTCGCTGCGCCGCCGCAGCTCCGGCATGGAGGGCATGTCCATGCGGTACATCTCGCGGCGGCTGTGGTAGTAGGTGTTGAGCACCAGCTGCTGGCCGTCGGGGGACAGGGAGGGGTTCATGATGCCGGAGAGGGTGCGCGTCAGGCGGTACTCGCGGCCGTCTCCGAGGTCCTGCAGGAACAGGTCGTTGATGCCGTCGCGGGTGGAGACGAAGAGGATCCTGTCGCCCTCCGGAGTCCACTCCGGCCACAGGTCGTCGCCCGGCGTGGCCACCAGCGTGGACTGGCTCCCCGTGTCGAGGTCGTAGACCTTGATGTCGAACTGGCCCTCCACCTTGGCACTGAAGGCCAGGCGCCTTCCGTCGGGATGGAAGTCGGGGTGGTCCTCCCGCCGGGACGTCCCGGTCAGCTGGCGGACCTGCTCGGTGGCCACGTCCACCATGTAGAGGTCGCTCTGCCCGTAGCCGGTGCCGACGAAGGCCAGGCGGCGGCTGTCCGGCGCCCAGTCGAGTCCCTCGACGATCTCGATGTCGTCGAAGGAGAGGGTGTTCACCAGCTTCTTGTCGTACAGGTCCCAGAGGACGATGGCATCTTTCGGGCCGTCCTTGCCCACCAGGGCGATGGTGCTCCCGTCCGGGGCCCAGGCGACGGTGCCGTCGCCGAAGGTCAGGTCGTCGAAGACGCGGGTGCGCATGCCGGTGGTGACCCGCTGCACGCGGCGGCCGTTGCTGACCCGGATGATGTCGACGTGCTGCTCGACGCCGTCGGTGCTGAGGACGGCGAGCATGTCGCCTCCCAGGGACCACTCCGGCGACATGTACAGGCCGTGGATCTCGTCGTTGTCGACGACGCGGCTGGCGAACTCGGAGACGTAGTCGCGGTGCTGCAGCAGCGGCCAGTAGCGCTTGCGCATGTGCGCCTGCCAGCGCTCGTCGAGGGTGCTCATGTCCATGTCGACGAGACGCTCGAGGAGCCGGTCCGTGTCGGTCTGCTGGTCCCACACGCGCAGGATGCGGCTCACCTTCTCGGGCCCGAATCTGGCCGCCAGGTACTCCATCAGGCTGTGGCTCTGCTTGTAGGCCAGGAACGGGTTCGGCAGGTAGTTCCAGCTCGAGTCCATGACCTCGAGAGGGATCAGCCGGTCCGTCAGCACCGCGTCGCGCAGCACCATCTCGTCGATGGTGTTCATCTCCTCCGTCGAGTACTCGGCCAGGCCTTCCATGATCCACGTGGGAGGCCGCGCGATGGGGTTGGAGATGCGCCGCACCGGTCCACGGTTCACGATGTCGTACTGGAAGATGTGCATCAGCTCGTGAGTGAGGACGTTGCGGAAGTCGTCGAGATCACCGTTGAAGGGGATCACCATGCGGTAGCGCAGGGGCTCGGCAAAGCCCGCTACCCCGGGCGGCAGGAAGGCCTGGATGATGTTGGTC
>CAZEHQ010000015.1:0-4675 GCA_964512165.1 uncultured Gemmatimonadaceae bacterium | reverse complement strand
GCTGGAACTCGTAGTGCGACTTGAAGATGACGATGGGCGGCTTGGTCGACAGCTCGTGGCGCATGAGGGCGCTGATGTGGACGTAGGCCTCCTCGAGGTACTCCACGGCCCGGTCGGCGAGGTCCTCGAACTCCGGCTCGTAGTGCAGGAGCAGGTGCTCGCTCTCGACGAAGTGCCAGTCGAAGTCCTTGTAGCGCACCTTGTTCTTGCCGAAGCCCTGGCGCAACTGGGAGGACAGGATGTCCTGGGCCGAGGCTCCGACCGGCAGCCAGGCCATGGCGGCGGCCAGCAGCAGGGCGCCGGCGCGGATGCGGCGTGTACGAGAGTTCATGGTGGGCATCACCCTTCCTCCGGCGTTTCCCGAGCCGGGGCGGTCCCTCGGCGGCGTTCCCTGGCCCGCGGCAGTCCGTCGATGTAGACGCTGTCCGCCGGTACTCCGCGCGCCTCCGCGGCCCTGCGGAGGTAGCTCAGATTGGCTTGGTACAACCGCTTGGCGGGGGCCAGCCGGGCGGCGAACTCATACGCCGCCCGCGCCTTCTCCCGCTCTCCGAGCCGTTCGTAGAGGATCCCCAGGTTGTTGTGCAGGCTCGCCGACAGACTGTCCACGGCGACGGCCTGCTCGAGGTGGATCCGCGCCTCTTCCCAGAGGCCCCGTTCGATGCACCAGAGAGCGTATTCGTTCACCCGCTCGACCCGCTCCCGGTCTTCCCCCGTGCGCGACTCGTACGCCCGCCGCTGCGCCTGCACCACCTCCGGGGACGGCGCGGGCCTCTCCGGGGGACGGGATTCGACCTCCGGCGGCGGGGCGGTACCGGCCGGAGCCGGTCTGGGGTCCGGTGCGGCAGCCGCCAGCGAATCCGGACCCTCCACGGCCGCCGGCGGGTGAGCTTTCTCCCCGGCGGCGGCGATGGAGTCGGGCGGCGCCGCGGCTTCCAGCGCGGACACCCCCTCTTCGGCTTCGGCCACTGCCTGGGCGGACGTGTCCTGTTGGACCCCCTCCGCCCCGGGGGGGTTCCCCTCCGCCTCCCACCAGGGCACGGCACTCTGCCGCGGCTGGCGGGCGACCTGGGTGCAGGCGGCCGCGGCCAGTGCCAGCAGGCACAGGGACAGCTTCCAGTTGGAGGTACCGGAACTCACGACGAGACCTGGATCGGGGAAGAGGAGACGTCGGCGAGGATGAAGAGGTTGAATATACGCACCGGGATCGGCGGCTTCATGCCCGGTCGGAGACGGTCTCTCCGCTCACCCCGCCGCGTCGAGCGGCGGCCCACCGGGCCAGGCACCAGCCGAGCAGCAGGTATACCGGGCCGTACTCGACCCAGGCCACCCACTCCGAGGACTGCCAGGTCCCCGTCCCGCGGTAGGGCATGAGCGCCTCGTAGCCGAGGAAGGCGAGCCAGCTGAAAGCCATCCACGGCGGTGCCGGGTGCATGGGCAGGAAGGCCAGGATCCAGAGCAGGTACCAGGGATGCACGACGGGGGACAGCAGCAGCAGGGCCCCCATGGAGGCCGCAACGGCGCGCACCGGGTCCCGCCAGCCGGCGGCCGCCCACGCGGTCACCGCCGCCAGCGCCGCCAGGCAGATCCAGCGGGCCGTCATCAGGGCGCCGTCGTCCCATTCCCAGCCGGGCTTCGGGTCGGCGAGCAGGGAGTAGACCAGGCCGTAGAGGCTGTCGTTGTGACGCCACTTCACGGCGAAGGTCCGCAGCCCCGACCACATGGCCCCGCCGGCGTCGGCGTACGCGAGCCAGGCGGCGGCGGCACCGAGAGGCACCCACACCAGGGGCCGGCGCGGCATCGGATCGAGCCACCGCCGCCAGCCCCGCGAGTCCGCCGGCGCCCAGGATCGCCAGAAGGCGGCCAGGCACAGTACGGGGACCACCTTGGACAGGATCGCCGCCGTCAGGGCCAGGGCCGCCCCGTGCCGGCGGCCCGACGCCAGGAACAGCAGACTCAGCATCATCAGCGTCACCGCGAGGACGTCGACGTGGCCGTTGCCGGCGATCTCGATGACGGGCAGTGGATGCCAGGCATAGAGCAGCGACCGCCGCGGATTCTGCCCGCGGTGCTTCAGCAGCCGCCAGAGCACCGCTATCAGTAGCAGGTCGCAGAGGACGAGGGCCGCCTTCAGCCCGGTGGCCCCCGGCCACGCCGCGTGGGCGCCCCGGAAGAACCACTGCGCCACCGGCGGATAGATGGTGACGAGCTCGGGATGGTTGATCCGCCCCCAGTCGTCGTCCCGCAGCGGCGCGAGGGAGGCGTCGTCCGGCGCTTGTGCATATGGATTCCCGCCGGAGGCCTGCACCCGCGCGTCCCACAGGTAGCGGTAGATGTCGTCGGACAGGGACGGCGGGGTGTCGAGCAGCAGCAGCCGGAAGAGGACGGCGAAGCCGGCCACGATGGCGGCGGTGCCGGGCGCCGCGCAGGGGGAGCGCAGCACCAGCCAGGCGGCGTATGTCCAGGCCGCCAGGGCCGGCAGCAGGGCCAGCCACATCCCGGGCACGTTCTCGCCGAGATCGCCGATGGCCCTCAGCCACAGCAAGACGCCGGTCAGCACCCCCCCGGCGGCCAGCAGACCTGCGCGTGAGTATCTCAACATGGCGTTGGTCCCCGTGGGACGCCCTCAAGGCCTGGCGGGGTCCCCGCCGCCCGGCGGGGCTGGTCCGCACGGGGCCCGGAGGCGGGCTCCACGGCCAGGTTGCGGATGTCTCAATAGCCGAAGAACCCGCCCCCCGTCTTGCGCCCCAGCCGGCCCTCCGCGACCAGCCGGCGAAGGGTCGCCGGCGGCGCGTACCGCGGGCCGAGGCGCGCCTGGAGGGACTCGAGGATGTCGAGGCAGACATCGAGTCCGACGAAATCGGCCAGCGCCAGGGGGCCGATGGGATGGCCGGCGCCCAGGCGCACGGCGCGGTCCAGATCCTCCGCTGACGCGACCCCCTCCTCCAGGGCCCGGACCGCCTCGGCGACCATGGCGAAGAGCAGCCGGTTGACGGCGAATCCCGGCCGGTTGCCGACCTCGATCGGGGTCTTGCCGCAGCGGCGCGCCAGCTCGGCCACGGCTGTAACCACCTCGGGGGACGTCTGCGGCGCGGCGACGATCTCCACCAGGGGCATGGCCGGGGGCGGGTTGAAGAAGTGCAGGCCCACCACCCGATGGGGGCGGCCGGTGGCGCCGGCCAGCGCCGACAGGTCCAGCCCCGAGGTGTTGGAGGCGAGCACCGCATCCGACGGCAGCACACCATCGAGCCGGGCGAGAACGTCCCGCTTCAGGTCGAGACGCTCCGGCACCGCTTCGATCGCCAGGTCGGTGCCGGCCAGGTCCGACAGTTCCGCGAGAGCACACAGCCGCGCTGCGATCTCATCCGGATCGCCAGGGATCTCTCCACGCTCGCGCCGGCGCAGCACCCGCTCCCGCACCGAGTCGACCGCCGCCTCGAGGACCGTCCCCGAGGCGTCGTGCAGCCCCACGTGCAGGCCGGCCTCCAGAAGCACCTGGGCGATACCCCTGCCCATGGTGCCGGCACCGACGACCACAGCCTTGCCGAAGTTCAAGTCATGTCCCCCCGGGATTCGGTCCACCGTTTCAAGGTAACCGGCCGCGCCCGGAACCCGCCAGCGCCGCTTGACCGCAGTCGCCGCGGCCTTTGGTTCATCTGCTTCCCCTTCTCAGGAGACCACCTTGAACGACGTGCGTATCGCCTTCATCGGGTTCCGCCACGCCCACATCCACAGCCTCTACGAGCGCGCCCTCGCCACGGAGGGGCTCCGCGTCGTCGGCGCCTGCGAGGAGCACGAGGAGACCCGCCGGGAGCTGGCCGGATCGAGCATCGAGATCACTCACCGCGAGGTGGATCGCCTGCTCGACGAGGTCGAGTGCGACGCCGTGGCCGTGGGCGACGTGTACGCCCTGCGCGGCGCCCGCCTCATCGCCGCCCTGGAGCGCGGGCGCCACGTGATCGCCGACAAGCCCCTGTGCACCCGCCTGGTGGAGGTGGAGCGGATCGGCGCCCTCGCCTCCGCCGGCGGCCTGCAGGTGGGGTGCATGCTCACCATGCGGGATGCCGCCGGCCCGCGCGCCGTGCGCGACCTCATCCGCAAGGGGACCGTCGGCGAGATCCACGCCGTCCAGTTCGGCGGCCAGCACCCCCTCATGCTCGGCTCCCGCCCGGCCTGGTACTTCGAGCCCGGGCAGCACGGCGGCACGATCAACGACATCGGCATCCACGCCATCGACGGGATCCCCTTCATCACCGGCCAGCGCTTCACGCGGCTGGAGGCGGCGCGCTGCTGGAACGCCTTCGCCCCCGAGACCCCACATTTCCACGACGGCGCCCAGATGCTGCTGACCATGGACAACGGCTGCGGCGTGGTGGGCGACGTCTCCTACTTCGCCCCCGACGGCCCGGGTTACGCCCTGCCCTACTACTGGCGGATGACCTTCTGGGGGCACGAAGGCGTCCTCGAGATCGCCACCAACGAGGATCACCTGGAGCTGGCGCCGGCGAAGGGCAGCAAGGTCGAGCGGCGTCCCCTGCCCCCCGGCAACAGCGGCGGATACCTGGAGGCCTTCCTCAAGGGGATCCGCGGCGATTCCCGCGAGGAGGGGGAACTGACCACGGAGCAGGTCCTCGCCTCTTCCGAGATGGCCCTGCGGGTGCAGGCGGCGGCTGACGCG
>CAZEHQ010000014.1:0-39111 GCA_964512165.1 uncultured Gemmatimonadaceae bacterium | reverse complement strand
GGCGGCCGCGCAGGTCGCCGCTGTCGACCTCGAAGTCGGTCCAGAACGACTCGGTGTGGCCGAAGCGCTCCTCCTCCCCGCGCTCGGTGCGCTCGTCGCCGCGGCTGATGCTCGACTCGTAGCGCATGCGCACGTCGCCGAGGCGCACGGCGCGCAGCTGCTTCACCTCGTCCAGGGCGCGGCCGGTGGCGTAGCGGTGGGAGTAGTCGGAGAGGCGGATTTCGCCGAAGCTCCGGCGGATGACCTGAGCCGTCGTCGTCCTGGCGTAGGGGTCGAGGCGGAAGGCCCGCTGCAGGACGTAGTAGGCGGTGCGCGGCGTCACCGGGATGAAGCCGCGGTCGTCGGAGGGGCCCTTGGCCGCGATCCCCCACCACTCCTCGTTCATGTTGTTGCGCCCCTCGACGAAGTCGTGGACGTAGGCGCCGGTGGCCCAGCTGGCGTTGGTGTCGTGGACGTCGAGGTTCTCCTCCTGGCGGAACTTCCACCAGCCGTCCGACCACTGGAAGATGAAGCCGCCCAGGGCGGTGCCGGCGCCGCCCTTGCCGTAGGACTGCTCGTAGATCTCCCGCCACTGTCCGAGGAGGTAGCCGGCCTGGGCGACATCGTCCTCGCGGTCCCGCCTGGCATCGTAGGCGTCGGCGCCGAACTCGGTGTAGACGAAGGGCACCCCCATCTCGTCGCGGACGCGCCGGAAGAGGTCGCCGCTGCTGACCCCGCGGTAGACGTTGGCGCCCATGATGTCGACCTCGGGGCAGGTGCGGGCGATGACGTCGAGATAGTTGATGTCGCCGTTGGCCAGGGCCACCGGGTGGCGGTCGTCGAGGCCGCTGATCAGGGCCGCTCCCTCGCCCATCAGCGTGTAGAGGTACTCGGCGCGCGGATCGTCGGCCTCCTCGGGCAGGTCCTCGATCTCGAAGCTGGTCCACGACAGGCCGTAGTTGTTCTCGTTGCCGAGGAGGTACATGAGCACGCCGCGGGTGTCCCGGTAGGCCTCGACGGTCCGCTGCAGGTCGGCGAGGATCGCCCGGCGCGTGGTCTCGTCGCCGTAGTCGGTCTCGGGCACGAAGCGGCCGTTCACCTCGAAGCCGTAGCGCCCCATCAGGTGATTGACGGCGGTCATGATGCCGTACTCGTCGTAGATGTGCTCCACCCAGCGCGGCGGGATCTCGGAGAACAGGCGGAGGGCGTTGACGCCCATGTCGCGGAGCATCGACATCTCGGCGTCGAGGGCCTCGATGATGAACTCGTCGGGCTGGTCCCACAGGGAGTAGCGGTAGTTCTCGCCCACGGGGATGTAGCCCCAGTTCATGCCGAAGACCATGAAGTCCTCGCCGTCGACCTGGAGCTTCCAGCCGCGGTCGTCCTCGACGACGACCACCTGGTTCGCCTGCGCCTCCGCCCGCGGGGCGAGCCCCGCCGGCAGCGCCAGGAGCAGGACGGCGGAGAGGATTCGCCGGGTCTTCATGGGAGCACCTGTGGCCCGCCGGGACTCTATCGGGCCAGGACCACGCGCTGGGTCCTGGTGAACTCGCCGGCAGTCATCCGGTAGACGTAGACGCCGCTGCCCGCGGGGGAGCCGCCGTCGTCGACGGCGTCCCAGGTCACGGCGTACTCGCCGGCGGCGTGGAACCCGCTCACCAGGGTCCGCACCCGCTGGCCGAGGCTGTTGAACACGGCCAGTTGCACGTCGCCGGCGGCGGGCATGGAGAAGCGGATGGTGGTGACCGGGTTGAAGGGGTTGGGATAGGCGAGGCCGAGGCTCCAGGCGGCGGGGCCCTCCGCCAGCCGCTCCACGGCGGTCGGCGCCTCGGGGGCGCCGCTGGTGAAGAGGATGTCGTCGAAGTCGACGAGGACGTCCGTCGCCGCTCCCCCCTCCACGCCGGAGATGACGATGACGACTTCGTCCACGGCGCCGTCGAAGGTGCCGTCGCCGCCGGTCTGCAGGTCGGTGAAGGAGGCCAGGGGCGCGCTGACCTGCCGCCAGGTGTCGTCGGCGTCGGACTGCTCGAAGGAGAGGATGTGCTGGAAGGAGTCGTCCTCCCCCTCCTCGTAGCCCTCGCCGTCGGTGTCCTCGCGGACGGTGATCTCCACGGCGAAGCGGTCGACGGTGGTGCCGGTCTGGACGAGGACCCACAGGCTCAGCCACGGGTCCTCGGGCAGGGCGAGCTGCCCGTCCTCCGGCAGGTTGCGGAAGAACCCGCCGTAGAACACGCTCTCGCTGCCGGCGCCGCCCCAGCCCGTGTCCAGGTACCACGAGCCTTGCGCCGGACGGTCTCCGGCTGCGCCGCCGCCGCCGCCGGCCTCGTTGCCGCCGAAGAAGATCCAGTCCGAGGCATCCCCGTCCTCGAAGTCGTCGAAGGTCACCTGCCCGTGGGCGGCGGCCGACCCATGCAGCAGCAGGGCCAGGGTCAACAGCGCCGCGCCCAGGGGCCCGGAAGCGGCCGGCATGGGAGGTCTCATGATCGTTCTCCTGTCTTGTTTCCGATCCAAGGGGCTGAGCCGGGAGCGGCTCCGAGCCGCCGCCCGTCCTCTGTTTCCGGTGCAATTCGCGAGCCAGGCTCTCGAAGGAATCCGAGAAACCAGCCTAACTCGTTGAGCCACAGTGCACTCAGTGAACAGGGTGGATGCCGGATGAGCGGTTCCGCCGGCTCCTCGTGCGGGCGAAATGTCACTCCGAGAGAACTGGTCTGGCGCCTATCCTGCTGATCTGGCTCAAGTTACAACAGGATGAGCGATATTTCGCTCCCGCGCGAAATATCGTCCCCCGCTTCAGCGGGGCCTCTCCAGGCCGAGCTTCTTCATGCGGCTGCGCAGGGTGGAGGGCGGAAGCCCCAGGGCCTCGGCCGCCCCGCCCTCGCCGCGTACGTGCCAGTTCCGGGCCTCGAGGACGCGGCGGATGTAGCGGCGCTCGAACTCCTCCAGGGGCAGGACCTCCAGCTCTTCGGGCGGCTGCGGCGCCGCCTTCAGCCCCAGGTCGGCGGTCGTGATCCGGGGGCCGCGGCAGGCGATGACGGCGCGCTGCAGGGTGTGCTCCAGCTCGCGCACGTTCCCCGGCCACGGCTGCGCCCGCAGGACCGCCACGACCTCGGGCGTCAGGGGGTCGATGCGTTTGTCCAGGTGGGAGGCCATGCGCTCCTTGAACAACTCCGCCAGGGCCGGCACGTCCTCCTTGCGGTCGCGCAGCGGCGGCAGCCGGATGGGCAGCACCTGCAGGCGGTAGTAGAGGTCCTCGCGGAAGTCGCCGTCGCGCACCATCTGCTCCAGGTCGCGGTTGGTGGCGGCCACCACCCGGGCGTCGGCCCCCAGGGTGCGGCTGCCCCCCAGGCGCTCGAAGGTGCCGTCCTCCAGGAGCCGCAGCAGCTTCACCTGCGCCTCCAGCGGCATGTCGCCGATCTCGTCGAGGAACAGGGTGCCCCCCGCCGCCAGCTCGACCTTGCCGAGCTTGCGCGCCAGGGCGGTCGTGAAGGACCCCTTCTCGTGGCCGAAGAGCTCGCTGTCCACCAGGGTGGCGGGCAGGGCGCCGCAGTTGACGTGGATCAGGGGGCCGCCGCGGCGCCGGCCGAGGGCGTGCAGGATCCGCGCGGCAAGTCCCTTGCCCACCCCCGTCTCGCCGAGGATGAGCACGGTGAGATCGGCCTCCGCCGCCTCCATGAGCCGCGTCTGCACCTGCTGCAGGGCGGCGCTGCGGCCGGTGAACTCGACCCCCGGGGCGCCGCCGCCGAGGGCCTCGGTCAGGGCGGCGATGCGCGGGTCGGGCTCGACCGAGACCGGGACCTCGGCGATCTCCGAGTAGTTCAGGTCGCGGTCGACGGCGCGCACCTGGAAGGTGTACTCGCCCTTGGGCAGGTCGCGGTAGTGGGCCCGCATGTGCCGGGTCGCCGGCTGCCAGTCGCGCTCGTGGCCCTGGAGGCGCACCACGTAGAGCATGTCCCGGGGATGGGTGGAGAAGCTCACCCCCCTGTACTCGAAGATCACCGGTTGGCCGGCGGACAGGGCCACCGCCGACGGCGACTCGAAGACCCGGTCGGCCACGACCTGGTCGAGGCGCACCCGCGGCGGGTTGCGGCCCGGCCGGTAGCGGACCAGGGTGCCGGGGGCGGTGCCGAACCAGAACGTGCCCTCCCGGTCCTCCAGGATCTGCAGGACCGGCCCCGCGGGGGGCAGCTTGATCGTCTGGAAGAGCCGGCCGTCGTGGTGGACGACGCCGCCGTCCGTGCCCAGCCAGAGGTGCCCGCGGCGGTCCTCGAAGAGGCAGCGGACGCGGTTGCTCGGCAGGCCGTCGTCGGTGGTGTAGTTGTGGAACCGGCTCCCGTCGAAGCGGCTCAGGCCGTTCTGGGTGGCGATCCACAGCTGCCCGGAGCGGTCCTCCAGGAGATCGACCACGCGGTTGTCGGGCAGGCCGTCGTCGGTGGTGTACAGGGCGGCGCCGCGCTCGGGGTGCCAGCGGCCGATCCCCTTGCCCCGGCCGAAGGGGTTGTGGGTCCCCAGGGCGTACCACAGCTCGCCGTTGCGGGCCGCCACCAGGGCGCCGATGTGGTTGAAGGGGTCCTCCTTGTCCTCCTCGCGGAAGACGGTGACGAAGCCCTGTCCCTGGCGGCGCACGATCTGCAGGGGGCTGGCGAAGAGCTCCTCCCTGCGGGCGGTGGTCCCGTTCACCCACTGGCCCACCAGCAGCTGTCCGTCCCGGTCCTGGGCGACGGCGCTGACGCCGGCCTCGGCGAAGCCGGCCTCGGCGCCGACCCGCTCGAAGCGGGCGCCGTCGTAGCGGAACAGGCCGTTGCCGCCGCCGAACCACAGGTCGCCGCCGCCGTCCTCGTAGATGGCGAAGCAGCTGTTGAGGTCGAGGCCCTCGCCGCCGCCGACGAACTCGTAGCCGTTGCCGTCGAAGCGGGCGACGCTGCGCGCCGTCAGGCTGAGGAAGGGGGTGGAGAACCCGATCCAGATGCGGCCCCCGCGGTCCTGCACCATGCGCGAGATCTCCGCCTCCCCCTCGGGGTAGTCCTCGGGGCGCTCGAAGAGACCGACGCCGAAGGCGTCGTAGCGGGCGACGCCGCCGCCCCAGGTGGCGAACCAGTGCTGGCGGTCGGGGTCCTGGAAGACGGCGTTGACCACCGGATAGGGCAGGCCGTCGGCCGTGGTGATGCGGTCGAAGCCGTCCCCCGTCTGGTAGAGCGCCCCTCCGGAGGTGCACAGCCACAGGCGGCCGTCGCGGTCGCACTGGATCTTGCGCAGATGGCCGGGCAGGTCCACCGCCACCGGGTCGAAGCAGCGGCCGTCGAACCGCCAGATCCGCTCGCGCTCGCCGGCGCGGCCGATCCACAGGCCGCCCTCCGGGTCGCGGCCGACGACATAGCAGCTGGCGTCGGCCGGCAGGCCCTCGGCCTCTCCGTAGCGGTGGAAGTCGCGGCCATCGAAGCGGACCAGGTGGTCGAAGGCGAACCACAGGTCGCCGCGGCGGTCCTGGGTGATCCCCCAGCACTGGTTGGTCCAGCGCGGCGACGGCGGCTCTCCGTAGCGCTCGGCGTAGGCCGGCGCCAGGTCGCGGAACTCGCCGCCCTGGAAGTACCCCAGGGTGCCGGTGCCGGCGCACCAGAGGCGGGACTGGTCGTCCTCGAAGAGGGACTGGACGGGGCGGCCGGAGATGCCTTCGCCGACGGCGGGATGGAACCTGCGGCCGTCGTGCCGGCAGACGCCGCTGAGGGTGGCGAACCACAGCCGGTCGCCGCTGTCGCGGAGGATGGAGAACACGCGGTCCCCGCACAGGCCGTCGCCGCGGGTGTAGCTCTGGAACCGGTCGCCGTCGAAGCGGCTGACGCCGTTGTCCCAGGTGGCGAACCACAGATCGCCGCGGCCGTCCTCGGCGATCTCCTCGGCGCGCGCGCCCGCGAGTCCGTCGGCGGGACCGAAGGTGCGCCACGTGCCTCGGCGGTCCAGCGCGCCGGTGGGAATGAGGGGGGCTCCCTCCGCCGTTGGGTCGGCGGTGCGCGGGGGTTATCGTTGGCCGCGTCAAGGTAGCCCGACCCGTGCCCCCCCGCCATATAGCCCGCCGCCATGGACGGGCCCGCCGGCTGAGCGCCGCCGGCCGCCGCCTCGGACGCGCCCTCGACCCGCCCGGCACCGAGTACCGCCTGGCGCGCTGGCTCTTCCTGCGCCTCCTCGGGCTGGTCTACGCCACCGCCTTCCTCGTGTCGGCGCGCCAGGCGGGACCGCTGATCGGCGATGGCGGCCTGCTGCCGGGGCGCCTCTACCTCGAAGGCGCCGCGGCGTCGGCCGCCCTGCCGTGGCTGGACGTCCCGACGCTGATGTGGATCAGCACGTCCGACGGCTTCATGGCCGGCCTCGCCTGGCTCGGCTTCGCCGGCTCGCTGCTGCTGGTGGCCGGGTACGCCTCCGCTCCCCACCTGCTGGTCCTCTGGGTCCTCTACTCCTCCTTCGTCAACGCCGGCCAGCTGTTCTACGGCTACGGCTGGGAGATCCTCACCCTCGAGACCGGCTTCCTGGCCATCTTCCTGTGCCCCTTCGGCCGCGGCGGCTGGCGCCACGCCGTCGCCCCGGACCGCGCCGTGGTGTGGCTGCTGCGCTGGCTGCTGTTCCGCGTTATGTTCGGCGCCGGGCTCATCAAGCTGCGCGGCGACCCGTGCTGGCTCGAACTGACCTGCCTGCTCCATCACTACGAGACCCAGCCGATCCCCAACCCCCTGAGCCCGTACCTGCACCTGCTGCCCGGCCTCGCGCACCGCGCCGGGGTGCTCTTCAGCCACCTCGTGGAGATCGGCGCCCCCCTGCTCCTCTTCGGCCCGGTGCGCCTGCGCCGGCTCGCGGGGCTCCTCATCCTCGCCTTCCAGGGGCTGCTCATCGCCAGCGGCAACCTCTCCTGGCTCAACTACCTGACCATCGCCCTGTGCCTGCCGTGCTTCGACGACGCCTGGCTCCGGCGGCTGGCGCCCCGGCGCCTTGCGGCGCTGCCGGATCGGGAGAAAGAGGTGGCCCGCGCGCCGGGCCGGGGACGCCGCCTCGCCGTGGGGGCGCTGACCGTGGTGGTGGTCCTGCTCAGCGCGGCGCCCGCGGCCAACATGCTCTCCTCGCGCCAGGTGATGAACACCTCCTACGACCGGCTGCACCTGGTCAACACCTACGGCGCCTTCGGCCACGTGGGGAAGGTGCGGCGCGAGGTCGTCCTGCTGGGTACCCTCGACGAGCCTGGGTCGGGCCGGACCGAGTGGCGCGAGTACTCCTTCCACTGCAAGCCCGGCGACCCCTCCCGCCCTCCGTGCGTGGTCTCGCCCTACCACTACCGCCTGGACTGGCAGATCTGGTTCGCCGCCATGGCCGACTACCGGACCCAGCCGTGGCTGGTCCATTTCGTGTACAAGCTCCTTCACGCCGACCCGGGGGCCCTCTCCCTGCTCGCCGGGGATCCCTTCGACGGAAAGCCGCCGCGCCGCATCCGCGCCGACCTCTACGAGTACGAGTTCGCCCCGGCCGGTGAAGAAGGCTGGTGGCGGCGGCGCCGTCTGGGCGAGTACCTTCCCGCCCTTGCCGCCGGCGATCCGGCCCTGCGCCGCGTCGTCGAGGGATTCGGATGGCCGCTGCTGCCGGGGCCGCCCCGCTCTCCCTCCGCCAGCCTGCCGCGGGGGCAAGGATGTCCCTGCGGCGCCGGCTGAGCGGGCAGGGCGCCTCGGAGCGGAGCCGAACGCGGGACCGGCACCGGCGGACACCCCCTTCCTTGGCGGGGCCGGATGCTCATCCCGGCCTCACTCACACTGCTTTCCGGAGCACGACATGCAACTGACCGAGCAGCAGACGCGATTCTTCGACGCCTTCGGGTACCTGGTCGTTCGCCAACTGTTCAGCCCGGAGGAGGTCGAGCGCGTCATCGAGGGCTTCGAGTGGTCGATCCGCAACTGGGGCGGCGGCCAGGACCACGACGGCACGAAGCGCACCATGTTCGGCGGTCCCATCGAGCACGCGCCGGAGATGTGCGCCATCCTCGACCACCCGGGGGTGCTCGGCCTCATCGGCGGCGTCATCGGCGACGACTTCAGCTACTGCGGCGGCGACGGCAACTACTACGTGGGCGACACCCACTGGCATCCGGACGGCAACTGGGGCCGCCTGTGGGCGACCAAGACCGCCTTCTACCTCGACGAGGTGGACGCCGGCAGCGGCTGCCTGCGGGTGATCCCGGGCAGCCACCGCCCGGACCACTACCTGCGCGCCGAGGGCGTCAATCCAAGGGAGTCGGAGGCCCTCTTCGGGGTGCCGCCGAGCGAGTTCCCGGGCAGCGTGGCCCTGGAGTCGAACCCCGGCGACGTGGTCATCTTCAACCACGACCTCTACCACGCCTCCTTCGGCGGCGGCCGGCAGCGGCGCATGTTCACCATGAACTGCACCCGCCGCGCCGCGACCCCGGAGGAGCACGAGCTTGCCCGCCAGTACATCTCCGTCCACTCCCCGGGCGGGTACGGCGTCGACACCGGCGCCGGCATGTTCTTCCCCACCATGCTCGACACCGCCGGCGAGGGGCGCATGGAGCACCTGCGCCAGCCGGTGGAGATCCACGACGAGCTGTTTCCGCAGTTCGCCCGCGGCGGCGGCGAGCGGGATCCGCACCGGGGGGTGATGAGGGGGTACAAGAGAAAGGGATGAAACAAGAAGACGCGGAGCAGACCCGCTGCTCCGCGTCGTGAGGAATCCTGCAGGAACCGGCGCCTACCGCTTGCCGCGCCAGCCTCTACCGCCGCCGTAGAACGCCTCGTCCTTCATCGTTTCCAGCTTGTCGGTCAGGACGCCCTCCAGGGCCTTGCGGTGACTCTGGCGAGCTTCCCGCATCTCGGTGCGGTGCTCGGTGCGCAGTTCCCCGAGCCGTTGCTTCTGCTCGTCCGTCAGTTCCAGACTCGAGAACGGGGACTTGCCTCCGCGCGGAGCGTCGTGCCAACCCCTGGCACCGCGTCGCATGTCCCACCGATCCTTGCCCTTGCCGCCGCGCCGCATGTCCCAGCGGTCCCGGCCCATGCCGCCGCGCCGGTCGAGGAACCGCCCCCGCATCTCCTTCAGGGTCTCCTGCTGCTCCTCGGTGAGGATCCCCATCACGGCCTCGCGCTGTTCCCGGCCCATGGCGACCATGGACTCGCGGTGCTCGCGCCGGGCCTTCTGGTGCTTCGCGCGCATCTCCTGCAGCTGCTCCCTCTGGTCGTCGGTCAGGTCCAGACGCTCCAGAATCCGGGCCCTGAGCGGCCCGTGCTCCCGCATCCTCTTCTCTCCACGCTCGGCCACGGCCACGGTGGCCGCCGCGCCGAGGGTCAGTGCGATTCCGCTGGCGATGATCCATCTCTTCTTCATTGCTGCGCTCTCCGTGTTGGAGTGGTGGGGGCTCTCTGCTCTCGCCCATTTGACCACCCCATCGATCGTTTCATTCCGCCGCCGGCTCTCCGAACCAGAAGGAGAACAGCTCCGCCTGCCACAGGTGGAAGCGGACCTGAACGGTGCGGCCCCGCAGCGGTGACAGATCGGATCCGCCCTCCCAGGACAGTACCCCGTCGATGCGGTCCGCCATCATCGGCCGGCAGTCCCCGCGCCCGAAGCCTTCGATCGGCTCGCCGGTGCCGGGGTCGAGCAACTCCGCCTGGACCCTCCCGCGCCAGGCGTCGGCGTTGACGTGCAGCGCCGCCCCGTCGACCGCCATGGGCTTCGAGGTGACCGAGCCCCACTCGACGCCGCCCTTGAGGCCGACGAAGCCGTCCATCCGCATTCGCGCCAGGCAGACGGCCGAGGCGTCGAGGGTCCCGCGGTGGGCCTCGTCGTGGAAGCTGAGGCTGCGGTGGCGCAGGCCCGTGTAGTAGAACCACAGCTCGTCGTTGCGCCGCACGGGGCCGTTGGTCACCACCACCTGCCCCGTGTCGTACGCCGACCCGTCCCCCACCGGCGACAGCTCCATGAAGGGAGCGCGGCCGGCTACCCGCTGCCATTGCCTGAGGTCGCGGCTGCAGGCCAGCTCCACCGTCTTGCGGCTGTCCACGTTCTCGTACCCCGGCGGGTGCTTGCCGATCCAGTGGTGCATGACCGGAAGCGCCAGGTAGAGCCCCTCGTAGGGGAAGAGGGGGAAGTTGTACACGTCGGTGCGCCACTCCTCGGGGCGGTTGAAGACCGGCGCCAGGTACGCGGGATCGTCGAGGAACCGGCGCACGCGCCGGAAGCCGTTCTCCTGGTCCTGCTGGTCGGCGTGGAAGATCAGCTCCGGCTCGGTCCAGGTGTCGAAGTCGCGGCTCGTGGACATGGCGAAGGATCGCCCGTACGGACCGCGCCGCTTGGGGGTGGCGATGAACAGCCCCCGCGAGGCGTCGAGGGTGAGGTTGGCCTCGTCGGCGCTGGGCACGGCGGCGCCCTCGAGGTCGCGCCAGTGGATGCCGTCGGCGGAGACCGAGGCCTGCAGGGAGCGGGCGTCGTTGCGCATGCCCTTGAACCGCCGCCCGGGGTCCGGGTCGGCGGCGTCGTGGATCGGCCCCTGGAGCATGCCGTTGGCCGTGGGCAGGATGTTGTTGGCGCTGCCCAGGGGCCGGCCGGCCCAGTCGAGGCCGCCGTACTCGAACAGCCCCAGCTCCGGCTTCTCCCAGTTGACGCCGTCCTCGGAGAAGGCGCAGCAGGCGAAGCTCTCCCCTCCCTGCGGCGCCCAGGGCGAGCGCGGCTCCGGCGAGTCGACGTCGGGGGCCTCGGCGGCGCCCAGGTAGATCACGTGGAAGCGCCGCGCCTCCGGGTCCCACGCCGGGGTGGTGCGGATCTGGATGGCGCGGTTGTCCCAGCGCCGGTCGGGCCGCAGCACGGCGTTGCCGTGGAACTTCTCCGGCTGGTGCAGGACGCGGGCGAGGTTGTCGATGCGGTCGAGGTCGCCGTCGTCGATGAAGAGTCTTCGGGTCATGGGTCCCGTGCCTCCGATACGCCGATCATGCTGTCGCGGGTCACCAGCGCCGCGAGATCTTCCTCGGAAAGGCCCTCCGTGCCGCTCGGCCGGCGCGGCAGCACGAGGTAGCGCAGGTCGGCGGTGCTGTCGATGACGCGCACCTGAACGCCCTCGTCGAGGTCGAGGCCGAACTCGCGCATCACGGCCCGCGGCTCGACGACGGCCCGCCGTCTGTAGGGAGCGCTCTTGTACCAGTCGGGGGGCGGTCCCAGCAGCGCCGTGGGGTAGCAGGAGCACAGGGTGCAGACCACGAGGTGATGGACGCTCTCCGTGTTCTCCACCACCGCCAGCTCGGCGTCGCGGGTGAGGCTCAGGCCCAACTCGCCCACCGCGGACCGGGAGTCGGCGACCAGGCGGGACTTGAACTCGGGATCGATCCAGGCCCTCGCCACCGCCCGGGCGCCGCCGGAGAGGGAGCGGGACTCGATCCGCCGCGCCTGCTCCTCCACCTCTCCAGCCGCGATCACCTCCTTGTCGACGAGCAGTTCGTGCATGGCCAGGGCGCGCCGGGCCCTGGGGCTGAGGTCCTCGTCGGGCCGCTCCTGATGGGGCTCGTGCTGACTCATCTCGCCTCCTCCCTGTTGTCGGCGCTCCTTGGCGGGCGCTCAGCTCCTGCGGTTGCCTCCAGCCACTGCTCGTACAGGTCCATGATCAGCAGGTCTCCCCCGCCCTCCCGGCAGCGCTCCGCCCACACCTCGGCCTGCCGGAACTCGACCTGGTACAGCAGCCGCCGGGGCTCGCCGGTGCCGCCGTGGGCCCGGCTCTCCGGATCGAGGAAGGGGCCGCTCACGGCACGGACCCGGCCGCGCTTTCCCTTGATGAAGGAGGGTGTGCGGTGGTGGTGGTCCACCGTCTCGGTCCGCACGACGACGGAGTCGCCCGCGCGGAAGCGCCCGGGCCGGGCCGACAAGACTACCCCCATCGCGCCTTCACCTCGGCGGACCGGGCGTCGATCTCGGCGGGCGTGAGGAGACCCTTCTCCACCAGCAGGGTCTCGAGGGAGGCGGACCAGCGCTCGTAGTAGCCGCAGGTCTCGTACTCCTCCGGGGCCATGGCCTCGATGCCGCGGCGCATCTCGTCGACGTGGATCACGCCGCGATGGCGCAGCACCCCCACCAGGGCGTTGGTCAGGCGCTCCCAGTCGGCCAGCTCGTGCTCGGACCGGTCGATGCGCTCCTCGCTCGGCTGCCCGCCCATGTCGTGACCCCCTGCCATGGCGTGCGAATTAAGGGCCCTCCCCGGTCGGGTCAACCGGCTCGGACATGGACGGACTTGCCCAGGCGCGACCCGACGTGCCGTTTGAGCAGGAAGGGCAGGTCCCCTTTCTTCGGGCGCGCCTCCAAGACGGCTCGAAAATCTGAAAACGAAGGAGCAAGCCATGCCCGATCCACACTCGCTGAAGGGGAAGAAGGCCCTCGTCACCGGCGGCAAGCGCCGCATCGGCCGGGGGATCGTCCTGGCCCTGGCCGAGGCCGGCTGCGACGTGGGCGTCAACGACCTGGAGCTGGACGCCGACGGCGAGGAGACCCTGCGCCTCGTGCGCGCCCGCGGCCGGCAGGCCGAGTTCTACGCCGCCGACATCTCCGACAGTGCGCAGGTGGAGGGGATGTTCGCCGCCTTCCTGGAGCGCTTCGGCCGCATCGACATCCTGGCGAACAACCCCTTCGGCGGCACCGGCCAGCCCTTCCTGGAGCTCACCGAGGAGAACTGGGACGCCAACCTCGACATCGGCCTGAAGGGGTTCTACCTGTGCAGCCAGCAGGCGGCGCGGGCCATGGTGAAGCAGGGGGACGGCGGCTCCATCGTGAGCACCTCTTCCGTGCACGCGCGGCGGGCCTGGAAGGCGGACACCGCCTACGGCACGGCGAAGGCGGGCATCCTGCGCCTCACCCAGAGCATGGCCGTCGACCTCGGCGAGCACGGCATCCGCTGCAACGCCATCATGCCCGGGTACATGGACACGGACCACGTCATCGGCGCGCCGCCGCCGGAGCGCGGCAGCATCCGCGAGGAACTGTTCGACGGCGTGCCCCTGCGCCGGCCGGGCACGCCGGAGGACATCGGCCGCGCCGCGGCCTTCCTGTGCTCGCCGGCGGCTGGCTGCATCACGGGGGTCTCCCTCCAGGTCGACGGCGGGCTGCTGGCGGCCTCGCCGGGGGTGCCGTGATGGCAGAGAAGTACCGAGTCGGCATCATCGGATGCGGCAGCATCGCCCACTACCACGTGCGCGGCTGGAACGGGGTGGACGAGGTCGAGGTGGTGGCCCTGGCCGATCCGGTGGCCGAGGCGCGGCAGGAGTTTGGCGAACAGCACGGGATCGCCCGACGCTACGAGGACTTCCGCCAGATGCTCGACGACGAGGCCCTCGACATCGTCTCGGTCTGCACCTGGCACAAGCTGCACGCGCCGATGACGATCGCCGCCTGCGCGCGCAAGCCCAAGGCGGTGCTGTGCGAGAAGCCCATGGCCACCAGTCTGGGCGAATGCGACGACATGCTGATCGCCGCCCGCCGCAACCGCGTCAAGCTGGCCATCGCTCACCAGCGCCGCTTCAATGCGGCGTGGACCCTGGCCAGGGAGCGGGTGGCGGAAGGGGCCATCGGCGAGGTGCGGCAGGTCAGCGCGCGCGGCGGGCAGGGCCTGCTCAACGACTGCTCGCACCTGCTGGACATGATGCGCTACGTGATGGGCGATCCGCGGGCCGTGTGGGTGATGGGCAACATCGAGCGCAAGACCGAGCGCTTCGAGCGCGGCGTCCCCATCGAGGATCGCAGTCTCTGCGTGGTGCAGTTCGACAACGGGGCCATCGGCCAGATCCTGCAGGAGCTGGCCGGTCCGAACTACCAGGGCGGGGTCTTCTACGGCTCGGAGGGCATCATCGAGCTCGACGAGAGCAGGGTGCGGCTCCTCAACAGCAAGACCGGCACCTGGGAGGAGCATCCGGGCGAGGGCGAGGACCCCAGCGTCGGGCAGCAGCGCGAGATCGTGGAATGGATCGAAGGCAAGGTCGAGCATCGCGGCCAGGCGGAGAACGGCCGCGCGGCGGTGGAGATCATCATGGCCACGTACGAGTCGGCGCGGCTCCACGAGGTGACGGCCCTGCCCCTGCGGACGATGGCCTCGCCGCTGGAGGTGATGATCGAGGCGGGGGATCTGCCGGTGGAGCGGCCGGGCCGCTACGACATCCGCGCCTTCCTGCTGCGCGGCGAGGAGATGGAGGAGAAGGGGTCGAGTGGCGGTTCAGAAGGCCAGGGTGGCGGCGGCTGAGAATCCCCTTCCGGGAGTTGGCGACAGACCGAAGGAGAGGCCCAGGTCTTCAGGGGGGTCGCGGGTCCACTCGGACATCATCGTTGCCGTGATGATTGGGGCGGCGAACAGCGTCGGCCAGAGGATGTCTGCAGCACCCGTCAGGTAGAAGCCGGCGATGAGTCCCGCCGCACTGCCTCCCAAGACAGGAATGAACCGGTCGTGCGGGTCCACCCGGCTCACGCCGACGGCGGCTCCGACGGTATAGCCGATCAGCCCCCCAAGATAGATCCCTGCTATTGCGCCTGCTCCGCAGAGATCTCCCTCGCAACCGCCTCCCGAGGCAAGGCCCGCACCAAGGATGCTTCCGCCCAAACCCCATACGACTCCTCCCAGGGCACCCGCTGCCAGCTTTCTGAAAACCCGGGGCTCCCTCTCATCCTCGCGCCCCCACAATGGCCTCTCCACGGATTCCACTTTCTCGCTCCCGGCGGCCCCCGTACTGTCGATCGCCGCCTCCCATGCCGGGCGGCCCCCCACGACCAGCCTCTGAATGCGGTCCAACGGGATCCGCTGCTGCCGCAGACCCCTTTCCCGGGCCAGGAACAAGGCCGACACGTCAACGGCCTGGACCCAGCCCGCCGACGTATCCAGCCGGGCCCACTCCCCCGAGACTGGATGCCGCTCTCCCCGGCCATGGACGACCACCACCCGGGCGCCGGCCTGCACCGTGCGGGCATCGATCTCGCCGGCTTCCAGGACCACCGCCTCCTTGGGCATCCCGGCCTCGGCCGCCGTGGATGCCGCCCTTCCAAGGGCGAGTACAGTCAGCAGGGGAACCAACCGGTATCGCTTCCTGGTCTCACCCATGCTCATTCCTCCCTCTCGCGGCCCTCTGCCGTGCCGGAGCCGGCGCACGCCAGCCCGCCACGGCAAAGGGGGATCACCCCATAGAGATCCGGGTGGAGTTCATGTCGCCTCTCCTCGCCGCCAGCATCTCAGAATTCGGACGGCGGTTCACTTGAGGAGGAGCATCTTCCGCGTCTGGACGGCCGCCCCGCCCTGCAACCTGGCGAAGTACATCCCGCTGCCCAGAGGCTCTCCCCGCTGGCCGCGGCCGTCCCACCGAGCGGCGCGCCCGGGGGTGCGGTACCAGCCCGCCGGCCGGTGGCCCAGATCGATCTCGCGCACCAGGGCCCCCCGGACATCGTGGATCGCAAGGCGCACCCGCGCCGGAGCGTCGAGCTGGAAGGGGATCCAGGTTTCCTGGTTGAAGGGATTGGGATAGCTGGCCAGCAGGGCGGTCCGGTCCGGCAATGCCGGGGAGAGGCCGACCGACGTCGGTCCGGCGGTGCGGTGCGCCGACACGTCCCACAGCAGGATGGTGCCGTCGTCGTTGCCGGTCGCCAGGATCGTGCCCTCCGGGGAGAAAGCCAGGTCATGAGCCTTGTACATGAAGAGTCCTTCGAGTCGGCGACTCTCCGCCGCCCAGAATCGGATGGCCTGGTCGCCGCCGGTGCTGGCCAGGAGGGAGCCATCGGGGGAGAAGGAGAGTGCATGGACGCCTCCATATCCCCGCTTGCCATGCCCCTCCAGGACGGCACGAAGCTCTCCGGTGCCGGGGTCCCACAGCCGGACAAGAGCGTCCCAGCCGCCAGCGGCGAGGGTCCGTCCATCCGGTGAGTAAGCTACGGCGTCCACCGAGCCTCCGGTTTCCTCCAGGACGCCCCGGAGCCCTCCCGTGTCGGTGTCCCACAGCCGGATCATGTCGTCATGGCCGCTGGCGAGGGTGCTGCCGTCGGGCGAGAAGGCCACCGACCGGACCACCTCCGGCCAGGCTTCAAGCGTGGCCTCGAGGCGGCCGTCCTCCACCCTCCGCAGCAGGATCGTGCCGTGTCCATCGCCGCTGGCCAGGGTCTGACCGTCCGGCGAGAAGGCCACCGCCAGGACCATGCCCGAGGGGCCGCGAAGGGTGGCCGTGTGCCGGCCGCTGCCGGGTTCCCACAAGCGCACCGTGAGGTCCGCGCTGCCGCTGGCCAGGAGCGAACCATCGGGCGAGAAGGCCACCGCGCTGACCCGCCGCTGGTGGCCGCGGAGGTGCGCCCTGAAGCGGCGGCCGTCCACGTCCCACAGACGGACGGCATTGTCACCGCCGGCACTGGCCAGGCTCCTCCCGTCCGGCGAAAACGCCACCGATGCCACGTACCTCATGTGCTCCTCTCCGAAGCTCAGGGAGGCCTGGAGCTCTCCGCTGGCCACGTCCCACCGGCCGACCGTATGGCCCTGACCGCCGCTGACGACGACCCTGCCTTCAGGCGAGAAGGTCACGGAGAGGATCCCGAAGTTCCCCATCGGCAGCGAGGCCCCGGGCTGGCCGCTGGCCACGTCCCACAACCGCACCTCGCTGCCGCCGCCGCTGACCAGGGTCGTCCCGTCCGGCGAGAAGGCCAGGTAGTAGACCCCGCCCCGGCGCGGCAGGGTGGCCTTGTGCCGGCCGGTAGCGGCATCCCACAGCCGGATCTCGCCGTCCCGGGCGCCGCTGGCCAGGAGCGAGCCGTCCGGGGAGAAGGCCACGGCATGGACCCAGGCCCGGTGTCCTTCCAGGGTGGCGGTGTGGAGACCGCCGTCGACCGACCACAGCCTGGCCGTGCCGTCGGCGCTGCCGCTGGCCAGCGTCCTCCCGTCCGGCGAGAAGGCCACGGAGACCACATCCCACCGGTGGCCCGCGAGGGTGGCTTCGTGGCGGGCGTTCTCCACGTCCCACAGCCGGATGCGCTTGTCCTCGCCGCCGGTGGTGGCCAAGGTGGCCCCGTCCGCCGAGAAAGCCATGGCGAGGACCTTCCCCCTGTGCCTCTCGGGAGTGTCCTTGTAGCTGCCGCTCGCCACGTCCCACAACCGGACCCGGCCGTCGCTGCCTCCGCCCGCCAGGATGGACCCGTCCGGGGAGAAGGCCAGGCTCCTGCGGATACCGTCGGCGCCACCTCCCAGCCGGGCGATTTCCTCGCCTGTGTGCCCGTCGCGGAGCCAGAGGCCGTACTGGCTGCTCACGGCCAGCCGTGTGCCGTCGGCCGAGAGGGCTGCCTTGCCCCATACCTCTCCCCTGCCAAGGCGGGCGATGCTGCCTTCGGGCAGCGGCACCATTTCGCCGCCGGCGATTCCGTCCCGCGCCAGCAGGAGACAGATGCCGACGAGGGCAACGGTGAACGGCGGATCTGGCGTTGGTCGACGCATGGGCTGGCCACCCTCCCGGGAGTTGGTCCGGCCTTCCCCGGCGGGTCAGAACCGCAGCGCGGCGGCCACCGAGAATCCCCTTCCGGGAGTTGGCGACAGACCGAAGGTCAGGCGGCGGTCTTTAGGAGAGTTGCGGAACCGCTCGGAAGCAAGCGTGGCGAATACCGCCGGAGTCCCGAATAGCGCCGCCGTATACAGCTCCCAGTAATCCCCTGGATCCCCGTCGCTCAGCGTGAAATAGCCGACCATCGCTCCACAGATCCCGACCAATCCCGCAACGCTGCCGCCCAAGGCAGGCACATACCGGGCCCTTGGGTCCGACACGCTCACGCCGGCCGCGGTCCCGAGGGCAAGCCCTGCCAGCCCGACCAGGACGGCAGACTCCGGTACACAGAATGGCTCCTCACTCCCGGAGCACTGGCCGGCCCCGAGAATGCCACCCATCGAATACCCTGCGTACGCCCCGAAGACTCCTCCCAAGACACCCACACCCAGCTTCCGGAAGATCCGCGCTTCCTGCCTCCCTGCCACCTCAATGGGAGGGGTCCCGGCCTGGGCCCGCCCTTCTCTGGCAACCCCCGGCCTGTCGGTCGCCGCTTCCACCGAAGGCGGCCCTGGCATGACCAGCCTCTGAATGCGGTCCAACGGGATCCGCTGCTGCCGCAGATCCCCTGCCCGGGCCAGGACCAACGCCGACACGTCGACCGCCTGGACCCAGCCCGCCGACGTGTCCAGCCGGGCCCACTCCCCCGAGACCGGATGCCGCTCTCCCCGCCCATGCACGACCACCACCCGGGCGCCGGCCGGCACCGTGCGGGCATCGATCTGGCCGGCTTCCACCACCACCTCCTCCTCGGGCGTCCCGGCCTGGGCCGCCGTGGCGGACCCCGCGCTTCCAGGGCCGAGCATTGTCAACAGGGGAATCAACCCATATCGCATCCAGGTCTCACCCATGCCCATCCCTCCCTTCTACGCCCTCTCGACGCGGAACCGTGAACGCCAGGCCCACGATGGCAAGAAGGGATTCCCTCGGCCAGGCATCCGCAGCCTGTTTCTCCATCCTCGCACCCGCCCCGGATCTCGGAGCCCCCGGGGGCTGTCACTTGAGTAGAAGCATCTTGCGCATTTGGACGACCGCCCCGCCCTGCAGCCGGGCGAAGTAGACCCCGCTGGCCAGAGGCTCGCCCCGCTGGCCGCGGCCGTCCCACCGGGCGGCGCGCCCGCTGGTGCGGTACCAGCCCGCCGGCCGGTGGCCCAGATCGATCTCCCGCACCAGGGCCCCCCGCAGATCGTGGATCGTCAGGCGCACCCGTCCCGGCGCGTGGAGCTGGAAGGGGATCCAAGTCTCCTGGTTGAAGGGATTGGGATAGTTCGCCTGCAGGGCGGTCCGCTCCGGCAGCGCCGGGGAGAGCCCGAGCGACGTCGGGGCGCCGAGGTACGGCGACATGTCCCACAGCAGGATGGTGCCGTCGGAGTTGCCGCTGGCCAGGGTCGCGCCGTCGGGAGAGAAGGCCACCGACAGGACCGTGCTCTCGTCGCCTTGTCCTTCCAAGATTGACAGTAGCTCCCAGGTGTCCGTATCCCACAGTCGGACCAGGCTGCCGCCGCCGGCGAGGATCCGTCCGTCCGGGGAGAAGGCCACGGAACGAAAGACCGCTCCTTCGAGGGTAGTCCGGAGCTCTCCCGTCTCCGGGTCCCGCAGCCGGACCAGACCATCCAGCGTGCCACTGGCGAGGGTCCGTCCATCCGGCGAGTAGGCCACGGAACGAGCGGGGCTCTCGTCCAGGACTCTCCGGGGCTCTCCGGTCTCCGCGTCCCACAGCCGGACCAGACCGCCGCCACTGACGAGGGTCCTTCCATCGGGCGAGAAGGCCACCGAGCGCACGGTGAGGTCCGTCCCGTCCTTCAGGACCGCCTTCAACCGGGCATCGGCCACCGACCACAGGAAGATCTGCCCGCGAGTGTCGCCGTTGGCCAGGCTGGCGCCGTCCGGCGAGAAGGCCACGGACACGACCGGCCCGGCGCCGCCCCCGAGGGTGGCCAGGTGCCGGCCGCTGCCAAGCTCCCACACCCGGACCGTGAGGTCGCTGCTGCCACTGGCCAGAAGGGACCCGTCCGGAGAGAAGGCCAAGGCATTGACATCCCGCCAGTGGCCGTGGAGGACGGTCCGGACGCGGCGGCCCTCCACGTCCCACAGTCGGACGGCGTGGTCGTCGCCGGTGCTGGCCAGGGTCTCTCCGTCCGGGGAAAAGGCGACGGACCACACTCTCCACATATGCTCCGTCTCGAGGCTCAGAGTGGCCTCGAGCTCGCCGGTCTCCACCTCCCACCGCTTGATCGCATGGTCGGCACCGCCGATGGCGACGGCCCCGCCTCCGGGCGGGAAGGTCACGGAGAGGATACGCCCGGGGGGGCGGCGGCCCGGGACCATCCTGGGCCACTCCTCCTTGAAGACCGCCCCGGGCTGGGCGCTGGCCACGTCCCACAACCGGACCCCGGTGTCGTCGTCGCCGCTGGCCAGCGTGCCCCCGTCCGGAGAAAAGGCCAGGAAATAGACCATGTCCTCGTGGCGATGCGGCAGGACCTGGTGTTCGCCGGAGGCCACATCCCACAGCCGGACCTCGCCGTTGCGCCCGCCGCTGGCAAGCATCGAGCCGTCCGGAGAGAAGGCCAGAGCCTGGACCCATGTCCCAAGCCCTTCGAAGGTGTCGGTGTGAAGAGCTTCGTCGACCGACCACGGCCGGATCGTGCCGTCGGCGCTGCCGCTCGCCAGTGTCTTCCCGTCCGGAGAGAAGGCCACGGAGAGGACGTCCCACAGATGCCCCGAGAGAATCGCCTCGGTTCGGGCGGTGTCCACGGACCACAGCCGGATCTCCTTGTCCTCGCCGCCGGTCGTCGCCAGGAGCGAGCCGTCCGGAGAGAAGGCCAGGGCGACCACCATCCCCTTGTGCCTTTCCAGCAGGCTGTCCTCGTAGCGTCCGCTGGCCAGGTCCCACAGCCGGACCCGGCCGCCCTCGCCCCCGCCGGCCAGGGTGGACCCGTCCGGGGAGAAGGCCAGAAGGCGGATTCCCTCCGCGGTCCCCTCCAGCCGGGCGAGGTCGGCGCCGGTCCGCCCGTCCCGGATCCAGACGCCGTACTCGCTGCCCAGGGCCAGCCTCGTGCCATCGGCCGAGAGAGCCATGACCTGGATCTCCCCCCGGCCCAGGCGGGCGATGCTGCCTTCGGGCAGCGGGGGCACCTCCCCGGCGAGGCGGTCCCGCGCCATCAGGAGACCGAGCCCGGCGAGGGCGACGGTCAACAGCGGTTTCCGTGTCATCCCGGTCCTACCCACGTCTCCTCCTCTCCTCCCTTCCCAGCCGCCGGTGCATCCACGCCAGCGCCACGAAGGAGGTGACCAGCCCCGAGGCGGCGAAGGAGAACCACACCGTCTCCAGCCCGAGGTGGAAGACCCGGGTCAGGGTCCAGGCCAGGGGCACGGAGATCAGCAGCACGCGCAGCGAGGTCAGCACCAGCCCCGGCAGGCCGCTGCCCAGCCCCCGGAAGACGCTGCCGGAGATGATGCCCACGGCGATGAAGGGGAAGGCCCAGGTGAGGACGCGGATGTAGCCGACGGCGACATCGACGATGGCGGGCTCCGTTGTGAACAGGCCGGCCAGGCGCGGCGCGAAGATCCAGAACAGGACGCCGATGGCCACGGCGAAGGCGACGCCGCGGGTGAGGGCGTAGCGCACGGTGGAGCGGATCAGGTCGACGCGGCCGGCGCCGAGGAACATGCCGACCACGGTGACCATGCTCGTGGCCAGGGCGATGACGGGGAGGAAGAACACGGCGTCGAGCCGGCTGCCCACGCCGATGCCGGCCACGGCGTCGGGGCCGAAGGCGGAGACGATGCGGTTGTAGAACATGCCGCCCGCCGCCATGATCACCATCGACGCCGACGACGGCAGGCCGACGCGCAGCAGGCCGGAGGCGGTGGCCGCCGAGGGCCGGAACTGGCGGAAGCGGAACTCCACGTAGCTGCCGCGGCGCACGAAGAGGTGGACGAGGAAGGCGCAGCAGACCAGGGCCTGGCTGACCACGGTGGCCACGGCGGCGCCGCGGATCCCCATGCCGGCGGCGAAGATGAAGACGGGGTCGAGGCCGATGTTGAGCAGCGTGCCGGAGCCCTGCAGGGCCACGGGGGTGCGCGTGTCCCCCTCGCCGGCGAGGATGGCGTGGAAGGTCCCGTTGAGCAGGACGATGACGAAGCCGGGGGCCAGGATCCCGAAGTAGCGGGTGGCCAGGGCCAGGGGCTGGTCCCGCGCGCCGAGGGCCTGGAAGAGATCGACTTGGAAGGCGATGGCCGCCGCCGCCGCCACGAGGCCGGTCGCCAGGGCCATGAGGATGGCGTGCTCGGCGGCGTGCCCGGCGCCGGCCCGGTCGCCGGCTCCCAGGTGGCGGGCCACGGCGCTCGTCGCTCCCGCGCCGAGGCCGAAGGCGACGCCGGTGGCCAGGAAGATCAGGGGCATGCTGAAGGTGAGGGCCGTCACCGATGCGCCGCCCAGGCGGCCGACGAAGGCCATGTCGGTGAGGTTGTACAGGGTCTGCACGCCGATCCCGGCCAGGATCGGCAGGGCCAGCCGCCACACCGCCCGGCGCGGGTCGGCCAGGACCTCGGCGACCCGGTCGCCCCCGGACGGCCGCCGGGTCACGTCCGGGGGTGGGCGCGGCCACCCGTCAGCGGACCGGCGGCTCCGTCGCTCGCTGCGCCCGTCACCATGCCCGGCGGCTCCGTCGCCTGGCCGCCCTCGAACCGGACGTAGCGGAAGGCCTCCGGGTCCCGCTCCCGGGCGGCGAGATAGTCCTCGCGGCGGACGGCGTACTCCTCCTTGTCGTGGTGGGAGTCCCACTTGGGCACGAAGTGCAGCCGCCGGCACTGGTGGCGCATACCCAGCTTGCGGAGCACGCTCCCGGAGCGCGGGTTGTGGCTCAGGTGGGAGGCGGCGATCTGCTCCAGGCCCAGCTCCTCGAAGCCGAAGGCGACGACGGCGCGCCCCGCCTCGCTGGCGTAGCCGCGGCCCCAGTGGCGCCGCCCGAACCAGTAGCCCATGCCGGCGTGGGTGTCGCCGCCGCCCAGGGTCACGAAACCGGCCAGGACACCGGTGTCCCGCACATCCACGGCGAAGCTCAGGGAGCCGGAGGACTCGTAGCCCGGGCCATGACGGGAGAGCCAGCGGCGCGCCATGTCTTCGGTGTAGGGATACCTGACCGCCACCAGGGTGGAGGCGACCTCCCAGTCCCCCACGAGGTCCTTGACCTCGGCGGACTCCGTCGGCGAGAACGGCCGCAGGCGAAGGCGCGGGGTCTGCAGGACGGGGAAGGCGGAGGAGACCTTCCTCATGCCGGCCCGAAGAAGGAGCCCTCGGCCTGGGCGCGGGCGTAGAGCCGGCCGAACTCCTCGGAGCCGTCGTCCTGCCGCAGCTCGAAGCGGTGGCCGCGGATAAGGCCTTCCTGGAAGCCCATCTCGCGCTCCAGGTTCGGGGGCCCCACCGAGTAGAGGGTGCGCCCCCCGGCGAAGCGGGTCACGCCGAGGACCCGCGGCATCCGGTAGGGCTCGCGCTCGGCCAGGCGGGTCAGCTCGTCCTCGCGGACCTCGACGCCGAGACCCGGTCCCTCGGGCACCGGCGAGCAGCCCTCGACGACGGGGATGCGCTCGGCCGCCAGGTCCTCCTCGTAGTTGTCGTCGAGGGTGATGGTGTGGGCCACCCGCGGCAGCACCGCCCCGAGGTGGAGGGCGAAGGCGGTGGCCAGCGAGCCGCCGGTGAGCTGGATCACCGACGGGATGTTGGCCTTGGAGTAGGCGAAGCCGCGGTGCAGGGCGTCGCCGAAGCCGCCGCAGTACTCGCCGATGATGTAGCCGTCGGCGAGGCCGTGGATCATCTCCTGCAGGCCGCCGAGGGGCGGCACGTGCATGTAGAGGGGGATCTCCGTCTTCTCGCGCAGGCGCCGCCAGCCGTCGATGTCCCTCAGGTCCAGGGGGTCCTCGATCGAGCCCACGACCCAGGACTTCTCCAGGCGCTTGATGATCGGCAGGACCACCCCCACGGAGCGGTTGTGGTTGAAGTCGTACTGGATGCGGAAGCGGTCCGGCGCGCTCTGCTCCACCGCCTCGTTCTGCTCGAAGACGTCGTAGTGGTGGCAGGTGTGCATCTTGAAGAGGTTGTAGCCCTGGTCCACGGCGCGGCGGATCTCGCGGCTGAGGACCTCGGGCGGCGCCGGCCGCGTCCAGGCGGCGACGGCCACGCGGTCGCGGAGCTTGGTCCCCATCAGCTTGTACGCCGGGATCTCCAGGTGCTTGCCCATGGCGTCGTAGAGGGCCGCCGACAGGCCGAGGCACCACTGGCTGAGGCCGATGTTCAGGTCGTGGTTGATGAAGTCGAAGGGATTGCGCCCGATGAGGGGCTCCACGGCGGAGCGGTCCGGCGCGTAGCAGCGGTACTCGCCGTACCCGGTGACGCCGTTGTCGAGACTGACCTTGAAGACGACGCGCTGGTGGAGCTGCGCCATGGGCGGCAGGTAGTCGAGCAGGTGAGGCCGGATCGCCGGTTCGACGCAGAAGACCTCGATGTCCTCGATTCTCATGGAGCTTCTCTCCGTTGCGGATCGCGATTGCGCAGGCTGAGGAGCAGCGCCTCCGGGCCGTGTCTCAGGGATTGGGCGGCGAGGTGCAGATCAGGATCACCAGGGTCTCGCGGCCCGTGTTCTCCACCCCGTGCTCGCACCAGGGCGGCAGGTAGATGAAGTCGCCCTTGCCCACCTGGCGCTGCGAGTTGGCAAAGGTCATCCGCCCCTCGCCTTCGAGGACGACGTAGGTCTCCTCCGTCGGGTGCGATCCCGGCTCGAGGACGACGTGGGGCGGCACGTAGAACAGGACCAGGCCGAGGTTGCCGGCCGGCGCCCTGTCGTTGGCCGGATGGACGACGCGCACGCCCACGCCGTGGCACCCGGGGTAGACCACGGGCACCCCGTCCTGCACGTTGACGATCATCGGATCCGGCGACTGCTCCGGCCGCGGCGGTCCCGTGGGCGGGCCGTCGTATCCCTTGAACTCGGTGATCTTCGCCATGCTCTCGTCCTTCTCCTGATGTGTGGGTTGGGTCCGGCGGCCGGGGAAGGTACGCAAGGCGTCCCCGCCTCGCCGGAGCCGGACGCGGTGACTACATTGCGCCGCTCCCGAACCCGAGACAGGAGACCCGCCGCAATGATGAAGCTTGGCTGCATGTCCCTGAGCTACAAGGACGAGTTCACCGCCGGAAACCTCGATCTGGAGGGATTCATCGAGCGCGCCCACGAGTTGCGCCTCGACGGCATCGACCTGCACACCCGCGCCTTCGCCGCCGAAAGCCCCGAGTACCTGCGCAACATCCGCATGCACGCCCTCAAGCGGGGGATCGCTCTCTCCTACATCGGCGTCAGCTCCAACTTCGGCGTGCCCGCCGGCGAGCAGCTCGACGAGCAGGTGAGTTCCGCCAAGCACTGGATCGACGTGGCCGAGTTCATGGGCATTCCCCTGGTGCGCGTCTTCGCCGCCTGGATCCCCGAGGGCGAGACCGAGGAGGCCGTGTGGGCGCGCATGATCCCGTGCCTGAAGGAGGTGGCCGCCCACGGCCGCGAGAAGGGGGTGGTGGTGGGCCTGCACAACCACAACCACGGCTGCGTCACCCGCACCGGCCGCGACGTGCGCCGCATCATCGAGGAGGTGGACGACCCCTACTTCTCGCACATCCTCGACACCGGCCAGTACGTCGGCTCCCCCGGCGCCACCGGCCAGCGGGGCCATGAGGACCCGTCCCTGAACTTCTACGGCTCCATCGCCGAGACCGCCCCCCTGGCGGTGCACGTGCGCTGCAAGATCTACCGGATCCAGTCGGGGACCGAGGAGTGGCTCGACTATCCCCGCATCTTCGAGATCCTGCGCGGCGTCGACTTCAACGGCTGGTGCTCCATCGTCTACGAGGGCCAGGACGTGGAGGCCGAGACCACGGCGGTGCCCAAGGCCGTCACCTACCTGCGCGGCATGATGAAATACTTATTATAAGTCAATAACAAATCCATAGAATAATACATCAATGTTGATATATTCTTGCAGGGTCTCGAAGCGGTAGCTCATCGGCCCGGACTGGTACCCGGGCACGTACTCCTCGCCCCCCGGCGCCTGCAGCATGGCGTCGAGGGGCTCGAACCGCCGCCACAGGGTTTCCAGGTCTTCACCGCCAAAGCGCGGCTTCAGCTCCCGGTCCTGGGTGAAGTCGCCGCCGTAGCCCGGGCGCTCGGGGTGGCTGCCGCGGGCCAGCTTGCGGGCCAGCTTCGACAGCAGGATGAGGCAGACCTCGCGCATCGATTCACCCGGGTGCAGCCGCTCCACGGCCGCGAGGAAGGCCGGCCCGTCGGCGGCGATGGCGGCCCGGAAGGCGGACTCCATGAGGTCGCACTCGGCCTCGTAGAGCTCGCGGTGCCGGCGCCAGGCCTCCCGGTGGGAGTCACCGAGGAAGGGGGACGGGTCGCCGCGCCGGTGCAGGCCGGCCACGTACGGCAGCAGGCCCCCTCCGAAGCTGCGGTGCCCGAAGTGCACGGTGCGCCGCAGCCTGCGGCTGTAGTCGCTTCCCCAGTGCAGGATCAGGTTGGTGTAGACGACAGCGTCGCCGGCGGCCAGCTCGACCCGCATGGCGCCCGGCAGCGGCCGCCGCGGGTCCTCGGCGAGGGCCTCGTTCTCGGCCGCGGTGTTCGGCCGCCGGTGGCTGCCGGGCACCACCCACAGGACGCCGTCGTCGTAGAGGGGCAGGTTCCACTGCAGGTACCCGGGGCCGTTGGCCAGCAGGTCCCGCTGCAGACCGGCGACCGGCGCCTGGTCGATGGGATGGATGTCCCGGTGCCAGGCGGCGGGACCGTGGTCGCGCACCGGGTTGCACATCATCATGAACTGGGTCGGCGCCGCCTCGGCGCCCATGATCCGGCGGCTCACCTCCAGGGGCCGGCCGAGGAGCAGCTCCACGGCCGCCGCGGACTCGCCGTCCACGAGCCCCTCGTAGCCGACCAGCCGCGGCTGGGGTGACGTCTCCCAGACGCCGTCCGGCGGGTCCTCCGGTCCCCGCTCGCGGCGCCAGATCCGGCGCTGGCCGTCGAGAAGGCCCTCGAAGACGGTGCGCAGGCGGTCCAGCTCCGAAGGCGGGACGGCGTTGCGGACGATGCAGAAACCGTTGCCCAGCAGCTCTGCCCGGAGATCGCTCATGGCCGGCGGTCCTGTGAGAGAGGGTGAGTGGCTCGCGGGCCCCGCAGGGGCCGCCGAGTGAAGCCCCTCGATGGCTGGGTGCGCAATCGGGGCGATTCCGGCCTCGGCCTCGGGGTTCTCGCGCGCTAGGGGATCCCCAGCTCGGCGCGGAGGACCTCGTCCTCCAGCGACTGCAGGCTCCAGTACGGGCGCCGCACCGAGGCCAGCAGCTCGCCGCTGGCGCCGGAGGAGTCCTGCCACCGCAGGATCCGGTGCGGGTACTCCGCATCGACCCATACCGTCTTCTGCCGCTGACCGTAGCTCCAGGTCCACGGCACGGCCTCCCGGCTCCCGCCCTGCACCTCCACCTGCTCGCGCCTGCCCTTGCTCAGGGTCGCCTCCACCAGCGCCCGGGGGCGGTGGCGGAGGCGCAGCTCCCACAGGCCGGGCAGCAGCATGACGCCGCGGCTCTCCCCCTCCTCCATCAGCGGTCCCCGCAGCTCGCGGATCTCGATCAGCAGGTTGTCCTCGCTGACGAGCTGCGGCGGCCGGTCGAGGCGCCAGGACCGGCGGCCCACGCGCTCGAAGTAGCTGAACAGTTCCCCGAGGACGGTGCCGCCGCGCACCTGCACCTCCTCGAAGACGTGGCCGCACCACTCCTGGGCGGTGAAGGTGATGCGCAGGGGCTCGAAGGGCCGGCCGCCGGCCCCGGGCTCCACGGCGCTGAAGACGGAGGTCATCATCGAGTAGTCGTAGATGCCGGTGGTGAATCGCAGCATGCGGTTGAGCTTGAGGGCGTAGATGCGGTCCGACTTCGGCGTCTCCGGGCTCTCCACCTTGATGCGGGTCCCGGCGTGGATGTCCTCGGTGACGAAGACGAGGACGGCATGGCCCTCGCGGGGCTCACCGTAGCGCGGCTGCACCACGCGGTAGCCGGACAGCTCGGCGCGGCCGTCGGCCCAGTGCCCGTAGAAGTCCTGGGCCGGGGCCGGCGCCGCCGCCGTCAGCAGGACGAGAGCCAGAGTCGTTCCTCTCACGTCGGTTTCTCCCGTTTCGAGAGGGCCAGGGATCCCGCCATCGACGGGGTCGGGTGAAGATGGGCGGAGGCGCCGACACCACGCGGGTCGGTGCCGCTGGTCCGGCGGCGCAATGTAGGTGCAGCCCCCGGCGGGGATAAAGTCGCCGGCAGGGCCGCCCTGGATTTCCCGTTGCACTGTGACCCCGTGTGGCTATATTTGGGCCGACCGATCATCCGTTAGGCATGCCATACACCGCTTCGATAGCCCAAACGGCGGAGGCGCGATGAGAGCCTTTCTGGAGTGGTTCCGAGCGAGCGTGGAGGGGGATCTCCCCCAGGAGGGCCGGCTCTCCGAGTGGCGCCGCGACGCCGAGGCCGTCGTCGTCGACCTGCCCGGGACCGACCGCCTGTCGGCGCGGCTGCGCGAGTTGGGGATCCTGCCCGGGGTGCGTCTCCGGGTCCTGCGCACCGGCAGCCGTCTCGTGGTCCAGATCGGCGAGGACCGTTTCGCCCTCAGACGCGCCGACGCCGCCGCCATCCTCGTGAGCGCCGCCGGACCCGCGGCGGCGTGACGGTCTCGGTCGGCCTCGTCGGCAACCCGAACACCGGCAAGTCCACCCTCTTCAACGCCCTCACCGGTCTCTCGCAGCGGGTCGGCAACTACCCGGGCGTGACGGTCGAGCGCAAGGCCGGCTCCCTGCGCCTGCCCGACGGGGGCGAGGCCGAGCTGGTCGACCTTCCCGGCGTGTACAGCCTCTCCGTCGACGCGCCCGACGAGCGGATCGCCGCCGAGGTCCTCCTCGAGGGCCGCCGCGACGAGGTCGACGCGGTGATCGCCATCGTCGACGCCGGCAACCTGCGGCGCAACCTCTACCTGGTCTCCCAGCTCCTCGAAGGGGAACTCCCCGTCATCGTCGCCCTCAACATGTGCGACGTCGCCGAGGCCCGGGGGGTGCGGATCGACGCCGCCGGTCTCGAGGCGCGTCTGCAGACGCCGGTGGTGCCCATGGTCGCCAACCGCGGGCGGGGCATCGATGAGCTGCTCCGGCGGTTGGCGGAGACGCTCGAGGAAAAGAGGCCCACCCGTCAGCCCCCGCCCCTGCCCGCGGAGCTGGCAGACCCGGTCGACCGCCTGATGGCCGCCTCCGGGGAGGCGGGCGGGGCCCCGACCCGGCAGCAGGCGCTGCGCGCCCTCGTCGACGAGGGCGGCCCCTCGGAGCAGCGCCTGATCGAGGCCCGGGGCGACGGCTTCCGGCGCCTGCTCTCCGACCTGCGCAACGGCGCCGGCGTCTCCGCCCCCCTCTCGGCGATCGAGTCCGAGGCCCGGTACGCCTGGATCGGGCAGGTCCTCGACGGCTGCGTCCGGGAGGAGCACCCCCTCGGCCGGAGCCACTCCGACCGCATCGACCGCGTCCTCACGCACCGCGTCTTCGGACTGGCCGCCTTCCTGGGGGTCAGCGCCGTCCTCTTCCAGGGCATCTACGCCTGGGCGGCCCCGGCCATGGACCTGGTGGAGACCGCCGTCTCCACCCTGGGAACCGCCCTCGGTTCCTCCCTGCCCGAGGGACCGCTGCGGAGCCTGCTCGTCGACGGCGTCGTCGCCGGCGTCGGCGGCGTCCTCGTCTTCCTGCCCCAGATCGCCCTCCTCTTCCTGCTGATCGGGATCCTGGAGGACTGCGGCTACATGGCCCGCGCGGCCCTGCTCATGGACCGCCTCCTCGGCCGGCTGGGGCTCTCCGGCCGCTCCTTCATCCCCCTCCTCTCCAGCTTCGCCTGCGCCGTGCCGGGGGTCATGGCGGCGCGCACCATCGCCGACCGGCGGGACCGTTTCGTCACCGTCCTCGTGGCGCCCCTCATGAGCTGCTCCGCCAGGCTGCCGGTGTACGCCCTGTTCATCGCCGCCTTCATCCCCGAGCGCACCGTTCTCGGCGGCTGGTTCGGGCTCCAGGGCCTGACCCTGCTGGCCATGTACTCCCTCGGCGCCCTGGTGGCCGTGCCCGTCGCCTGGCTCTTCCGCAAGACCCTTCTGCGCGGGGAGTCGAGCCCCTTCCTGCTGGAGCTGCCGGCCTACAACTGGCCGACGCCGCGCACGGTGCTCCTGCGCGTCTACCAGGCCAGCCGCGCCTTCGTCGTGCGCGCCGGCAGCGTCATCCTCGCCGCCACCATCGTCATGTGGGCCCTGGCCTACTACCCGAGATCCTCGGAGATCGCCGACCGCTACGAGGTCGAGCGCGGGGCCGCCTCGCTCCTGGCGGAGGAGGCCCGCGAGGCCCGGCTCGACGGCATCGACCGGGCCGAGGCGGCCGACTACCTGCGGTCCAGCTACCTCGGCCGCGCCGGCCAGACCCTGGAGCCCGTCTTCCACCCCCTGGGCTGGGACTGGCGCATCGGCATGGCCGCTCTCGCCTCCTTCCCGGCCCGGGAGGTCATCATCTCCGCCCTGGGAACGATCTACAGCCTCGGCGCCGACGTGGACGAGGATTCCCAGGACCTGAAGGCGGGTCTGCGCCAGGCCGCGTGGCCCGACGGCCGCCTCGTCTTCAACGTGCCCGTGGCCCTGTCGGTGATGGTGTTCTTCGCCCTCTGCGCCCAGTGCATGTCCACCCTCGCCGTCATCCAGCGCGAGACCTCCAGCTGGGCCTGGCCGGTCCTCTCCTTCGTCTACATGACCGTCCTGGCCTACGCCGGCGCCCTCGGCACCTACCGCCTGGGCGTGTGGCTGGGGTGGTGATGCCCCCCGTGGACTGGCAGACCCCCCTCACCGTCCTTCTCGCCGCGGGCTGCGCGGTCTTCCTCCTCCGCGGCTGGCTCCGCCCCTTCTTCTCCCGGGCGGCCGGCGCCTGCGGCGGCTGCCCGAGCTGCGGTCGCGACGAAGAGGATGGAGATCCGGGGCTCGTGCAGATCGACGCTGCCGAGGTGTCCGGCAAGAACGGGGCCTCCGCCGGCTAACGGCGGCGCGTCCAGACGCCGCCGGGCAGGGACTCCACCCGCCCCGCCAGCTCCAGCTCCAGCAGCCGCGCCGCCACCTGCGCCGGCGGCAGACCGCTGTCGCGGGTCAGGCCGTCCACGTGGCGCACCCCCGTCTCCAGCAGCGAGAGCAGCCGGTCCGGCTCCTCCCCCGAGGCGGCCGCATCCTCCCCGGCCTCCGGGAGGCGGGCGTCGCGCACGTGGTCCGGGAGCCGCGGCCACAACTCCTCCAGCACGTCGTCGGCGGAGCGCGCCAGGCAGGCGCCGTCGCGCAGCAGGGCCAGGCCTCCGTGGCAGCGGCGGTTGCCGACCTCCCCCGGCACGGCGAAGACCTCGCGGCCCTGCTCGGCGGCGCAGCGGGCGGTGATCAGGGCTCCGGAACGCTCGGGGGCCTCGGCGACCACAACGCCCAGGCTCATGCCGCTGATGATCCGGTTGCGCCGCGGAAAGGAGCCGGCCGCCGGCCCGGTGCCCAGGGGCACCTCGGAGAGGATGGCGCCCTCGGCGAGGATGCGGTCGTAGAGGGCGCGGTTGGAGGCCGGGTAGGGCACGTCGGCGCCGCAGCCGAGGACGGCGATCGTCGCACCGGCGGCCAGGGCGCCTTCGTGGGCCGCGGCGTCGATGCCCCGGGCCAGGCCGCTGAGGACGGCCAACCCGCGCCCCGCCAGGTCGCGGGCGAAGTCCCGGGACACCCCGGCGCCGTAGGGGGTGCAGCGGCGGGAGCCGACGATGGCCACCCCGGTCTCCCGCAGCAGCTCCACGCGGCCGCGCACGAAGAGGATGGGCGGCGGATCGTGAATCTCGCGAAGCAGCGGCGGATAGCGGGGGTCATGGAAACTCACCAGGGCGGCCTGGAGACGGGCGGCACGGGACTGCTGGTCGTGCGCCCAGGCCAGCTGCTCGCCGGCCTCCACCGCTCGGTCCGCCAGGGTCGCGCGCAGGGCGGACCGCGCCGATCCGAAGCGCCGCAGCAGGCGGAGACAGGTGACGTCGCCGCAGCCGGGCAGGCGCCGCAGAGCCAGGAGAGCCGCGGTCTCGCCGTCGTCGGGGCCGGGAGGCGCGGCCGTGGAGGAGGTCATCCCTCCGGCGCCCGTGTCTCCGGGGCCCGGTGGGCGGTGCGCGCGCGGAGCACCTCGCCGCCCAGCCAGGTGACCAGCTCCGGCAGTCTCCGGCCGCTGACCGAGGAGATCAGGAAGGAGGGGGCGTCGACCCGGACGGGAGGCTCGAAGCTCTCGGCCGCGGGGCCGAGCAGGTCGGCCTTGGTGTAGGCGATGGCGAAGGGCTTGTCCAGCAGCGAGGTCTCGTACTGGCGCAGCTCCTGCCGCAGGGCGTCGAAGGCGGCCTCGGGATCCTCCCCGGCGACGTCGATGGTGAACAGCAGCACCCGGGTGCGCTCCACGTGGCGCAGGAAGCGGATGCCCAGGCCGCGGCCGTCGTGGGCGCCTTCGATGAGCCCCGGCAGGTCGGCGAGGACGAAGCTGTCGTAATCCCCGAAGCGGACGATGCCCAGGTTGGGCTGCAGGGTCGTGAAGGGGTAGTCGGCGATCTTGGGATGGGCCGCCGACAGGCGCGACAGCAGGGTCGACTTGCCGGCGTTGGGCAAGCCCACGAGGCCGGCGTCGGCCAGCAGCTTGAGCTCGAGGCGGACCACCTGCTCGCGGCCGGGGCGCCCGCGGTCCGCGCGGCGGGGCGCCTGATCGGTGGGCCTCGCGAAGCGGGCGTTGCCGCGCCCCCCGCGGCCGCCCTTCAGGAGCACGATCTCCTGCCCCGCCTCGACCAGGTCGGCGATCACCCGGCCCTCCTCGCCGCGGACCACCGTGCCCGGCGGCAGGCGCACCACCGCGTCCTCGCCGCCGGCGCCGGTGAGCCCCTTGCCGCGGCCGTGGCTTCCGCGCCCGGCCTCGATGCGCGATTTGTAGCGGAAGTCGACGAGGGTGGCCAGGTTGGCGTCGGCCCGCAGCGTCACGCTGCCGCCGTCGCCGCCGTCGCCGCCGTCGGGCCCGCCGAGGGGGGCGTACTTCTCGCGCCGGAAGCTGACGCAGCCGTCGCCGCCGTCGCCCGACTTCAGGGTGATCGTCGCCTCGTCGATGAACATCGTCTCAGGCCTGCCCGAACCTCTCCCGGAGGCGCCTCTCCACTCCCGGCGGCACGAAGCGGCTCACGTCGCCGCCGTGCTCGGCGACCTGCTTCACCGTGGACGACCGCAGGTACATGTACTCGGCGCTGGTCATCAGGTAGACGGTGTCGAACTCCTCCCACAGGCTGCGGTTCATCAGGGCCATGGAGAACTCGGACTCGAAGTCGGTCACCGCCCGCAGGCCGCGCACGGCCTGGCGGATCCCGTGGGTGCGCGCGTAGTCGACCAGGAGTCCGTCGGTGGCGTCGACCTCGACCTGCGGCCAGTGGGAGGTGGCCCCGCGGATCATGGCCAGGTTCTCCTCGTCGGTGAAGGTCGACCGCTTGTCGGGGTTCACGGCGAGGAGCACCACGAGGCCGTCGTACATGTCGAGGGCGCGCTCGATGATGTTCAGGTGACCCCGGGTGATGGGGTCGAAACTTCCCGGATAGACGGCTCGGCTCATCGTTCCTCCTCGGCGGATTCGGTGATGGCGGCGCGGACCTCCGACGGCCCCCACCCCCCGGGTGCCGGGACTCTGGCGGCGTGGCGTCGGATCCGAGTCATTCGGACTAGGCCTCCAGGGTCGAACGGTACGCGAGGCCGGCGGCGACGGCGAAGGCGCCCGGCGGATGCCCGCTGCGCTCCAGTCCGCGGGAGGCCTCCGGCCGGCGGGCCAGGCCGCTGAAGGGGTCCAGGAGGGCGACGCTGTCGGCGAGACCGGCGAGCCCCTCGGCGTGGGCGGGACCCTCCGGCCCGCTCAGCCACAAGGCGCGGAGCGGCTCTTCCCCGAGCTCTTCCTCCAGCATCTGCCCCAGGGGTCCCGCCAGGCCGTCGCCGCCGCTGCCGTCGGCGGGCCACACCCACTCGGCCTCGTACTCCCCGGCGCGCAGCAGAACCGCCCGCGCCTGCCGGGCCTCCCCGTGGACGATGAGGTCCGCGCCCTCGGCCGCGGACGGGCGGCTGCCCTCCAGGGCGTGGCACAGGGCGAAGGAGGCCATGTCGAACCCGGGGGCGTCGACGCCGGACTCCTCGCAGAGGGCGTTCCAGCGGGCGAGGAGCTCCCGGTGCGCCGCGGCCACGAAGCCGTGCCGCCGGGTCACGAGGTAGTCGACGACGTAGTCGTCCAGGTCGTCCCCGAGGAGCTGACCCGCCTCCCAGCGCAGGTGGTCCCGGCTCGGCGCCTTCGCGCCCGGCAGCACCGGGCGGCGGCGGAGAAGGGTGGCCGGACCGCCCAGGGGGAGATAGGGCCGGCCCCGCGGCAGTCCGAGGTCCCGCAGCTGGCGCAGGGCCCCGGCCAGTCCGCGGCGGGCGTCCTCGTCGGCCAGGTCCTGCGGCAGGCGGGGCGCCTTCTCGAGGGCGGCGGCCGAGCAGTAGGTCAGGGAAAGCCGGCCCCGGCGGCGGGTCAGCCCGACGGCGTACACGGCCTCGGCCCCGAAGTGGATCCCCGTGTGGTGGGTCGTTGCGCGCCAGCCGGGCACCAGAAGGGGCCTCAGTCCGCCGTCACCAGGGGGCGGAGCCGCTCCACCGTGCGCGGCCCGATCCCCCTGACGGCGGTCAGGTCGTCGACGGCGGCGAAGGGGCCGTGGGCCTCGCGGTGGGCGATGATCGCCGCGGCCGTCTTCGGCCCGATGTGGGGCAGGCTCTCCAACTCGGTTCGGGTGGCCTGGTTGATGGAGACGATGGGCGGCGGCAGGTGGACCACCGACTCGGGAGCCGGAGGCGGCACCTCCACCGCCTGCGGGACGACGTGGAAGTCCTCGAGACGGTCGGGGCGGTGGTGATCGACGACGGCCACCGCCGAACCGACCAGCAGGGCGCCGCTGAGGAACAGCACCGCCACCTGCTCCTGGCGATTGAGGTGTATCACCTGAAGAACAAGGTGCCGCCCACCTTGACCTCGCGCACCTTGCGGGTGCGGTGGTTGTGGGGGGTGCGGTTCTCGAGGCGGACCAGGCCGCTGCCGCGGAAGCTCTCGCTGAAGTTGTAGGTGCCGTCGAGGCGCACCTCCCAGCGGTCGGTGGAGTCGAAGGGCACCAGATCCTGCTCGCCGGTGGCGTTCTCCCGGGCCTGGCTCTCCAGGGTGAGGGCGAGCTTGAGGTCGAGGTTGCTCTTGAGGGTGCCGATGAGGGGCAGCTTCCGCGGCCTCAGCTTGTAGCGGGTCTCGAGGTTGGTGGAGCGCCGCTCGCTCACGCCGCGGCCCCGCAGCGGCGGACGCCCGCCGAGGGAGGCCTCGGCGGTGGAGAGGTCGGCCAGCTCGTAGTTGACCGACTCGTCCCGGCTCCGGCGCATCTCCAGGCGCGTCGTCGGGCCGATCCGCCACTGCCCGGTCCACGAGACGTTCCACTCCCGCTTGGTGCTCTCCTCGATCAGGTTCGCCGGCTCGAGGCTGCCCTCGGCCTGCTCGGTCCGGGTCGACTGCATGCGCACGTTGACCTGGGCGCTGTTGAGGTAGCGCCGCAGCAGCGGCACCCGGTCCGCTCTCGACCAGGCCACGGCGAGGCCGGGATAGGTCAGTGAGCGCTCGACGCGGAGCCGGTTCTGGCTGCTGCCCGAGCGCCACGACACCTGCTCCTTGAGGGTTGGCTTGACGCTGAAGCCGAGGGGCAGCCGCAGCCCGGAGCCCAGGTCGGTGTTGGCCGAGCGGGTCCAGCTGTCGGTCCGCGTCAGCCTGGCGGCGCGCTGCTCGACGAGGAGACTGTCGCCGAAGCCGAGCTGGTAGGCCAGGTCCGGGCGTGCCACCAGGTTGTAGTTGCGGGCGTCGGTGTTGCGCCGCCAGGTGTAGCTGAAGGGCTCGACGTACGACGACGAGAAGTGCAGGAACCGGCGCAGGAAGAAAGGCTGCCCGGGGCCCTCCTCCTCTCCCCCCTCCTCCGCCCGGCGGCGCGGTCCCGCCTTCGACCGGCGCCCCGGCGCGCCCACGGCCTTGAGCAGGGCCGGCAGACGCAGGTTGACCCGCGTGGTGAAGGTGTTCCGCGAGGTGATGTCCAGGGTCCGCACGACCCGCAGCCGGCCGTCGACGGTGTCGGTGAAGGCGGTCTGCCGGCTGCGGCGGGGGTCGCTGTCCTCCTGGTAGTTGGCCTGGAAGGTGATGTTCGGGTCCAGCCAGCTCACCCAGCGCAGCTGCAGCCGCAGGTCGGCCTTCTGGTTGCGGCCCACCTCGCGGCCGAAGGCCAGGGACCGGGGCTCGTATTTCTTGCGCAGGTCGCGGTGGACCTGAAGGTTGTAGTCCGAGGTCAGGGAGCGCAGGGGATTGACCTTGGTGGCGTAGATCTCCTTCAGGGTGAAGATCTCGTTGAAGGTCGTGTCGATCTGGGTCCTCTTCCAGGTCACGCTCTCCTGGCGGTTGACGTTCACCGAGTAGCTCGCCGTGGCCGGCAGCGGCGACAGCTCCGAGTTGCGCATCGACTTCGGCATGTATTCGGGCAGCCACCCCAGGTACTTCCACTTCGGCTTGGGCAGGGGCATCTTGTAGCGGAAGGAGGCGGTCTGCGCCTCGCGCGAGTCGACGGGGGTCACGGGCGAGAGGCGGTCGTCGATGGAGCTGGACCAGCGCAGGTTCATCTGGTCGATGGTCCAGCGCGCCGCCCAGTGCCTGCCGGCCCGCTTGCTCACCGAGACCTCGACGAAGCGCTTCACCTGCTCCGAGCGCATGGAGTCCTTCTCCGACGGGGTGAGCTCCACGTCGGAGTTGGGGGCGAAGCGCGGCAGGCTCTGGCTGCGGCTCAAGGTGACCTTCACGGGCACCGAGAAGCCCCAGCTCCCGGGCAGGAACTTGCTCAGGTGGGTCGTCGTCGACAGGCCGCTGCGCATGTCCGAGCTCTTGCGCCCCGTACTGGTGATGGTGCGGTAGTTCTCCGCCCGCCAGTCGACGGAGGCGTCGACGTCCATGAAGTCGGCCAGCTGGGTGTTGACGCGGGCGTAGACGGCGGCGCCGGGATCGTTGCGGGCCTGGTCGAGGCGCAGCTCGTCGACGTACACGGCGCCGCTGAGGGAGCCGTCGGCGCCGCGGTTGCGCAGGCCCAGGCGCAGCTGCCGCACCTGCTGCATGGACGGCGTGCCGCTGACCCGGTAGACGGCCGGGGCCCCGTCGCGCACGCCGGGATCGACGACGACGGTGTCGAGCTCGACGAGCTGCAGGCCGGTGGCGGTGTCGACGCGCCCCTCCAGCTCCCCCTTCAGCCGCGACATGAGCCGCAGGTCGATCTCCACCTCGTTGCGTTCGTCCCAGCCGGGGAAGAGGGGGGTCACGTACTCGTAGTAGTTGAGGTCGTCGCGCCCGAAGCGGAGGAACAGCTCCAGGTTGCTGGAGTCGGGCGGCACGACGTAGGCGGCGTTCGAGTCGCCGTGGGCGAACATGCGCAGGCGGCGGTACTTGGTGTAGTCGGAGTTCCTCGTCAGCACCCGCGTGGCCGACGCCTCGTGGCCGGCCCCGAGGTTGACGAAGTCGAGGACCAGGGACTGCTCGCGCTCGCGCACGCGGGAGGTGGTGGAGCGCTCGCCCTTGACCCCCGGCGGCGGCTTGTAGCTCAGGTTCTCGTCGGTGCCGATGACGGCGACCTCGAAGAGCTCCTCCTGGGTGACGTCGAAGGCGTCCGGGTCGTAGCGGGAGACGCCCTCCCCCTGCCACTCGTTGACGGCGATCTCCACGAGGGCGATGGAGACGCTGTCAGCCTCGGCCGGCCCGTTCTGCGTGGCGAAGAGGAGGCGGGCGTACTCGATGCGGCTCGAGTCCGGGGACCCGATGCGGCGCACGGACTCGTCGAAGAGACGCAGCCGGAAGAGGCGCCAGCCGCGGCACTGGCCGTTGGTCTCGGGCTCGCTGCAGGTTCCCGGTTCGTGGCGGTCCCTGGCCAGGTCGATCTCGTACTGGTAGTAGTCGTTGCGCTGGTTGAGGTTGCCGTCGCCGTTGAGGTCCTCCGTGTCGGGGTGCTCGCGCACGCGCCGGTTGCCCTCGGTGCCGTTGTAGCGCGTGTAGTTGTGGCGGTCCCGCGTGGAGTCGTAGTCCCAGTTGTCCCCCTCGGCGTCGCCGGGGTCGCGGCCCAGGGCGCGGATCAGGTCGCCGAAGCGGCTGCTCTTGTCGCTGAAGCTGAGCCCTTCCAGCTCCTCCGCCGTCACCTCCGTGTCCCGCGTCAGGTAGTAGTCGAGCTCCTCCTCGTCGGTGCGGCCGTCGATGCCGACGTCCTCTTCCTCGGAGAGAGTGCCGTCGCCGATGGCCCGTCCCCGCAGGGGCAGGTCCTCGGTGTCGATGCGGCCGTTGGGGATCCAGTCCTCGCTGATGTCGCCGAGATGGAGCTGCAGGGAGCCGCTCTGCCCGCGCAGCCAGATGCCGACGAACTTCGACTGGGAGAAGTCGCGCACGCCGCTGAAGTCGGTCATCACCCCGCCCCAGGTCGTCACCCCCGCGCCTTCCGGGGGCGTCACCTTCAGGGTGAGGATGTCGGTCTGCTCGTTCCGGGCCTCCACCTGGTCCCGCTGGCCGGGCCAGATCGAGGTCCGCTGCACGCGGTCGTAGGGGTTGTACCAGAGCATCGGTCCGCGGTTCTCCAGGTCCAGCCCACCCTCGACGGGGACGCTCGCGGGCGTCCACCGGGAATAGAACACGGGCAGCAGGGTTGAGCGCTCGGAGCCCTCGAAGTCGTCGATGAACGCCTTGCCCCGGGTGTTCAGGTTCGGCCGGCTCTGGGCGATCTCGGCCTGGACCGTCACCTTCGACGCCTGGGTCGTCGTCAGCAGCGGCAGAGCGTCGACGACGCGGGTCAGCAGTGGCGCCCGGAAGGTGGCTCGCACGTCCATGTCCCAGAGCACGGTGCGCGCCGGCTCGTTGCCGACCCGCACCCGCCGGTCGCCGCTCTGGTTGTTGTAGATGAGGGTGCCGCCCACGATCCCGTCGCCGCCGAGGAACTCGTACTCGGCGCGGGTGCCTAGGAGGGTCTTCTGCTGGCTCCCCAGGCCGATGATGTCCTGGCTCTCGAAGGTGATCTCCAGGTCGGCGGCCGGATCGGCGACCTGGTCGGCGGCGGCCCCCAGGAACTGCACCTCCCCCGTGTAGGTCACGGTGTAGTCCACGTTCTGGGTCAGCTGGCGCCCGTCGAGGCGGACCTCCACCGACTCCACGTCGATGCTGGTCAGCCTGCCCTGGGTCAGGTTGATGCGCTGCTCCGAGGAGCTGTTGATCACCTGGATGATGTAGCGGCTCGCCTCGACGTGGTCGCGGTGCTGCTCGGTGTCGTAGATCTCGGGGACCCGGTCCTCGAGGCCGTACTTCGACAGTTGCGGATCGAAGGGCCGCTGGTCGGGCAGGATCAGCACCCCCAGGTCCTCCCGGA
>CAZEHQ010000013.1:6446-39406 GCA_964512165.1 uncultured Gemmatimonadaceae bacterium | reverse complement strand
GCTTCACCCCCTCGATGTTGATGAACTCGTTGTGCATCCAGTACCTGGACAGGGTCTGGCCCGTGGCTCCCTCGCTCTGGGCGATCTCGTTCTGGTGGTGGGGAAAAACCAGGTCCACCCCCCCGGTGTGGATGTCGAAGGACCGACCCAGGTACTTCATCGACATGCAGGAGCATTCGAGGTGCCAGCCGGGGCGGCCCCTACCCCATGGCGAATCCCAGGCCAAGGAGCCGTCCGCCTCGGTCCAGGCTTTCCACAGGACGAAGTCCCGGACGTCTTCCTTGTCGTAGCGGTCGCTGTCGATCCGGGCTCCCTCGCGGAGGCCCGGCTTGTCGACGTGAGCGAAGTCGCCGTACCCGGGAAAGCGGGCGATTGAGAAGTAGACCGATCCTTCGCGGACATAGGCCATCCCGCGTTGGAGGAGCTGCTCGACGAGTCGCACCATCTCCGGAATGTGCTCGGTAGCCCGTGGATAGTGGTCTGCCCGCTGGATCCCGAGGTCGTCGAGCTCCCTGAAGAAGGCGTCGATGTAAGGGCCGACGTACTCCTCCAGCCCACGCCCGCTCTCGGCTACCTTCTGCACGATGCGGTCATCGATGTCGGTGAGGTTCATCACGTGCTCGACCTCGAACCCCCGGTAGGTCAGATGGCGCTTGAGCACATCGTAGAAGAGGAAACACCGGAAGTTCCCGATGTGGGAGTAGTCCCACACGGTCGGGCCGCAGCTGTACATCCGCACTCTCCCGGGCTCGAGGGGCTCGAAGAGGCGCTTGCGGCGGCTGGGAGTGTCGTGGAAACGGATCATCCGGCCCGCCTCGACTTGCGCCCGGAGGGCCTGAGCGTCTGTCTCTCGGAAAGGTCCATGACTACCCGTCGGTCGATCGGAACCACCACTTCCGGCGCAAGGAGAAGGGGCCGCAGATTTCATGCGGCCCCTTCCCGACCCGGGGCGCGAGGGAACTCGAGGAACGGTTCCGACTCGACCAGCTGGCACCCCCGACAGGATTCGAACCTGTGACCCACAGATTAGGAATCTGTTGCTCTATCCTGCTGAGCTACGGGGGCAATGGTACGACCGGATCTCCCGAGGTCGGAGAAAGTGCGCCTGGACGTCCGCCCCGGGGAGCCATCCCGGATAGGGTACGAGCGGCGGCGGCGGCGGTCAATGAAACCGCGGGGCGATGCCCCCGGCAGCGGGCTCGACCCTGTTGACAGACCCCGGGGCCCGGCCTACCTTACAGCCCTCGTTCGACCCGCGTCGCGAGAGCTGCCACTCCGTCGCGACTCCCCGCACTGAAACAGAGCACCGCAACCCGCCCTCCTTGGCCCGAGGCAAGCCAGGGTCCGGCTCCGAGTGTGCAGATGGCGCAGCTTTTCCATCGCAGCATCAACTGGGTCGCCAGGCTGTCCATCCTTCTTCTGCTCGCCCTCGCCGGCCTGTTCCTCGCCATCCTCTTGAACATCAACCGGCTCGACTACGTCAGCCATGTGGGCCTGGCCAAGGATCAGCCGGTCCCCTTCTCGCACAAGCACCACGTCACCGGCATGGGCATCGACTGCCGGTACTGCCACACGAGCGTCGAGGAGTCCGCCTTCGCCGGCATCCCGCCCGTGGAGACATGCATGACCTGCCACTCCCTGGTCTGGACCGAGGCCCCGTTGCTCGAGCCCGTCCGCACGGCTTGGCGGGACGAGGTCCCGCTGCAGTGGACCCGGATCCACGACCTGCCCGACTTCGTGTACTTCCGGCACGACATCCATGTCGCCAAAGGGATCGGCTGCACCAGTTGTCACGGGCCGGTCGACCAGATGCCCCTCATGTACAAGGAGAACACCCTGAACATGGAGTGGTGCCTCGAGTGCCACCGCGAGCCCGAGAGGCAGATCCGGCCTCGCGACAAGGTATTTGACGTGACTTGGTCCCCCCCCGCTGACCAGGAGCGCGCCGGAGCGCGGCTGGTGGAGGAGTACGACGTGCAGGTTTCGCAGCTGACCGACTGTTCGGTCTGCCACCTGTGACCACCTCGACGGGGATCCAGCCCGCGGTGGCCACGCCCGGGCCGGGAAGCCGCAAGCAGCTCGACCTGGAAGGACTGCGCGCGCAGCTGGCCGGGCGCGGCGGAGAGGCCTACTGGCGCAGTCTGGAGGAGTTGTCCGGCACGGAGGAGTTCCGCCAGCTCCTCGAGCGGGAGTTCCCGGAGAACGCCTCCGAGTGGCAGGACGGCGTCAGCCGGCGAAACTTCCTCAAGCTGATGGGCGCCTCCTTGGCCTTCGGGGGGCTCTCGGGCTGCACGATTCAGCCCGAGGAGAAGATCGTCCCCTGGGTCCGGGCGCCGGAGAACGTGCTGCCCGGCCGGCCCCTGATGTACGCCACCGCCGCGTCGGTGTCCGGCGTGGGGGTCGGCGTCCTGGCCGAGACCCACATGGGACGCCCGACCTTGCTCGAGGGCAACGGGGACCACCCGTCCGGAGCGGTAGGGGCTCATCCCTCGGTGCAGGCATCGATCCTGGGCCTCTACGATCCGGACCGCTCCCAGACCGTGAAGAACGCCGGCCGGATCTCCACCTGGGGCGGCTTCGTCGAGGCCCTCTCCGGCGAGCTGGAGATGCAGCGTTCCCGCAGGGGCCGCGGCCTCCGGGTCCTGACCGGTTCCGTCACCTCCCCCACCTTGGGCGCCCAGTTGCGCGACCTGCTCCTGCAGATGCCGGAAGCCCGGTGGCACCAGTACGACCCCTGCAGAGGCGACGGTGTGCTCCAGGGCTCCCGGCAGGCCTTCGGAGAGAGCCTCGGCACCTCCTACGACATGTCACGCGCCGATGTCGTGCTGAGTCTCGATGCCGATATCTTCTTCCAGGGCGCCGCCTCCACGCGCTATGCCGCCGATTTCATGAAACGGCGCACGGAGGGCCTGCACGGGGACGGGACCTCGGTCTCCAACCGACTCTATGTCGTCGAGTCGAGCCCCTCCTCCACGGGCAGCGTGGCCGATCACCGGCTCGCCCTGGACACGGGCTCAATCGAGGCTTTCGCCGCCGCCCTGGCCGCCCGGTTGGGCATCGAGGCCCGCTACGAGGGTGGAACACCCGTCTTCGAGGACCGGACCGGCTGGGTCGAAGCCGTTGCCACCGATCTGGAAGCCCACCGGGGCGCGGGCGTCGTCATTGCCGGACCCGAGCAGTCGGCGGCCCTGCACGCCCTGGCGCACGCCATCAACCACGCTCTCGGAAACGCAGGCCGGACCGTGCACCACACCGACCCGGTCGACGCCGAGGCGGTCGATCACTGCGACAGTCTCGCGGAGCTGACGCGCCAGATGGAGGCGGGCGAGGTGGAGAGCCTCGTCATCCTGGGCGGGAATCCGGTCTACGATGCCCCGGGAGACCTCGATTTCGCCGCGGCCCTCGAGGCCGTCCCCTTCCGCGCCCATCTGGGTCCGTACGAGGACGAGACCGCCTACCTGTGCCACTGGCACGTTCCGGAGTCGCACTTCCTCGAGGCCTGGAGTGACGTGCGGTGCTACGACGGCACGGTTTCCATCGTACAGCCCCTCATCAAGCCGTTGTATCCCAGCCGTTCGGCCCACGAGGTACTGGCCGTGATGACCGGCAAGTCGGGCAAGCCGGTCCGTGACCTGCTGCGCGAGCACTGGGCGGCGAGTCCGGTCTTCGAGGGCCGCGACTTCGAGCACGAGTGGCAGAGAGCCCTCCACGACGGCAGCATCGCCGGGTCCGCCCTCCCCCGACGGGAGGTTTCCCTCCTCGGCGAGTTGCGGCTCCCCGGCGAGTTCGGGCGCAGACTCGACCCCGAGGAAGGGCTGGAACTGTCTCTGCGAGCCGACCCCTTCCTGGGCGCCGGCGCCCAGGCCAACAACGGCTGGCTCCAGGAGACGCCGAAGCCGATCACTCAGCTCACGTGGGACAACGCCGCCCTCCTGAGCCCGGCCACGGCGCAACGGCTCGGCGTCGACAACGAGCAGGTTCTCACCATCACCGTCGAGGGCCGCAGCCTGTCTCTGCCGGCCTGGATCGTGCCCGGTCAGGCTCCGGGGGTCGTCACCGTGCATCTCGGCGGCGGACGCCGGCGCGGGGGCCGGGTCGCCGACGGGACCGGCGGGGACGCCGGCCCCCTGCGCACCGCCGCGGACCCCTGGTCGACGACGCGGGTGGTGATCGCCAGGACCTTCGACCGCCGTTCCCTGGCCTGCACCCAGGACCACCAGGCCATGGAAGGCCGCGGCCTCGTCCGCCGAGGGGACCTCGATCACTACCGTGAGAGCCCGCACTTCGCCCACGAGGACTACGGTCACCAGATCCCCGAAGACCTCACACTCTACGACGAGTTCGACTACAAGGCGCCCAACCAGTGGGGCATGGTGATCGACCTCACCGCCTGCATGGGCTGCAATGCCTGCTCGGTGGCCTGCCAGGCCGAGAACAACATCCCCGTGGTAGGCAGGGAACAGGTCCTCAACGCCCGCGAGATGTCCTGGATTCGCATCGACCGCTACTACACCGATCTGGACGATCCCGACATCCTGCATCAGCCGATCCCGTGTCAACAGTGCGAGAACGCGCCCTGCGAGCTCGTCTGCCCGGTGACCGCGACCTCCCACAGCGAGGAAGGCCTGAACGACATGGTCTACAACCGCTGTGTGGGCACGCGGTACTGCGCCAACAACTGCCCCTACAAGGTCCGCCGCTTCAACTTCCTCCAGTATGCCGACCGCGAGACCGAGACGAGCAAGATGGTGAGGAATCCCGACGTCACGGTTCGGGCCCGTGGGGTCATGGAGAAGTGCACCTACTGCGTGCAGCGGATCAACTCCGCCCGGGTGGAGGCGAAGAAGGAGAACGGCGAGGGCCGGGTCGGCGGTGACGAGGTGAGGACGGCCTGCCAGCAAGCCTGTCCCACGGGAGCCATCGCCTTCGGCAATCTCACCGACGACGAGAGCGAGGTGAGTCGCCTCAAGCGTTCACCCCTCAACTACGGGATCCTCACCGAGCTCAACACCCGGCCGCGCACCACGTACCTGGCCCGGGTCCGGAACCCGAACCCACGGATCGGCTGAGATGTCCGAGGCCCAGCGCCGCCCCTACACGACACCGGCCTCCGAACTGGGTCCCGGCCAGACGTCGTACACCTCGATCACGGAGTCGATCAGCTCGGTCGTGCTCACTCCGAGCACGCCTTGGCAGTGGTTCCTCGTCGTCGCCATCGTTCTCGGCCTCGTCGGCGTCCTGCAGATCGCCATCGCCTGGCTCCTCTACAACGGCGTCGGCGTATGGGGAATCAACAATCCCGTCGGCTGGGGCTTCGCGATCATCAACTTCGTCTGGTGGATCGGAATCGGCCACGCCGGCACCCTGATCTCGGCCATCCTGCTTCTCTTCCGCCAACGCTGGCGTACCTCCATCAACCGGTCGGCCGAGGCGATGACCATCTTCGCAGTCCTGTGCGCCGGCATGTTCCCCATCCTGCACACCGGCCGCCCCTGGCTGGCCGTCTACTGGCTGTTTCCCTATCCCAACTCGATGGACATCTGGCCCCAGTTCCGAAGTCCCCTGATCTGGGACGTCTTCGCCGTGGGCACCTACCTGACGGTGTCGCTCCTGTTCTGGGGGCTGGGCATGGTCCCCGACCTGGCCACCTTCCGCGACCGCGCCAGACACCTGGCGACCAAGCGCATCTTCGGCATGCTGGCCATGGGCTGGAGGGGCTCGGCCATCCACTGGGAGCGCTACGAGATGGCTTCGCTCATGCTGGCGGGACTCTCCACGCCCCTCGTCCTCTCGGTGCACTCCGTCGTCTCCTTCGACTTCGCCATCTCCATCATCCCGGGCTGGCACACCACCATCTTCCCGCCCTACTTCGTCGCTGGCGCCATCTACGCCGGCTTCGCCATGGTGCTGACTTTGATGATCCCCCTGCGGGCCCTCTACGGCCTTCAGGACTTCATCACCGAGCGGCACCTCGACAACATGGGCAAGGTGATGCTCGTGGCCGGGCTGATCGTCGCCTACGGATACTTCATGGAGCAGTTCATGGCCTGGTACAGCGCCAGCCTGTACGAAGGCTTCATGATGCAGAACCGGATGTTCGGGCCCTACGGCGTCGTCTACTGGGCGCTGATCCTGTGCAACATCCTCGTGCCCCAGATGCTGTGGTCGCGGCGGGTTCGCCTGAGCACGCTCTGGCTCTTCGTGGTCTCCATGTTCATCAACGTGGGCATGTGGCTCGAGCGCTTCATCATCGTCGTGGGCAGCCTGCACCGGGACTACCTGCCGTCGTCGTGGGACATGTACTACCCCACCATCTGGGACTGGGCCCTCTATCTCGGAACCATCGGATTCTTCGTGCTCGCCTTCTTCCTCTTCGTCAGAGGACTGCCGCTGATCGCCATCCACGAGATCCGCTCCCTCCTGCCCATGGGCCGGAAGCACTGACATGAACGACCCCGCCCCCGCCGGAGCCCACGGCCTGATGGCCGAGTTCGAACGTCCCGAAGATCTCCTCGCGGCGGCGAAGAAGGCCTACGCCGAAGGCTACCGGCGCATGGACGCCTATTCCCCCCTGCCGATCCACGGCCTGGCGGCGGCGATCGGCTTCCCGCGCACGAACCTGCCTATCGGCACCTTCCTGTGCGGATTGCTCGGCGGACTGTGCGGCTACGGCCTGCAGTACTGGGTGCACGTCATCGACTACCCGATCAATATCGGCGGCCGTCCGATGCACTCGGGTCCGATGTTCATCCCCGTCACCTTCGAGTTGACCATCCTCTTTGCAGCCATCGGCACCGTGGTGGGGCTGATCCTGCTCAACCGGCTGCCCCAGCCCCATCATCCGGTCTTCAACGTGCCCGCCTTCGAGCGCGCCAGCCAGGACCGCTTCTTCCTGTGCATCGAGACGGAGGACGATCGCTACGACGAGGGCTCGACCCGGACCTTCCTCGAGGGGGTCGGAGCGGTGGAGGTCTCGGAGGTACAACCCTGACGATGACGAGCGCCGCCCTCCTCCGCGCGGCCCTTGCCGCCCTGTTCCTCTTGCCTGGGTGCGACCTGCGCCAGCGCATGTACGACCAGCCCAAGTACGAGGCGCACGAAGCGACTCCCTTCTTCGACGACGGACTGAGCGCCAGGCCGGCCGTGGAGGGCACCGTCGCCCGGGGCCAGCTTCGCTTCGACCAGCACTACTGGGAAGGACGGGTCGATGGAGAGCTGGCTGCGACCCTGCCGGCCCGGGTGGCCTTCGACCGCGGTCTGCTCGACCGGGGGCGCGAGAGGTTCGAGATCTTCTGCTCTCCCTGCCACGGCCGCACCGGTCGGGGCGACGGCATGATCGTGCAACGAGGCCTGAAGCGGCCCCCCTCCTTCCACGAGGAGCGCCTGCGGGAGGCGGCCATCGGCTATTTCTACGACGTCCAGACCAACGGGTTCGGCGCCATGTTCAGCTACGCCTCGAGAGTCCCCGTCCCCGACCGCTGGGCCATCTCCGCCTACGTCCGGGCCCTGCAGCTGAGCCAGCGCGCCGAGTTCGACCAGCTGCCCCCCGAAGATCAGAGACAGCTTCCGTGAACGGCGGCCTGAACCAGCAACTGCTCAGCCAGAGCGAGGCCCTGGCGCCCCGCTTCGCGGGATACCGCCGGATCGCCCTGATCGCCGCCCTGGCCGGTATCGCCCTCACCGCCTTCGGGTACATGACCCAGCCGGAGCAGTTCTATCGCTCGTGGCTCCTCGGTTTCGCCTACTGGGTCAGCCTCACTCTGGGATGCCTGATGGTCCTGCTGATCCACCACCTGGCGGGAGGACGCTGGGGATTCGCGGTGCGCCGAATCCTCGAGGCCGGGGCCCGCACCTGGCCGCTGATGCTGATTCTCGGCCTGCCCGTGCTGGCCGGCATGCACGACCTCTATCACTGGACCCACACGGAGGTGGTGGCAGAGGACGAGATCCTCCAGCACAAGTCGCCGTTCCTCAACGCGCCTTTCTTCGTGGTGCGGTACTTCCTGTACTTCGCGCTCTGGGGAGGGATGGTTCAGCTCCTCCACCGCTGGTCGAAGCTGCAGGACGAGCAGGCCGATACCTGGCCCACCCGGAGGATGCAGGTTCTCTCCGGCCCGGGGCTTGTGCTCTTCGTGCTCTCCGGGACCCTGGCCGGCGTCGACTGGATCATGTCTCTCGAGCCACACTGGTTCTCGACGATCTTCAGCGCCATCTACATCATCGGGCAGGGGCTCGCGGCCTGGGCCTTCGTGGCCATCGTCGGCGTCAGCCTCTCCCGCCACGAGCCGCTGAGTGCCCTGCTGAGCAACGAGCGTCTGCGCGACCTGGGCACCTTCATGCTCGGCTTCGTGCTCCTCTGGGCCTACACCTCCTTCTCCCAGCTGCTGATCATCTGGGCCGGCAACCTGCCGGAGGAGATCACCTGGTATTACACGCGCCTCAGCGGCGGCTGGCTCCATCTCGGCTACCTGCTCATCGGTCTCCACTTCGCCGTGCCCTTCCTTCTGATGATCTCCAGCCGCCTCAAGTCCCGTCTGCGGATCCTCGTTTCCGTCGCCTGCGGCCTGCTGGTCATGCGCCTCCTCGATCTCTACTGGATCTCCGCCCCCGCCTTCCAGGGCGGGCAGGCCTCGGCGGCCCCCCACTGGCTCGACCAGGTCATCCCCTTCTCCGTCGGGTGCCTGTGGCTGTTCGTTTTCTTCGGGCACCTGAAGAGCCGCTGCCTGGTGCCGCTGAACGACCCGAGGTTCGACTTCACCGCCCTCGCCAAGGAGACGGCGGAGGAAAGTCACCATGGCTGATCATCACGGTGCCGCCGATGGACATGTCCACGCCGCTTCGGCCGCGGCGGGTCACGAGGTCACCGACGCCCCGGCCAGTCCCCTGGCCAAAGTGGGAATCGCGATCGCCGTGCTCATGCTCGTCTCCTTCGTTGGCGTTCTCCTGCTCTTCAGGTTTCTCGTGCACGTGCAGCCTCTGTACGACAAGGAGGAGCCGGCCCACCCCTTGCGCGACGTGCGGGTCTCTTCCACCGAGCCGCGGCTGCAGCCCGACCCACCGCGCGAGAAGGCCGAGCTGCGGCGCATCGAGGACCACCTTCTCACCACCTACGACTGGGTGGACAAGGAGCAGGGGCTGGTGCGCATCCCCGTGGACCGCGCCATCGATCTACTCTCCCGCCGCGGCCTGCCCGAGAAAACCGGTACCGGAGCCACCGTGACAGAGACCGACTCGACAGGGGCCGCCGCCCCGCCGGCGAGCGAGGAATGAGGGTGAGACCGGGCTCCCACCTTTCCTCAGCGATCACCGCCCTGACGGCCCTGACGGTAGGGTCCGCCCATGGCCAGGCGCTCGACCCCACGGTGGGCGACCAGATCGGCATCGACCAGCGCCTTGGCGAGCGGGTCCCGCTGGACCTGGCCTTCCGCGACGAGACAGGAGCGGTGGTGCGCCTCGACGAGATCCTGGACAAGAGGCCGGTGATCCTGTCCCTCGTCTACTATGAATGCCCCATGCTCTGCACCCAGGTCCTCAACGGCCTCCTCCGCAGCCTGCGGGTGCTCTCCATGGACGTAGGCGGCGAGTTCGAGGTGATCACGGTGAGCATCGATCCCGGTGAGACGCCGGCCCTGGCGGCGGCCAAGAAAGAGGAGTACGTCGGGCGCTACGGCCGCGATGGCGCGTCGGGGGGATGGCACTTCCTCACCGGAACCCGGGAGCGGATCGAGGAACTCGCCGAGGCCGTGGGATTCCGCTACGAGTACGATCCCGAGACTGATCTCTACGTCCACGCCAGCGGTATCATGGTCCTCACCCCGGCGGGAGAGCTGGCCCGTTACTTCTACGGCGTCGAGTACGCGCCGAAGGACCTGCGGCTGGGTCTGATCGAGGCGGCGGAGGAGCGCATCGGCACCGCCGTGGACCAGGTCCTCCTGCTGTGCTACCAGTATGATCCCACGACCGGCAAGTACGGCCTGGTGATCCTCAGCAGCCTGCGCGTCGCCGGGGCGGCTACCGTGGCCGTCCTGGCCGCCCTCGTCATCGGCTGGATCCGCCGGGAACGCCGGCAGGCCGGACCCCCGGCGGCCAACCCCATTCCGCACCGGAACTGACCTACGATGTCGAAGGAATTCCCCCTCCATCCCGACTTGGCCTCCACCTTCGCCCTGCAGGTGGACCTGCTGTACTTCCTGCTGGTGGGGCTCAGCGTCCTCTTCGCGGCGGGCGTGGTCATCGTCCTGGTGATCTTCGCCATCAAGTACCGCAGGCGCTCCGACGACGACCGGCCCCATCCCGTCCACGGCTCGATCCCCCTCGAGGTGGCCTGGAGCATCATCCCGCTGTTCATGGCCATCGGCGTCTTCACCCTGGGAGCCGAGGTCTACTACCGCATGTACCGCTCCCCCACCAACGCCATCGACATCTACGTCGTGGGCAAGCAGTGGATGTGGAAGATCCAGCACCCCGAGGGCCGGCGCGAGATCAACGAGCTCCACATTCCCGTCAATCAGCCGGTGCAGCTGACCATGACCTCGGAGGACGTGATCCACGCCTTCTCGGTGCCCGCCTTCCGCACCAAGAAGGATGTCGTGCCCGGCCGCTACAACACGATCTGGTTCGAGGCCACCAAGACGGGCGAGTACCACCTGTTCTGCGCCGAGTACTGCGGCACCCAGCATTCCACCATGATCGGCACGGTGTACGTGATGGAGCCGGAGGACTACCAGGAGTGGCTCGGCGGCGGGGTCAGCGGCGAGACCATGGCCGAGGCGGGGGAGCGCCACTTCCAGCAGCTTGGATGCGCCACCTGCCACAAGGCCGAGTCCATCGGCCGCGGCCCCACCCTGGTCGGTCTCTTCGGCGAGCAGGTGGAACTCGCCTCGGGCGCTGTGGCCGTGGTCGACGAGAGCTACCTGCGCGAATCGATCCTCGCGCCGGCGACGAAACTGGTGAAGGGCTATGACCCGATCATGCCCACCTTCCAGGGGCAGATCAGCGAGGAGACCCTGCTCCAGCTCATCACCTACATCAAGTCCCTCGGCGCCAGCGAGTGAGACGGAGCCATGACCACGACGACAGCTGAACCGACGACCCACGGCAACGGGCACCCCGGCGGCGAGGAGGAGAACTACCTCAACGCCCGGTACGGGCTCGCCTCCTGGCTGCTGACCCTCGACCACAAGCGCATCGGCATCCTCTACCTCCTGGTGACGACCCTGTTCTTCATCGTCGGAGGCCTCTTCGCGGCGCTGATTCGCCTCGAGTTGCTGACGCCCCAGGGAGACGTCCTCGAGGCCGACACGTACAACAAGATGTTCACCATGCACGGCGTGGCGATGATCTTCTTCTTCCTCATCCCCTCCGTGCCCGCCGTCCTCGGCAACTTCGTCATCCCCATCATGATCGGCGCCAAGGACGTGGCCTTCCCCAAGCTCAACCTGCTCAGCTGGTACTGCTACATCGTGGGCGGGTCCCTGGCCACCCTGGCCATCATCATGGGCGGCATCGACACGGGCTGGACCTTCTACACGCCTTACAGCTCGACCTACGCAAGCGGCTACGTGGCCATCGCCCTCACCGGGGTGTTCATCAACGGCTTCTCATCGATCCTGACGGGGGTCAACTTCCTCACCACCATACACAAGATGCGCGCTCCGGGCATGACCTGGTTCCGACTGCCCCTGTTCATCTGGGCCCAGTACGCCACGAGCCTGATCATGATCCTGGGTACGCCGGTCATTGCCATCACCCTGCTGCTGCTGGCGCTGGAACGGGTGCTCCAGATCGGCATCTTCGATCCCAGCCTCGGCGGCGACCCGATCCTCTTCCAGCACCTGTTCTGGTTCTACTCCCATCCCGCCGTCTACATCATGATCGTGCCCGGGTTCGGCGTGATCAGCGAGGTCATCGCCTGCTTCTCCCGCAAGCGCGTCTTCGGATACAGTTTCGTCGCCTTTTCGAGCCTGGCCATCGCCGTCCTGGGTTTCCTGGTCTGGGGACACCACATGTTCACAACAGGCCAGTCGATCTACGCCGGCATGGTGTTCTCCTTCATCACCTTCCTCATCGCCGTGCCCACGGCGGTGAAGATCTTCAACTGGACCGCCACCCTCTACCGCGGCTCGGTCTCCCTCGAGTCCCCCATGCTTTACAGCCTCGGCTTCATCGGGCTCTTTCTCGTGGGCGGCCTCACCGGGCTCTTCCTGTCCACCCTGGCCACCGACATCCACCTGCACGACACCTACTTCGTCGTCGCCCACTTCCATTACGTCATGGTGGGCGGCATGGTAATGGCCTACCTCTCGGGGCTGCACTTCTGGTGGCCGAAGATCACGGGCCGCATGTACTCCGAGGCCTGGGGCAAGGCGGGGGCGATCCTGATCTTCCTGGGATTCAACTTCACCTTCTTCCCCCAGTTCGTCCTCGGCTACCTGGGCATGCCCCGCCGCTACCACGTCTACCCCGAGGAGTTCCAGCTCCTCCACGTCTCGTCGACCATGGGAGCCACGGTCCTCGGGCTGGGGTACATGGCCCTCTTCATCTGCCTCCTCTGGTCTCTCGTGCGGGGAGCCGAGGCGGGGCCGAACCCGTGGCGCGCCAAGGGCCTGGAATGGGAGATCCCCTCGCCTCCGTCGCTGCACAATTTCCATTCCACGCCGGTGGTCACCAAGGAGGCATACGCCTACGAGGAGGAGGACGTGACCCTGGCCGATGCCAGCCATGCGCCCGAGAGCGAGTCGGTGGCGGGATCCAGGTGACCAGAGGATGAACACGACCGCGCACAACCCGGCTCTCCAGCACCAGTTCGACGACCTGAACCAGCAGTACGAGGCCGCGAACATGGGCATGTGGGCCTTCCTCGCCCAGGAGATCATGTTCTTCGGGGGGATGTTCGCCGGGTACGCCGTCTACCGCTACCAGTACCTGGCGGCCTTCGTGGACGGCAGCAACCGCCTGCCCATCGAGTGGGGCGCCTTCAACACGGCGATCCTCATCGCCAGCTCCTTCACGGTGGCCATGGCCGTGCGCGCCGCCCAGGTGGGGCGCAGCCGAAGCCTGCAGAACTGGATCCTGGCGACCCTGGTCCTCGGCTCGATCTTCCTGGGAGTCAAGTACATCGAGTACTCCCACAAGTACCACGACGGACTGATCCCGGGGGCCAGCTTCGGAATCTACCCGGATTCGGGTGAAGTCCACGAACTGGGAGCCCTGAAACCCCAGCTGAAGATCTTCTTCTCCTTCTACTTCGCCATGACAGGCATGCACGCCCTGCATATGGTGATCGGCATCGGCATCATGCTGTGGCTGTTACCCAAGATCCGGCGCGGCACCTACTCGAGCGAGTACTACAGTCCCATCGAGCACTTCGTGGACATCGTCTGGATCTTCCTCTTCCCGCTGCTCTACCTCATCGGACGCGATCCCTGGATTCGCCTGCTATGAGCGACCCCCAAGCCGGCCATCATCCTTCGGGAGGCGAGCACCACGTCCTGCCCGTCAAGACGTACGCTACCATCGTCTCCCTCCTCTTCGTCTTCACCGTCATCACGGTGCTGGCCGCCTTCGTCGAGCTGGGTCCCCTGAACACCCCGGTAGCGCTGGCCATCGCCGTCTTCAAGGCCACCCTCGTCGTGTTGTTCTTCATGCACGTACGATACAACACGCCCCTCATGTGGGTCTTCGCCGCCGCCGGGTTCTTCTGGATGCTCATCATGTTCGCCCTCACCATGCAGGACTACGTCTCCCGCGATTGGGAGACGCCGCCGCCGGTGCACTTCCTGGACCTTCTGTAGCAAAGGCTCGACAGGTACGAAGAAAAGCGCCCTGCCCGGACGACCGGACAGGGCGCTTTCTTGTGGAGGCCAGCCGCGGGCCTCAGCTCTCCTCTCCTGAAGGCTCCAGATCGAAGACCCCCGTAGATCGGATCAGGACGAGGATGGCCGAGTGGGGGACGACGACGAACTTCTCGTTGTCGAACTTGATCTCCACCGCCTCCTTGCGCGCGTAGATGGCGTGATCGCCTTTCTGCGCCTGCAGGGGAATGAAGCGCATCTCCGCCTCCGCACCCGACTCCGCCCAGGGCACGTCGTCCTCGTCGCCTTTGGGCGGCAGGGGGATTCCCGGCCCCACCTCCTCGATGCGCCCACTCTGCACGTTCTCCTTCTCCAGCGCCGTCGGGGGCAGATAGAGCCCCACCTCGGTGCGCTGCTCCTGCTCATCGACGCGTACCAGCACGCGGTCGCCCACGACGAGCAACTCCTTGTCACCTCGCAGCATGGTTCACACGTCCTCGCTTGCCTTCTCTCGTGGGCCGCCTCGGGGCGGTCAACGGAATAGTACGGGTGTGGGAGAAGCCCCTCAATGACCGGAGCCGCCATCCGCCGCCGCCGCGGCCCCGATGATCCCCGCCTCGTTGCGCAACCGCGCGGGCACGATCTCGCAATCGACGGTCAGGTGGGGCAGGAACCTCTCGTGCCTCTTGCTCACGCCGCCGCCGATAATGATCAGTTCCGGCCACAGGTAGAAAGCCACCCTCTGCAGGTAGGCGTCGAGGCGGGAGGCCCACCGCTTCCAGCTCAGGTTGCGGCGGGTGCGGACCCTCGCCGAGGTCCGCTCCTCGGCGGCCTTGCCGTCCATCTCGATGTGGCCGAACTCGGTGTTGGGGACCAGCCGGCCGTCGGTGAAGAGGGCCGAGCCGATCCCGGTGCCGACGGTGAGAACGAGGACGACGCCCGAGCGCCCCCGCCCGGCCCCGAAGCGCATCTCCGCCATGCCCGCCGCGTCGGCATCGTTGAGGACCGAGAAGGGGCATCCCGTGACCTCCCCGAAGATGGCATCCGCGTTCCTGCCGATCCACGAGTCGTCGATATTCGCCGCCGTGCACACCTGTCCCTGGCGGACGACGGCGGGGAACCCCGCCCCCACCGGGCCCTTCCAGTCGAAGTGCTCCACGATCCGGGCCACCCCCTCCGCCACGGTCTCGGGCGTGGCGGGCCGGGGGGTCCTCACGCGGAAGCGCTCACCGAGGAGTTCCCCCCCCGACCCGTCGACCAGGGCGCCCTTGATGCCGGTGCCTCCGATGTCGATTCCGAGTACGGCCACGACGGAAGACTACATCGGCATGTAGTCGAGGTCGAGGACCCGCTCCACGAGCCAGCCGATGCCGAAGAGGAGGATGACGGCGGAGACCAGCTGCACGATGCGGGCGTGGGTCGGCCGGCGGGCGGACCACAGGATGAGGGGACAGAGCAGGGCGACGATGGCCACCTGCCCGATCTCGACGCCGACGTTGAAAGCGAGGAGGGAGGCCACCAGCCCGCGCGAGGGCAGGCCGAGGTCGCGCAGCACGTTGGCGAAGCCGAAGCCGTGGACGAAGCCGAAGCAGAAGGTCAGAATCCAGCGGTGGTCGGGGCGGCGGAGCCAGAAGTTCTCGGCCGCCACGTAGGCGATGCTCAGGGCGATCCCCGACTCGACGAGGCGCGAGGGCAGACTCACCCACTCAAGGGCCGCCAGGACGAGGGTGATGCTGTGGGCCACGGTGAAGGCGGTGACGATCTTCACGAGGGTTCCGAGCCGGGACCCCACCACGATCAGGGCCAGGAGGAACAGAACGTGGTCGTACCCGAGGAAGATGTGCTCCACGCCGAGGACGAGGAAGCGCGCCGCCTGCGCCCAGAGGCTCTCGCGCTCCCAGGCGGACAGGCCGATCCGGTGGACCGGCTCGCCCGCGGAGAGGACGGCGGCCCCCACCGGCTGGCCGGGGACCTGGATGCGGAGCAGGATGCGATGGTCCTCGGGGAGAGGGGCCAGGTAGCGGGAGAGGTCGAGATCCAGGCCGTCGACCCCTGCGGGGGTCTCCGCCCGGGCCCTGAACCGGGCGACGAGATCGCCCTCGCTGTCGAGATCGGGCTCCACCGTCGCCTGACGAAGCTCCAGGCCCGTGCCCGCGGACCGCAGGGAGATCCTCTGCCGCAGGGTATCGGCGGCCTCGGAGGCCCCGTCGAGCATCTCCTGCGCCCAGAGGGTGCCATCGCCGTTGCGGTCCAGGCTCGGCACCAGGTTCCGCAGGTCGAGGTCGTTGAGGGTGACGGAGATCCGCAGGCTGTCGTCGCCGACGCTCACCAGCGTATAGCTCCGGTTGATCTCGTGAGCGCCGGCGGCGCCGGCGGCGAGACAAAGGGCGAGTATCACTCCAAAGCGCAGCATCCATCTCCCTCTCAAAGGAGCCGACGGATCACGCCGGCCATCTTCTCGACGCCGTCCTGCTCCGAGAACAGGTAACGCACCACCCCCTCGCCATCGATCAGGTAGGTACGGGAGGTGTGGCCGATCTCGCCGTCGTCGTCCGGTCCGAAGCCGGCGCCGTACTGACGGGCCACCGCCGCCACCGCCTCCGGGGTCCCGGTCAGACCGGTGAGGCGGTACGGGTAGCCGGCGCAGTACTCGGCCAGCGCCTCGGGTGTATCGTGCCCGGGATCGACGCTCACGAGGAGCACCTCCACCGCCGGCGCCGGCAGACGGCGGACCACCTCTCCCAGCTTGGACAGGTTCGTCGGGCAGCTGGCGGCGCAGCGGGTGAAACCGAAGAACAGCAGCAGCGGCCGTCCGCGCCGGTGCGAGAGGGTGAAGGCCTCCCCCCTCTGGTCGATGAGCTCGAAATCGCCGCCCAGCTCGTAGCGGTCCAGGGACGCCGGCTCACCTCCCGGGGGCATCCCCCCCCCGGAGCCTCCGCATCCCGCGACGGTCAGGAGGGCCGCTGCCCACGCCGCACACCGAGGGAGCCGCTGCTCCCCCAGCCAGGAGGAGCGGCTCACTCCGCCGGCTCCAGGAGGGAGTGGATGTAGATGGCCAGGCTCCGGCGGTCCTCCCGGGACAGGTGGCCGTATGCCGGCATGTTCCGCCCCACGCCTTCGCGTATGGACGCCTCGATCCGCTCCACCTCGTGCCCCTGACGGTAGAGACGAGAATCGTGCAGGTCCCTGGGCGGCGGCTCCTGGCTCGCCGCCAGACGCCCGTCACCGCGGCCCTGCGGTCCGTGGCACAGGGCGCATCCGTGGCGCTCGTACAGCTGCCGCCCCCGGCGCACCTCCTCGCGCCCGGGGGCCTCTCGAAGGGGGCGGCCGCCGGCCTCTTGGGCCCCCTTCCCTTCACAGCCCAAGGCCAGACCCGACCCCACCAGGACGGCCGCCAGCCAGGGGCCCGGGGGAGCCTCAGATGCGCGTGCCATCTGGGATGACGGCGTCCTTGGGGACCACCACGACCCCTTCACGGATGAAGTGCCCGTCGCCGTCGGCTTCCTGGATGCGCGCATCGTTGCTGATGATGGCGCCCTCGCCGATACGCGCGTTCTTGTCGACGATGGCGCGGTGGATGACGCTGCCGGGGCCGATACCGACATCGGGCACTCCGCGGGCGCGGTTGCGGGCGCAGTCCTCGCGGGTCTCGTAGTAGTCGGCGCCCATGACCACCGACTGGAAGATGCGGGCGCCGGCCCCGACCTGGCTGCGCACCCCGATGACGGACTGCTCGATCTCGGCTTCGCGGAGGGCGCAGCCCTCCCCGACGATGACACGGTCCATGCGGCAGTCGTCGATGCGGGAGCCGGCCAGGAACCGCTGATGGGTGAAGATCGGGGCGTCGGGCCGGTGGAACTGAAAGACGGGCTCGAGGTCGGTGAGGCGGATGTTGGCCCGGTAGAAGGCGGAGATCGTCCCGATGTCCTCCCAGTACCCGTCGAAGGCATGGGCGAAGACGTTGAGCTTCTCGATCGCCGACGGGATGAGGTGGCGGCCGAAGTCGTCCTCCTCGATGCCGAGGAGCAGACTGGTCAGCACCTGGGGCTCGAACAGGTAGATCCCCATGGAGGCGAGGAAGCGCGCTTCCGGGTCGTCGCCGGGGGCCTCCGGCAATTCCAGCTCGTCGAGCTCGGCCTCCGTCTGCGGCTTCTCGCGGAAGGCGACGATGCGCGAACGCTCGTCCACCTTCAGGATCCCCAGGGAGGGAGCTTCCTCGCGGCGCACCGGCTTCACGGCGATCGACACGTCCGCGGAGCGCCGGCGGTGGTCGTCCACGAAGGCCCGGTAGTCCATGCGGTAGAGGTGGTCGCCGGAGAGGATCAGGACCTCGTGGCCCTGACGGGCGTGGATGCGCCGCAGCTGCTTGCGGACGGCGTCGGCCGTGCCCTGGTACCAGTCGGTTTCCTCCATGGTCTGCTCCGCCGCGAGGATCTCGACGAAGCCCCCGAAGAAGCTGTCGAACTGGTAGGTGGCGCTCACGTGGCGGTTGAGGGAAGCGGAGTTGAACTGGGTGAGGACGAAGATCTTGTCGATGCCGGAGTGGATGCAGTTGCTGATGGGGATGTCGATGAGCCGGTACTTGCCGCCGATGGGCACGGCGGGCTTGGAGCGGTAGCGGGTCAGCGGAAAGAGGCGCGCCCCCCGTCCCCCGCCCAGGATCACGCCGATGACGTTGCGCATACCGGTCCGGCTCCCGCTGCGAATCCCCGGGCGGGCGAACCTGCCTCCGCCCTGAAGAGATCAGCGCGCCAGGCATCAACCCCTGGTGCCCGTGATTTGGAGAACGACTAAGCTGTTCCAGCCCTCGGATTTCCGCAAGTTGCGGGCAGGCCGTGCCCGGCGTGCGCCGCCCTCCAGGAGGGCCGGCAGCCTGGGGCGGCGGCCGAGGCTAGGCGGTCCAGCGCAGCAGCAGCCCCGCCACGCCGAAGTAGATGACCAGGGAGAGGATGTCGTTGAGGGTGGTGATCAGGGGGCCGGAGGCGACGGCGGGGTCGATGCCCGTGGCCCGGAAGGAGAGGGGGATGACGGCGCCGATCCCGGCCGACAGCAGGACCGCGGCGAACATGGCGAAGCCGGCGCAGGGAGCCACCGGTGAGCCGTCGGTCCACAGGTGGGCCACGAGGAAGACGACGGTCCCCAGCAGCAGGCCGATGCCGGCGGCGGCGAGCAGCTCCCGCCACAAGGCCGGGCCCACCCGGCTCCGGGGCAGGGCGCCCGTGGCCAGGGCCCGGACCGTGACCGTCGAGGCCTGGATTCCGGAGTTTCCGCCCATGGCCATGATGGCCGGCACGAACAGCACCAGCGGGCTCAGGGCCGTCAGCACCCCCGAGAACAGGTCGAGAACGCCGCCTGTCAGCAGGGTTCCGGCCAAGCAGAGCAGCAGCCATGGCAGCCGCCGCCGGACGACCCCGAGGACCGACGGATCCTCCATCTCCCGCGAGCTGGTGGCCGCCATCTTGAGGTTGTCCTCGGTGGCCTCCGCGTGGATGACGTCGACGATGTCGTCCACCGTCACCTGTCCGATGAGCTCGTCGTGCTCGTCCACCACGGGCAGGGCGAGCAGATCGTAGTCGGCGAAGATGGCGGCGATCTCCTCCTGGTCCATGTCCGCCCGCACCGTGATCGGCTCCCCGTCGGCCAGTTCCCCCATCCTCGCTTCGCGGTCGGCCAGCAGCATGCGGCGCAGGGAGACGGTGCCCACCAGGCGGCGGTCCTCGTCGACGACGAAGACGGTGAGGATTTCCTCTTCCTCCGCCCAGGCGCGCAGGAGATCGACGGCCCGGGAGACGGTGACCTCCCGGGGCACAGCCACCAGGCGGGAGGTCATGATGCCGCCGCCCGTGTCGTCCGGGTGCTCCATCAGGTCCAGGAGCTCGGCGGCGTCTCCGGGGGGCAGGAGGGACAGCACTTCCTCGCTTCGGTCCTCGGGCAGATCGGAGAGGACATCGGCCGCCGCGTCGGGCGCCATCTCCCCCACCAGGCCTGCCAGGGCCCGCTCGTCGAGGTCCGCCGTCACCTGCTCCGCCGTCACCGGGTCGAGCTCGGCCATGACTCTCGCCGAGAGCCCGTCCCCCAGGAGACCCATGCAGCGCTGACCGGCTTCCTCCCCGAGAACCTTCACCAACTCGGCCAGATCGGCGGCGTGCTCGTCGTTCAGGATCAGCCGCAGGGTGCCATCGTCCCCCGCGGCCAGGGCCTCGCAGACGGTCTCGACGAAGACCTGGCGACGCGCCTGCAACCCGCCCTGTCCGAGGACTTCCCTGCCTTCCTTCGACTCGGTCATGATCCTCTCCGCCCGGCTCGGGAATCGGTCTCAGCCTCGGCGAATATACGATCCGCGCAGTACGGGCCATTGCCGCTGCCAGGCCCCGCTTCTACACTGTGGCGGAGCCGGAACAGGGGCCGGGATGGAGCGTCCTCCACGGAGACAGGAACGATGACGGCGGGGAGACTGGAGGGCCGGACAGCGCTGGTCACCGGCGGCGCCCGCGGGATCGGACGGGCGATCTGCGAGCGCTTCGCCGCCGAGGGGGCGCGGCTGGCTGTGGCCGACATCGACGAAACCGGGGTCGACCGCACCGCCGGAGAGTTGGGCGCCGGCTGCGCGGCCCTGGCCATGGACGTGGCCGATCCCGAGTCCTGTCGCCGCGGCGTGGATCAGGCGATCGAGTCCCTAGGCGCCCTCGACGTGCTGGTGAACAACGCCGGATACCTGCGCCACACCACCGCCTTCGACTGCACCGAGGAGGACTGGGACCGCATGGTGGACGTCAACCTGAAGGGGCCCTTCTTCTGCGCCCAGGCCGTGCTGCCCCACATGCGCGACCGCCGGCGGGGGGCCATCCTCAACCTCTCCTCCCTGGCCGCCAAGACCGGAGGGGTAGCCGCGGCGCCCCCCTACGGGGCCGCCAAGGCCGGGGTTAGCGCCCTCACCCTGCACCTGGCCAGGGTGATGGCCCCGTACGGGGTCCGGGTGAACGCACTGGCGCCCGGCATCATCGACACCGACATGACGCGGGACCCCTCCGGCGCCCACGCCGAGCTGGCGAAGCGGATCCCCCTCGGCTCCAGGGGCCGCGCCGAGGACGTGGCCAGTCTGGCCCTCTTCCTGGCCTCCGACGAGGCCAGTCACATCACCGGGGAGATCGTCGACATCAACGGCGGACTATGGATGGACTAGGATGAAGGGAATCGTGCTGGCGGGCGGACACGGCACTCGTCTCGCGCCGCTCACGCAGGTGGTGTGCAAGCAGCTGCTGCCGGTCTATGACAAGCCGATGATCTGCTATCCCCTGTCGATCCTGATGCTCGGCGGGATCCGCCAGATCTGCATCATCTCCACGCCGAGGGACCTGCCGATCATCCGCGGCTTCCTCGGCGACGGGCGGTCCCTCGGCGTGGAGTTCACCTACGTGGAGCAGGTCCGGCCCGAGGGCATCGCCCAGGCCTTCCTGCTGGCCGAGGAGTTCATCGGCGGCGACCCGGTGACCCTGATCCTGGGCGACAACGTGTTCTACGGGGACTTCTTCCAGGGCGAGGACGGCTTGGCCCGGGCCGTGGGCGACTTCGAGGGAGGGGGGCTGATCTTCGGCTACTACCTCGGCGATCCCCGGGACTTCGGCGTCCTCGAGTTCGACGCCGCCGGCCGGGCCGTGGGCATCGAGGAGAAACCCCTCGAGCCGAAGTCGAACTACGCCGTGCCGGGTCTCTACGTCTACGACGCCGGGGTGGTCGAGGTGGTCCGCAGCCTGAAGCCGTCGGCGCGGGGAGAGCTGGAGATCACCGACGTCAACCGCACCTACCTGGAGCGCGGCGACCTGCGCGTCGAGCGGCTGGGACGGGGGATCGCCTGGCTCGACACCGGCACGCCCGGGAGCCTGCAGGCGGCCAGCAGCTTCGTCGAGGCCATCGAGATGCGCCAGGGGCTGAAGATCGCCTGCCTCGAGGAGATCGCCTTCGACCAGGGATTCGTCGACCGCGCCGGGTTCGAGGCCCTGATCGCGGGCTTCCCCAGCCCCCCCTCCGAGTGCGACTACCGGGAGTATCTCGAGATGGTCCTGGCCCAGAAGGACGCGGGCCCCGGGGCCAGGGGCACGCCCTAGCTCAGCCTCGCAGCCGCCAGCTCCCCGAGTAGGCGGCCGTAGCCCGCCTCGCCGCCCTCCTCCCAGGCGGTCAGCAGGGCGGAGCCGACGATCCCGATCTCCACCCGTCCGTGCAGGGCCCGCAGGTCGTCCCCGCCCCGGAGGCCGAAGCCGAGGGCCAGGGGCAGGTCGGTGGCGGCGCGGCAGGCCTCGAGGAAGCGGTAGAGCTCCTCCTGGAGCTCGGTTCGCCTCCCCGTGACCCCCTTGCGGGCCACGGCGTAGACGAAGCCCCGGGCGCGGCGGCCGAGCTCGGTCAGGCGGCCCTCCCGGTTCGTCGGAGTCATGAGCAGGACCGGGTCGAGGCGGTGGCCCGCGCTGACGTCGAAGAGGTCGCCGTACTCCTCGTACGGAAGGTCGGGCACGATGAGACCCGAGCCGCCCGCTGCCCGCAGCCGGCGGCAGAACTCGCCGTGGCCCGAGCGGAAGAGGGTGTTGTAGTACCCCATGAACAGTCGGGGGAAGGCGCCCACCTGCCCGGCCTCGCGGAAGAGGTCGAAGTAGGTGGTCAGAGTGATCCCCCGCGACAGGGCCTCCTGGTTGGCGCGCACGAAGGTGGGCCCGTCCGCCACCGGCTCGCTGAACGGCATCTGCAGCTCCACCAGGTCGATGTCGTGCTCGGCCATGGACCGCAGCATGGCGCGGTTGGCCTCCAGCGACGGATAGCCGACGATGAGGTGGGCCATCAACAGGATGCGTCGGTCGCCGCCTGCCAGGCGCCCTCGTACGTAGGCCTCGAGACCGCCGGCCCCCGTTCCGGGCGGGTTCAAAGACGGGCCGCCTTGTCCTTGAGGAACTGCCGCCAGCGCTCGTCGCCGAGGGCGTCGCCGATGGTGAAGATGTCCTTGTCGCCGCGCCCGGAGAGGTTGATCAGCACCACGCCCTCCTCCGGGACATCCGCTGCCTCGCGCAGGGCGCCGGCCACGGCGTGGGTCGACTCCAGGGCGCCGATGATCCCCTCGGAGTGCATGAGCAGCCTGAGGGCATCGATCACCTCGTCGTCGGAGGCCGCTTCGAAGCGCACCCGGCCTGTCTCGTGGAGTCGGGCGAGGATCGGACTGACGCCGATGTAGTCGAGGCCGGCGGAGACCGAGTGGGTGTGCCGCATCTGGCCCTCGTCGTCCTGGAGGAAGTAGGTCTTGTACCCCTGGGCCACCCCCGGCGAGCCGTCGGTCCCCGCCAGGCGGGCGGCGTGCTCGCCCGACTCGAGGCCGCGGCCCCCCGCCTCGACGCCGACCAGTTCCACCTCCTCGTCCCCGAGGAACCCGAGGAACATGCCGGAGGCGTTGGAGCCGCCGCCGACGCAGGCGTAGACCCGGTCGGGAAGGCGCCCTTCGCGCTCGAGGATCTGGGCCCGCGACTCCTGGCCGATGATGCGCTGCAGCCAGGCCACCATCTGTGGAAATGGGTGGGGGCCGCAGGCGGTGCCGAGGACGTAGTGGGTGTCGGCCATGGAGAACGCCCAGTCACGGAGGCTCTCGTTGATGGCGTCCTTCAGGGTCGCCGAGCCATCCTCCACCGAGACGACGCGGGCCCCCAGCTGCTCCATCCAGAACACGTTGGGCCGCTGCCGCTCGACGTCGACGGCGCCCATGTAGATGGTGCAGTCGAAGCCGAAGCGGGCGGCCATCGTCGCCGTGGCCACGCCGTGCTGACCGGCCCCGGTCTCGGCGATGACCCGGGTCTTGCCCATGCGCTGCACGAGCATCCCCTGCCCGAGGACGTTGTTGAGCTTGTGGGCGCCGGTGTGGTTGAGGTCCTCGCGCTTGAGGTACAGGCGGCGGCCGCCCCCGACCTCGGCCGACAGACGGTCCAGGAAGGTCAGGGGCGTGGGACGGCAGGAGTAGGTTCCGAGGAGATCGAGGAAGGCGGCCCAGAACTTCGGGTCCCGGCGAGCCGAGTCGAAGGCCTCGGCCAGCTCGTCGAGGGTGGTGCGCAGGATCTCGGGGACGAAGGCGCCGCCGTAGGGTCCGAAGTAGCCGGGGCGGTGGCCGCCGAAGAGCAACTCCTCCCAGGCGGGAGGAGGCTCCGGGGGGCCGGCTCGGGGCGGGGTCATGGCCGCGGCCTCAATCGATGAGCTGCGCCCTCTTCAACGCCTCGAGCATCGTGGCGTTGCCGGGCGATTCCTCCTTCTCCTGCTGCCGTCGCTTCTCGAATTCCCGGAGGTTCGTCTCCCCCTCCACCTGCTCGGCCCGCTTCAGGGAGAGACGGAAGCGCTTGCGGCGGTCGTCGATCTCGAGGATCGCCACCTTCACCTCCTCGCCCTCGGAGAGGACGTCGCGGGGGTGGTTGACCCGCCGGGTCGCCAGCTCGGAGACGTGGATCAGGCCTCGCACGTTCGGCGCCAGCTCGACGAAGGCGCCGAAGTCCTCGAGGGCCTCGACCCTGCCGGTCACCACGGAGCCGGCGCGGAAGCGCTCCCGCGCCTCGGCCCACGGGTTCTTCTCCAGCGCCTTCAGGCTCAGGGAGATCCGTTCCTTGCGCCGGTCGCCCAGGTTCTTCACGGCGATGACCTTGACCTTGACCTCCTGCCCCGGCTGCACCACGTCCTGGGGGTGGGAGACACGCTCGTGCCGGAGTTCCGAGACGTGGACCAGCCCCTCGACGCGCCCCCCGAGATCGACGAAGGCCCCGAAGTTCTCGAGGCGGGTGACCGAGCCGGTCAACTCGGCGCCTTCGGTGACCGCCTCGCGGACGTTGAGGGCATCCTCCGCCTGCTCGGCCTCGAGCAGGGCCCGCCGGGAGAGGACGATGCTTCGGCCCCGGTCGCGGAAGCGGATGATCTTGAAGGCCATGGTCTGGTTGCGGAACCGCTCCGGATCCTCGGTGAAGGCGGTGTCGATCTGGGATACCGGACAGAAGGCGCGCAAGCCTTCGAGGGAGACGCCGAGACCCCACTTGTTGACGGCCATCACCGTGCCCTCCACCGGCTGTCCCGACTTGAAGGCCTTGTAGAGCAGGTCGGACTGGCGGGCCTCCCCGCTGGGGTAGCGGGACAGGGCGACTTCGCCGGAGTCGCCGACGATGAACGCCTCGATCGGGTCTCCCGCCTGGAAAGCGATCTCCCCGTCCTCCCCCCTGAGCTCGTCGACGCGGATGACCCCCTCGCTGCGACCTCCGAAATCGACGAAGGCCTCGTCCTCGCCGATGCGGACCACCACGCCGCTGACCCGGCTGCCCACCTGCGGCGCCTGGGCATCCGCCGCCGGGGCCCGGTCCGCCAGCAGGGCCGCCATGTCCCCTTCGGGGTCGGCCGGACCGGCGGGAGCCCCTGAATCCGCGGAGGTTGGTTCCGCCGCCGGGGCGGCACCGTCTTCCGACGTGGCCTTGGATGCCTCGGCCGCGGGAGCGGAATCCCGGGCCCCGGCGATGTCCTGCGCGGTGGCGGTAGCGTCCTTCGCAGAAGCCGAATCCTCCGCGGAAGGTGCGGATTCCACGGCCTCGGGCTCCTGGGCCGCGGGGGCGGCTTCCTCCGCAGCGGGAGGGGATTCCCCGGCGGAAGCGGAGTCCCCCGCCGCAGCCGTGGTGGCCTCCATGGCAGTTGCGTCCGGCGCCGTGGCCGCGGGGGTGTCCCCCGCGGGGGGGGAGTCACCCCCCGTCTCCGAGGAGTCCGCTGCGCCCGACGGTTCCGGGCTTTCCGCGGATACCTCGGGACCGTCCCGGGGAGGCTCCTCCGCCCCCTCTGCATCCGGGGGGCGGAGCTCGTCGTGCGGTTCGCTGTCGGGGGGCTGAGGGCCGGACATGTCCATCTCCTGGAGGTTCGTGCCCGCGCGCGCCTAGGGAAGCAGTAGGACCTTGCCCGTGGTCCTGCGCCCCTCCAGGGCGCGGTGGGCCTCGGCGGCGGCGGCCAGCTCGTAGCGGGCGCCGACCCGGACGTCGAGCCGGCCCTGGGCGGTCCAGTCCAGAACCTCACCGGCGCGATCGAGCAACTCCTGCCGGGTGAGGGTGTAGTGGGCCATGGTCGGCCGCGTCAGAAAGAGCGACCCCTTCTGGCTGAGAACCTGAGGATCGACGGGAGGCACGGGTCCGCTCGATTGGCCGAAGAGGACCATGGTGCCCCGGGGCTTGAGCGAGTCGAGGCTCCTGTCGAAGGTCGTCTGCCCCACCGAGTCGTAGACCACCTCCACGCCGGCGCCTCCGGTGAGGCGCTGCACCTCTTCCCCGAAGTCGGCCTCCGTGTAGCGGATGACCTCGTCGGCCCCCGCTCCGCGGACCAGTTCCTCCTTCTCCGGTGTGGAGACGGTGGCCAGCACTCGCGCGCCCTTCATCCTGGCCATCTGCACCAGCAACAGGCCGACGCCGCCGGCCGCGGCGTGGACGAGCGCCGTGTCTCCCGCCTTCAGGACGTAGGTGCCGGTGACCAGGTAATGGGCGGTCATGCCCTGAAGCAGGACGGCCGCCGCATCGGCGGGCTCGGTCCTCTCGGGCAGGGGCACCAGGTGGTCGGCGGGCACCGCGGCCAACTCGGCGTACGCCCCCTGGACACCGGCATAGGCGACGCGGTCGCCGACGCCCACTCCCTCGACGCCTTCTCCCACGGCGACGACGCTTCCGGCCCCCTCCATTCCCGGTACGCAGGGCAGGCCCACGGGATAGAGGCCGGAACGGTGATAGGTGTCGATGTAGTTGAGGCCGACCGCCTCGTGCCGGACCACCACCTCTCCGGGACCTGCGGTTGGCTCCGGCACTTGCTCGAAGGAGAGGACCTCGGGGCCGCCGTGCTCGTGGAAACGGATCGCCTTCATCAGGTTCGGGGGGGTTCGGGGATTCGGTTCGGTGGGAGGGGAAGTCATCGTGGGGAGACTGATAAAGTTACGTGTGCCGATCCGATTTGAGCAAGACGGCCAGCGACACCGCGGCCGACAGTGTCAGTCCCCCCGCAGGGACAGGACCGGCGACCAGGGCCGCAGGAGGGTGCGCTCCCACCAGATTCCCCGCCGCCGCGCCTCCCCGTGGCTGAAGCGGTACTCGTAGAGGTGGGCGCGCAGGTACCGCGGCGGAGGGCCGCCGCCGAAGGGATCCTCCGCCAGCAGTTCCAGGACGGGGGGAGACCCCTCCAGCAGCCGGCTGGCGAAGGCGTGGAACCAGCGGGCCCTCTCGAAGCCGCGCAGGGCGGCGAACCACATCTGCCAGTCCAGGCGCGGCATGTGCGGACCGGCGAAGGCGGGACGGCGGTCGAGATTCACGGGCTTGTACCGGAACCGGTAGGTGCGCCACTCGACCCCGTCCCGGCTGCCCTCGAGGACGATCTCGGGGCGGGTCGTGGTCATCGTCGCGAAGAGCCCGTACGAGCTCGACAGATGGAGGGGCCCCAGCCAGCGCTGCAGTTCGAAGAGAGGCCCGGCGCGGCGCACGTCCAGCCCCAGAGTGGCGGCCATCTGCAGGCAGCTCAGGGCGAGGATCAGGGCCGCCGCCGCCCGCCGGAGCCGGCGGCCCCGGCAGAGACCCTGCCTCTCGGCCCCGGCGGCGGTGCGGCCGAAGAGGCCGTCGTCGAGCAAAGGCAGACAGAGGACGAGGGTGAGGAGGTTGAAGAATCCATAGTTGCCGGTGACCGCGATCCCCAGTTGCAGCAGGGCGAAGCCGGCCGCCGCGGCGAGCCGGAAACGGCGGGGGCCGAAGACCGCGAAGGGCAGGACCAGCTCCACGCCGAAGAGGAGCAGCGTCTCGGCCGTGTGCACCGCTGGAGGGAGATGGTGGGCGAACCAGCTCGTCCACGCCGGGATCGGCTGGGTCTGGTAGTGGTGCTCCATCGCCGTCAGGCCCCGCCAGGCCGGGTCGCCGCTGAGGAGCTTGACCACGCCGGAGGACCACATGAGGCGGAAGACCAGCCAGCGCAGGAGCCAGGTGACCGCCCTCGACGGAGGCTCCTCCCATACCGGGCGGGGCCGCCAGGTCAGGGGCGCCCACAGCACCGCCAGCAGACCCGCCTCGAGAAGGAGGATGTCCCACTGGTAGGAGAGGAACTGCTGGCCGGCAACGTACACCGACAGGTAGGCGAGCCAGCACAGAGCCAGGGCCAGGGCCGGGGCCACCCCGGCCGCCGCCAGCAGCGCCGCGGCGCAGCCCGCGGCGCACAGGGCGTGCAGGGCGGTGTCTCCCGCGTCGAGCCAGAGGAGGGTGGGCAGGTGCCACCAGGCCGAAGGCCCGAGTGTCTCCCCGGCCCACCGCAGGGTCTCGGCCACCGGGAGGATACCGTGCGCACCGACGAGCCCCTCGGCCTGGCTCCAGAACGAGGCGAAAGCCAGGAGATAGACGAGCCCCATGGCGCGGACGAAGCAGGCCCTGGGCACCAGGACCGGCCCGGCCGAGCGGGCCTCGGCGTAGAGAATCGTCTCCATCCAGCGCATACCGCTGGTACCCTAGCGCGCCATCCACCGGCGCTCCAGAGCCGCCCCCCGGGTCCCGGCCGTCGATCGAACGCCTCCGGTTCCGAGGCCCCCGGCTCCCGCTCCAGGGCGGGGTCGCTCAGCCTGTTCCGGCATGTCCCGCCATCTTGACCCTGGCCGCGCCCCCAAGTAGCCTACCGCCCTCCCGACCGGACCTCCCTCACCCGCCTCCAGGACTTCCATGGCTCCGCGCAAGAAACCCCTCAACCTCGTCCTCTTCGGCGTCGACAGCCTGCGCGCCGATCACATGAGCTGTTACGGCTATCCGCGGCTCACGACCCCTCACATCGACCGCCTCGCCGGCGAGGGCGTCCTCTTCGAACGCAACTACTCGGCCCACATCCCCACCACCTCGGCCTACGCCTCCATGCTCACCGGCCTCGACGCCTTCTCCACCACCGTCGTCGCCCTGCGCCACAAGGGCGGGCTTCCCGACCACGTGGTTACCCTGCCCGAGATCCTGGGCGAGGCCGGGTACGAGACCAGCTGCGTCGGCTTCAGCGGCAACGCCAGCTCGCGGGGATTCGGCACCTACCTCGACTACCCGGCCTGGGGCAGCTGGAGCGAGGGGCGCAGCCCCAAGGCGGACCGGCTCAACGACGTGGCCCTTCCGGAGCTCGAGCGCCTGGCCGCCGGGGACAGGCCCTTCTTCCTGTTCCTGCGGCACATGGACCCCCACGCCCCCTACCTGCCGCCGGAGCCCTTCGAGCGCATGTTCTACTCCGGCGACGAGCTCGACCCGGCCAACCGCTCCATGGAGCCGGTCATGGCCTTCAAGCCCTTCTGCGACTTCTTCGCCGACTGGATGCCGCCGGGGATCACCGACGCCGACTACGTCACCGCCCAGTACGACGGCGCCGTGGCCTACATGGACGCCGCCATCCAGCGCATCCTGACCCGCCTCGACGAGCTCGGCCTGCGCGACGACACTCTCGTCGTCCTCAACGGCGACCACGGCGAAACCCTCTACGAGCACGAGTGCTGGTTCGACCACCACGGCCTCTACGAGAACACCCTCCACGTCCCCCTGATCCTGCGCCTCCCCGGACGGCTGCCCGAGGGCCGCCGCGTCGCCGGCTACGGCCTGCACCAGGACCTGGTGCCGACGATCCTGCAGTTGCTGCGGGTGCGCGGGGTGAAGATCGACTTCGACGGCGCCTCCCTGCTGCCGCTGATCGACGGCCGGCGGACGAGCAACGCGGCCGAGTTCTACATCACCGAGTGCACGTGGATGCGCAAGCACGGCTGGCGCACGCCGCAGTGGAAGCTGATCGTGGCTCTGGAGCCCGACTTCCACTTCAAGCCGGAGGTCGAGCTCTACAACCTGGTCGAGGACCCCCTGGAGCTGAGGAACCTGGCGCCCCGGGAGAAGGGTGTGGCGGCCGCCCTGCGGGAACGGCTCGAGAGCTGGGTCGAACGGCGCGAGGCGGAGACGGGGCGCGTCAACCCCATGTACACCAACCTCGACTGGCACGGCTCCAGGACCCACCAGGGCCCCTTCACCTCATCGCAGCAGGCCTACGACACCCTGCACATAGGTTCGGTGGGCGCCGCCGACCGGCTGCAGGCCGGCAGCAGGAAGAGGGCCGCGAAGAAGGGCTGACCGGCGGCGCCGGAGGTCAACCCCGCCGGACCTCCTCGAAGGCCCAGTCGAGCCAGGGGGTCAGGGCCTCTATGTCGGCGGTCTCCACCGTCGAGCCGCCCCAGACGCGCAGGCCGGGCGGTGCCTCGCGATAGGAACCAATGTCGAGGGCCGCCCCCTCCCTCTCCAGGATCCGCGTCAGCTCCTTCACGCGGCCGGCCTGACCCGCGGCGGACAGCGCCGCGAACTCGCCATCGACGATCCGAAGGCAGATCGAGGTGCTCGAGCGGATCGACGGGCGGGCGGCGAGGAAGTCGATCCAATCCCGCCTGGCCGCCCAGCCTTCCAGGACCGCCAGGTTGGCCCGTGAGCGCCGCACCAGCTCGGGCAGGCCGCCGATCGATTCCGCCCAGTGCAGCCCGTCGACGGCGTCCTCCACGCAGAGCATGGAGGGCGTGTTGATCGTGCGCCCCTCGAAGAGCCCCTCGTCGAGGGCGCCGGCGGCGGCCATGCGGAACAGCTTCGGCAGCGGCCAGGGGGGGGTGTAGGAGAGCAGCCGATCCACCGCCCGGGGGCCGAGGACCAGCATGCCGTGGGCGGCCTCGCCTCCCATCGCCTTCTGCCAGGACCAGGTGACGACGTCGAGCTTGTCCCAGGGCAGGTCCATGGCGAAGGCGGCGGAGGTGGCGTCGCAGATGGTGAGCCCGCGCCGGCCGGGGTCGATCCAGTCGGCGTCGGGCACTCGCACCCCCGACGTCGTGCCGTTCCAGGTGAAGACCACGTCGCGGTCACCGTCGACCTGGCGCAGGTCCGGCAGCTCGCCGTAGTCCGCCAGCAGGGGCCGCACGTCGGACAGGGGCAACTGGCGGGTCAGGTCCGTCACCCATCCCCGGCCGAAGCTCTCCCAGGCCAGCACGTCGACCCCCCTCGGGCCGAGAAGGGACCACAGTGCCATCTCCACGGCGCCGGTGTCGGAGGCGGGAACGACGGCGATGCGGTGATCGGCGGGCACGCCGAGAACGGCCCGGCTGCGCTCGATGACCTCCCGCAGCCTCCCCTCGCCGGCGGGGCTCCGGTGCGAGCGGCCGACCAGAGCGGGGGCCAGGGCCGCCAGAGACCACCCCGGCCGCTTGGCGCAGGGGCCGGAGGAGAAGCAGGGGTTGCCCGGCTTCCTCTCCGGCCTCGGCCGCTCAGTCGACATGGTCCCGCAGGTCGAAGACGCACTCCATGGAGGCCCACCACTCCCCCTCCGCCGCCTCGGGTACCCGCTCCTGGAAGGTGCGCATCAGCTCGTCCCACTCGGCGGCCCTGGGGTTCTGCTCCACGTAGCGGGCGAAGTCGCGGGCCGGGTCGAAGTCGTCGGTGGTCGTCATGTGCATGAACATGCGCCGGCCGAGCAGGTAGATGAGCATCCCTTCGATGCCCACCTCCTTCAGTCCCTGGAGCGGTTCCGGCCACGGGTGGCGGTGGTGCTCCTTGTAGCGCTCGATGATCTCCGGATCGTCCTTCAGGTTCAGGGTCAGGGCGTAGTGCTTCATTCCTCCTCCTCCTCTGCGCGGTAAGCCGCCGCCAGCAGCGACACCGGGTGCTCCACCCGGGCTGTCCCTCCCTGCCGGCGCAGGCCGGCCTCGATCTGCACGGCGCATCCCGGGTTGCCGGTGGCCACCACCTCGGCGCCGGTGGCGGCCAGGTGTCCCAGCTTGCGCTCCAGGAGCGCCGCCGACATCTCCGGCTGCGTGATGTTGTAGATACCCGCCGATCCGCAGCACCAGTCGGACTCGGCCAGCTCCACCATCTCCAACCCGGGGATGGCGGCCAGGACCTGCCGCGGCGCCTGACTGACGCCTTGGCCGTGCTTCAGGTGGCAGGACTCGTGACAGGTGACGCGCAGGGGGCCGCCGCCGGCCGCCCTCAGGCCCGCCCGTGCCGGCCTCGGACCGACCTCCACCAGAAGCTCGTGCACGTCCCTCACCTTGCGGGACCACTCGGCGGCGCGGCTCCGGTATCCCGGATCGTCCGCCAGCAGCCGGTCGTAGTGCTTCACGTGAGAGCCGCAGCCGCCGGCGTTGACGACGACGGCGTCGAGTCGGTCCAGGTCGAAGGCATCGAGGTTTGCCCGCGCCAGGCGCCGCGCCGCCTCGACCTCGCCGTTGTGGCCGTGCAGGGAGCCGCAGCACTGCTGCCCCGGCGGCACATCCACCTCGCAGCCGTTGGCCTGGAGGACCTCGATCGTGTCGGCGTTCACGTGGGCGAAGGCGAGATCCTGCACGCAGCCGCTGATCAGGCCGACCCGCTTCGACGGCGCCTTCGGATTGCGGGCCTCGTAGCGGCGGGCGAAAAGCTCGTGGGTGAACCGGGGGCTGACGCGCGGCGTCAGCGGCTCCAGCTCGCGCAGACGCCGCGGCGCCAGCCGCAGCAGCCCCAGGCCGCCCACGACCCGCTCCAGCCCCCAGCGCTGGTAGAATCGCAGCAGGCGGCCGAAGACATGCAGCCGCCGCCGGGAGGTGAACAACCACCGCAGCATGAACCCGCGCACCGCCGAGCGCCCGGGCGCGGCCAGGACGCCGCTGCGCTCCACCTCAGCCCGCGCCGTCTCGATCAGCTGCGCATAGTCGACCCCGGCGGGACAGGCGGTCTGGCAGGCCAGGCAGCCGAGACAGAAGTACATCTCGTCGGCGAAGGTCTCGCCCACCTCCAGCCGGCCTTCGGCGACGGCCCGCATCATGGCGATCCGCCCCCGGGGAGAGGAGCGCTCCCTCAGGGTTGCGTCGTACGTGGGGCAGGCGGGCAGGCACAGGCCGCAGTGCATGCACTGCTGAAGGACGGAGAAGTCGAGGCCGCGCAGCAGGTTGGGATCGGCGGAGCGGTCCACGGTCAGTCGAAGATCTTGCCGGGATTGAGGATGCCCGCGGGGTCGAAGCAGGCCTTCAGCCGCCGCATCGCCTCCAGGGGCACGGCGCCGACGGCGTCCGGCAGGAAGGGCTTCTTGGCCAGCCCGACGCCGTGCTCGCCGGTGATCGTGCCGCCCATGTCCACGGCGGCCCGAAAGACCTCCTCC
>CAZEHQ010000013.1:0-6436 GCA_964512165.1 uncultured Gemmatimonadaceae bacterium | reverse complement strand
GCGCTCCATGGCCGCGGCGTCGCGCTCGTCGGCCAGGAAGGTGGGGTGGAGGTTGCCGTCGCCCATGTGCCCGAAGGTGCCGATCGTCACGTCGTGGTCCCTGGCGATGCGCTGGATCTCGGCGACCATCCGCGCCAGCTCGCTGCGGGGCACGGTGACGTCCTCGAGGATCACCGTGGGGGCCCGCCGCGCCAGGGCGCTGAAGGCCGTCCTCCGGGCGGCGGCGAGCTGCGCCGCCTCCGCCTCCGACGCCGCCCGGCGGACCTCGCGGGCCCCGTGGCCGCGGGCGATCTCCTCGACCTGGGCGGCCTGCTCCTCCACCTCGCCCGGGTGGCCGTCCACCTCCATCAGGGTCACGGCCTCCACGTCGGTGGGCAGTCCGATGCGGGCGTAGCCCTCGACGCACTCCACCGTGGTCCGGTCGAGGAACTCCAGGGTGCACGGGATGATGCGGGCCCGGATGACGGCCGAGATCGTCTCGGCGGCATCGGTCATGCGGTCGAAGAGTCCCAGGAGGGTGGCCCGGGCCGCCGGCGCCGGGACCAGCTTGAGGGTGATCCGGGTGATGATCCCCAGGCTGCCCTCGGAGCCGATGAAGAGGTCGCGCAGGGAGAAGCCGGCCACGTCCTTGACGCACCGGGTCCCGGTCTCCAGCACGGTGCCGTCGGCGAGGACGACCTGCAGGGCCATGACGTAGTCCCGGGTGACGCCGTACTTCAGCCCCCGCAGGCCGCCGGAGTTGTTGGCCACGTTGCCGCCGATGGTGGAGATCCTGATCGAGCCGGGATCGGGCGGGTAGAACAGGCCGGCTGCCGCCGCCTCGTCGGCCACCCGCTGGGTGAGCACTCCGGGCTCGACGACCATGGCCAGGTTGGCGGCGTCGACCTCGAGGATGCGGTCGAGCTTCACCAGGCACAGGACCAGGCTGCCCTCGGATGGCACGGAACCGCCGGCCAGCCCGGTGCCGGAGCCGCGGGTGACCACCGGCGCGCCGTGGAGGCTGGCCAGGGCGGCGACCTCGGCCACCTGCTCCACGCGCTCGGGAAGAACGACGCACGCCGGCGGCTGGTGCAGCAGGGCGGTGCCGTCGAAGGCGTACACCCCAAGCTCCTCGGGGTCGGTCAGCACCGCTCCGTCGCCGCAGATCCGGCGCAGGGCGTCGAGGAAGGCGGGGTCGTCCGCCGCGATCACAGGTGCTCGCAGCGGTTCAGGTAGCGGACCGCGCAGCCATCGGGGCCGAGACAGAACCGGGTGATCCCCGTGTTCCGGTGATTGTAGGAGAGGCCCAGGCTGGGCAACTGGTCGGTGAGGGCCTTCACCAGTCCGCTCATGAAGTCGCCGTGGGTGACGATGCCCAGGCGCTCGGAGGTCTCCCCGCTTCCGGAGCCCCGCCGGGCCCGCTCCTTCAACTCCGCGGCCACGGCGATGGCCCGGCCCCTGCCGGCGTGCTTGGCTTCCTGCCCGCCGGGCCACCATCCCTGCTCCCCGACTCCGTCGGGCAGCCCAACACCGGGAAAACCGCTGCGGATCTCGTCGCGCGTCATCCCGTGCAGGTCGCCTTTCCCGTCCAGCCAGATGCCGCCCACCTCGTGGATGTCGACCCAGACCTCGAGGCCTGTGCCGAGGGCGGCGGCGATGGGCCGGGCCGTCTGCAGGGCCCGCCGCATGGGGCTGCAGTAGAGGCTGTCCAGGGCCGGCCGGCCGTCCCGCTCGGCGGCGTCGAGATGGCCGCCGCGGGCCAGGTGCGCAGCCACGCGCTCGGCCTGCTCCTCTCCGAGGCCGGTCAGGGGCGGGTCCGAGACCCGTTGGGAGCCGTCCTCCAAGGCGTTGTTGTACGACTCTCCATGCCGAATCAGAAACAGATCCATAGCGGTCCTCACCAGTTGTGTGCAGGGTCGGCGGAGCCCGTTGCCTGACGGTCCGGGCCCGCAGTAGGTTACGCGCCTTTCACCACCCGAGGAGGGCGCATGAACATAACCGTTCGCCAAGGCGAGATACAGAAGACGGAAACAGAGGCTCTCGTCGTCAACCTGTTCCAGGGGGCCAGGCCCGGCGGGGCCACGGCGGCCGTCGACGCCGAGCTCGGCGGCCTCATCGGCCGTGTCGTCGACAGCGGCGACTTCACGGGAGAGAAGAACCGCACCCTCCTGCTCTATCCCGACGCCGGGGGCCTGCCGGCGCGGCGGGTGCTGCTGGTCGGCCTCGGCCGGCAGAATGAGTTCGACCTGGAGACGGCGCGCCAGGCCGCCGGCACCGCGGCGCGGCGGCTGCAGGAACTGGGCGTCGAGAAGGCGGCCACCGTGCTCCACGGCGCCGGTGCCGGAGGCCTGGAGGCCGAGGAGGCGGCCCAGGCGGTGGCCGAGTCCAGCATCCTCGCCTGTTACCGCTTCGACGAGCACAAGTCCAGCCGCGAGGAGCGCAAGGCGTTGCGCCAGTTGACCGTGGTCGAGTTCGACGGCGGCCGGTTGGCGGCGGTGCGGCGCGGCGTGCGCCTGGGCCGGGCGATCGCCGAGGGTACCTGCCTGGCTCGCGACCTCGTGAACCATCCCGGCAACACGGCGACGCCCTCCTTCCTGGCGAGCCGGGCGCGCGCCCTGGCGCGGCGGCACGAGGGCCTGCGCTGCCGGGTTCTCGACGAGGCGGCCATGCGCAAGGAGGGGATGGGCGCCATCCTCGGAGTCTCGGCGGGCAGCGCCGAGCCGGCGAAGCTCATCATCCTCGAGCACGGACTGGGCGCCCGCCGGCGCGGGGCTCGGCGGCGGAAGCCCCTCGTCTTCGTCGGCAAGGGGGTCACCTTCGACTCCGGCGGCATCTCCATCAAGCCGGGCAGCGGCATGGGCGACATGAAGATGGACATGTCCGGCGCCGCCGCCGTGATCGGCGCCATGGAGGTGGTGGCCAGGGCGGGCCTCGCGCAGCCCGTGGTCGGCATCGTCCCGGCCACCGAGAACCTCCTCGACGGCAAGGCCTACAAGCCGGGGGACGTGCTCACGACGATGGCGGGAAAGACGATCGAGATCGACAACACCGACGCCGAGGGCCGCCTGATCCTGGCCGACGCCCTGACGTACGCGCAGCGCTACGAGCCGGAGGGGATCGTCGACATGGCCACCCTCACCGGCGCCTGCGTCATCGCCCTGGGGTCCCACGCCAGCGGCCTCATGGCCAACGACGACGGACTGGCGGAGCGAATCGAGGCGGCGGGCGCGGCGACGGCGGAGAAGGTCTGGCGCCTGCCCTTGTGGCCGGAGTACCGGAGGCAGATCCGCAGCCAGGTGGCGGACATGAAGAACACGGGCGGACGCGAGGGCGGCGCGATCACGGCGGCGGCCCTGCTGGCCGAGTTCGCCGGCGACACGCCCTGGGTCCACCTCGACATCGCCGGCACCGCCTGGACCGACAGGGCCCGGCCCTATGTGCCGAGAGGCGGCGTCGGCGTCGGCGTCCGGCTGCTGTTCGAGCTGGCCCGGCGGAGCCGCAAGTGACGGCTCCCGGCCCTTGGGCCCGGGAGGTCCGCGGGACCGACGCGAAGCCGAGTGGCGCATGATCCTCTCCGACGCCAGTCTGCGGCAGCTGCTGGCCTCGGGGAAGCTGAGTATCGACCCCCTCGACGACGACCAGATCCAGCCCGCCTCCGTCGACCTGCGGCTCTCCGACCACTTCCTCAAGGTGGACGAGAACCGCCTGGAGGCGATCCGCCTGGACCGGGAGGTCCCTTACCAGGATCTGACCCAGCAGCAGATCGTCATCCCCCCGCACTCCTTTCTCCTCGCCACCACCCGCGAGCGCATCCGCCTGCCCGACGACGTGACCGCCTTCGTCGAGGGCCGCAGCTCCATCGGCCGCATCGGGCTGTTCATCCAGAACGCGGGATGGGTCGATCCCGGGTTCCAGGGGAGCCTGACCCTCGAGCTGTTCAACGCCAACCGCCTGCCCATCCGCCTGCAGGAGGGCCGTCGGATCTGCCAGCTCGTCTTCGCCCGCATGGACCGCGCCGCCACGCGTCCCTACGACGGCAAGTACCAGCACCAGGCACGGGCCACGGGCAGCCGGATCCGCCTCGATCCGGACCGCTGACGCCGACGCAAGGCGCCTCTCCCTGCATCATTCTTCGTGAAGATCCGTCGGACGCGCGTTCCCATCGGCAAGCTCGGGATCCCCACCCTCTGCCTGATCCTCTGCCTGGTTCTGGGATTCTCTCTGCGCTTCGTCGGGTTGACCCGCGGCGACAGCTCCTTCGCCCCGGCAGGTCCGAACCGCACCACGGAAGAGAGAGCCTTCTACCACTTCCATCCCGACGAGACCACCATCGTCGAGACCGCCCTCAAGCCGATCGACCCCTTCTCTCCGGAGCTTACCTGTTACGGCCTGCTGCCTGTCTATCTGCTTCGCGGGGTCCTGGAGTTCAACCGGATCGTCTTCGGTTGGGACTTCGAGAACCAGGGCTCCACCGATTCGGTTCGGTATGTCTACCTGACCGCCCGCACCCTGGCGGCCCTGGTCTCCTGCCTCACCCTCTGTCTGGTCTGGCTGCTGGCGCACCGCTGGTTCGGGGCGCTGACCGGACTGCTCGCGGCCGTGGTGGTTGCCGCGGCCCCCATGGCCATCCAGGCGGCCCACTTCTACACCGTGGACGGCTTGTTCACGCTGCTGATCCTCGCGGCGCTCCTTTCCCTGCTGCATGCGCTGGAGGGCGATGACCGGGGATGGTGGCTGGCGACCGGGGTCCTGACGGGACTCGCTGGCGCGGTGCGCCTCGCCGGCCTGTCGGTGGGGGCGGTGGTGCTGGTCGGTCTCCTCATCTACCACCGCCGCAGACTCGGAGCGGCCCTGAAGTCCTCCGTCTGGCTGGCAGGTCTGGCGGGGTTGCTGTCCCTGCTCGTCCTGCAGCCTTACCTCGCTACGGACTGGGAACTGCTCCTCCAGAATCGTTCGGTCAACGACTTCAGCTATGCGATGAAGGTAGCCCGCGGCGAGTTCCTCACCGCGTGGAGCCTGGTGGATGTCCACACCCTCCCGTATCTGCACCACTGGAGCCACCTGTGGCCCCTGGGCGTGGGCTGGCCCCTCACCGTCGCCTTCGGCCTCGGACTCGTCCACGGTCTGTGGAGAGGAGACCGTCGCAGAGCACTTCTTCTCCTGTGGGTCGGGATTCACTTCGCCCTCATCGGCGGCCTGCTCGCCAAGCCCACGCGCTACCTCCTGCCCATGCTGCCCTTCCTGGCCATCCTGACGGCCGACCTCTGTGTCTGGCTGGTCCATTCTCCCCGGTTGCTCCGAGTGCGCAAGCTGGCCATCGCCGCCACCGCCGCGATCCTCGTCCACAGCACGAGTTACGGCATCGCCTTTGCGGGCATCTATACCAGGGAGGACAGCCGCATCGAGGCGGCGCGCTGGATTGACGAGCGGATCCCGGACGACAGCCGGATCGGCATCGAACAAGGGGCATTCACGATGCGGGGACTGGCCGGCAACCGCCATCGCGTGAGATTGCTCGGTACCTCCCAGCTCTTCAGCATGCGAGGATATGCGACCTGCGGCGCGGAACTCACCTGGCTCCGGCCATACTTCGAGGCCGTGGACTACCTGGCCATCCTCGAGGCCAACCGCTACCAGCAGTTCACGGCCGTTCCCGACTTGATCCCCGGCGCTGCGGCCTTCTACCAGGCCCTGGCCGATGGGGAGCTGGGCTTCGACCTCGTCCACCGGGTCGAGCGTTGCCCCACCCTGGGAGGCATCGAGTTCCGGGACGACGGAAGGGACCCCTCCTTCACCGGCTACGACCACCCGGTGGTCTCGATCTTCAGGAAGAGAGATGACGCCTCCTGGCAGGAGGCGTGGGAGAGATTGCGGACGAGCCTGTCCGCGAGCGCCCACTGTGTGGACCCCTACCTGGAGAGAGCCGCTGCCGCCATCGAGGCCGGGGATCCGAGCCAGGGCCTCACCTGGACCCGGATGGCCGCCCGGAGAGTACCGGAGAACCGGATCGCCCCCCTCATCGAAGCCCATCTGCTCGCGCGCATGGGAGGACCGGACCGCGAAACCTTGGAGGCCTACCATACCGAACTCCTGGAACCGCACCGCATCCCCGCCGACGCGGCCCTGGCCACCGGGATGAGCCTCTTCGAGTTGGGCCTGAAGGAGCTGGCCATCTCCGCCCTCCAGACCGGGGTCTCGGCGACCATCGAGGACGACAGGGTTTCCAGGGAACCGATGGCCCGCATCTACATGCGCCTGGCGTCCCACCTGAAGGAGGAACTCGAGTTGGAGGAGGAGGCCGACGCGGTCCTGTTGATGGCCGCCCGGCTTCATCCCCTTCCCAGGGCCTACAACCGACTGGCCAAGGGGGCCCTCGAGAGAAAGGACTACGAGCCAGCCGCCGAGTATCTGCGGCAGTCGCTGCGGCTGAACCCCGAGCAGGCGGGCGTGCATGCCA
>CAZEHQ010000012.1:38418-39742 GCA_964512165.1 uncultured Gemmatimonadaceae bacterium | reverse complement strand
CCTGGCAGACCCGGATCCTGCTCGTGGCCGACGATGTCTCGAACCCCGAGTTTCCGGAGCGCACGGAGAGCTTCTTCGTCCACGACGCGGAGAGGGTTGCCCGAAGCGGCATGCCGAGTGACCTCGACATGACCAAGTTCTACATCGGCGCATACCCTCTCGAAGGCCGAACGAAGCCCCAGGCCAGGGAGGGGTTCCTGCGTCTCTTCAACGAAGGGGCGCTGATCCTGACCTACATCGGGCACGGCCACCCCGAGGTCCTGGCCCACGAACACATCTTCCTGCTCAACCGCGACGTGGGGCGCATCGACAACGGCGGCCGGCTGCCCTTCGTCTACACCGCGGCGAGCGCCGTGGGGGTCTTCGACGACCCGGCGCAGGACTCGATGCCCGAGGCCTTCCTGAAGATGCCCGATCGCGGGGTGATCGGTTTCATCTCCGCCACTCGTGTCGGCTACCACAGCAGCAACATGGTGCTGGCTCTCCAGTTCCACCACCAGATGTACCACAGCGGCAGGCAACACGTGCCCCTGGGGTTGGCCCTGATGGAGGCCAAGCAGGTCCACGTGAGCGACCTGTGGCGCACCAACATCCAGCGCTACTCCCTCTTCGGGGACGCGGCGCAGCGCCTGGCCCGGCCCCGAGTGGCCGTGGCCCTCGACCTGCCCGACTCGATGGAGGCACTGATGGAACTGGAGGTGAGGGGCACCGTCGTCGACGCCGAGGGCCGGCCGAGGACGGACCACGAGGGCCATGCCCTCGTGCGGCTCTTCGACTCCTCGGCGCAGAGCCTGATCGAAGGGATCTCGTACGAGAAACTCGGTGCGCCCCTGTTCCGGGGCCTCGTGCCGGTTGAGGGAGGCCGCTTCCACACCCGGCTGCGCATCCCCAAGGACATCACCTACCGGGCCACGCAGGGCCGGGCCAGCGCCTACGTGACGAGCTCCAACGGGGCGCCGCCGGCCTTCGGTTCCCGCTCCGGTCTGGCGCTGTCGGGTACCGCCTCGGAGGTGGTAGCGGACGAGGAGGGTCCGGTCATCGAGCTGGCCTTCGCCGGCAAGCCCCGGTTCCGCAGCGGAGACCGGATCTCACGTCGTCCGGTCCTCGCCGCCCGCCTGGCGGACCCGAGCGGGATAACCATCCCCGGCGAGACGGGCCACGAGATCGAGCTGTGGGTCGACGAGGCCGTGACGGCGGTCACCCGGTTCTACACCAGTCTGGGCGACCACCGCCAGGGAATCCTGGAGTACCCCCTAAGGGAGCTGGAACCCGGAGACCACACCATCCGTCTCAAAGCCTGGGACGCCTTCAACAACTCTTCCAT
>CAZEHQ010000012.1:19591-38408 GCA_964512165.1 uncultured Gemmatimonadaceae bacterium | reverse complement strand
GTGGCCGAGGGGACGGACACCGCCTTGGGCGAGGTCCTGTTCCATCCGAATCCGACCCCCGATGGCAGCGGCCACTTCACCTATAACCTGGCCGCCCCGGCCGAGAGCGTCGACATACGGGTATACGCTCTCTCGGGCCGGGAGGTGGACCGCCTCGAGGGAGGAGTGGAGGAGGGATTCAACCAGGTGCCCTGGTCCCCACCGACGTTGTCGGGTGGTACCTACCTGTTCCGGGTCTCCGCCCGCCTCGGCGAGGGGTCTCCGCTCGAGGCCGAAGGGCGGCTCCAGGTGGCGCCCTGAGTGCGCGGCTCCCGGCTCGGAGGGTTATCTTCATTGCTGCGGTGCCCGGACGATCCGGCGGCACCGAACCGGAGGACGACTGAAGTGACGACTCGACGGATGATCGCCGCCCTGGCGGCGCTGGCCTGCCTGGCCGGTACGACCGAACGCGCCTCGGCCACCCCCGAGAGCCGGGCGGCGGTGTTGTTCCTGCTCATCAAGCCCGGGGCCCGCGCCAGCGGCATGGGGGAGACCTACGTGGCCATCGCCGACGACGCCACGGCGACCTACTTCAACCCGGCGGCGCTGGCCGGACAGGGGCAGCGCAAGCTCAACTTCACCCATCAGAAGTGGCTCCCGGGGCTGGCGGACGACATGTCGTACGAGTTCCTCGCCTATTCGCAGCCCCTCGAGGGCTGGGGCAACGTCGGCCTCCACGGCACCCTGATGAACCTCGGCGAGCAGATCCGCACCGGGGAGCGAAGCGAGGTGCTGGGCACGTTCTCCAGCTATGATCTCGCCTTCTCCGGGGCCTACGGCGCCGACATCGGCGACAACCTCGCCGCGGGGATCGGGCTCAAGTTCATCCGCAGCCACCTGGCCGACCAGGGAGCCGGGATCGAGCGCGGCAAGGGCACGGGCAGCAGCTTCGCCGCCGACCTCGGTCTCCTGTGGCGCGCCACGCCGGCCCTCGCTTTCGGCGCCGCCCTGCGCAACCTGGGGCCCAAGATCAACTACATCGACCCCCGGCAGGCCGATCCCCTGCCCCAGCACATCGTCGTCGGCGCCGCCTACGACCTCATGGAGACGGAGTACCACAGCGTGCTGCTGTCGGCCGATGTGTACAAGCCTCTCATCGACGACGGTCACTTCGCCAAGAGCCTGGTCACGGCCTGGGCGGACGAGCCCATGGGCAACGAGTTCAAGGAGATGGACCTGCACGCCGGCGGCGAGTACCGCTACGGCCTCTCGGCGGTCAAGGACGAGTCCTTCCTGGCCCTGCGCGCCGGGTACTCCCTCGACTACGACGGCGAGCTCCAGTCCCCGACCTTCGGCCTCGGCCTCAAGTACACCATGCTCCAGGTCGACGTGGCCTACGTGACCGGCGAAGACACGCCCCTCCAGGACAGCACGCGATTCTCGCTGAACCTGTACTTCTGAAGCCAAAGCGCAGCCGGCGGACACCCGAAGGGCGTCCCGGCCGCCGGGCAGGTCCGTGGGCCCGCCGGGCGGCCCGGTTCCTGTGCCGGGTCGTCCCTCTTCTCCTGGCGGTTCCCGGCGGAGCCCAGGAGGTCGAGGACTGGCGCATTCTGGCCCTGCGCGTCGACTTTCCCCTCGAGGAGCCCGACGAGCCGACCACCACCGGGCGCGGCGGTTTCGACCTGCGCAGCCTGTCCGAGGCCCTGCCCGAATACCTGCATCCGTACGACACCCCGCCTCACGACCGGGTCCACTTCGAGCACCACCTCGAAGCCTTGGCCCGCTACTACGATGTCGTCTCCCAGGGCCGGGTGCGCATCGAGTCCAGCGTCTATCCCAGGGCCCTCGCCGAGTCCTACACCCTGCCCAGGTCGGCCCTGTCGTACGGCAACGGCCGCTCGCCCGAGGAGATCGGCCGTCTCTGGCGGGAGCTGATCGTCGACGCCGTCGACCTGGCCGCCGCCGATCCCGACGGACCCGACTTCGCCGCCTACAACAGCTACCTGATCATCCACGCCGGCCGCGGCCACGAGACCGGCGAGCTGAACGACATCCGTTCCGCCTTCCTGCGGCCTGACGACCTGGACGAGCACGGCGGGCCGGTGGAGGCGGGCGGGGCCGTGATCCGCGAGGCCTGGATCCTGCCCGAAGCGGTGGATTTCAGGGGGCGGGGGGGGCTCAACGGCCTGCTGGCCAAGTTCTTCGGCCATCAGCTCGGCCTCCCCGGCCTGTCGAACTTCGCCCTCGGGAGGCCCGCCCTCGGGGGCTGGAGCCTGATGGACGTGGGGGTCAACCGCAGCGGCTTCGTCCACGTCGGGGACGAGCTGGACTTCGTCGTCGGCATGGTGCCCCCCCATCCCATGGCTTGGAGCAAGGCCCGCCTCGGGTGGATCGAGCCTCTCGAGGTCCGTCGCGACACGCTGGTGCAGATCCTCGCCGGGGACCGGGCGGCGGACGGCGGCGGGGAGGTCCACGCCGTGCGCGTCCCCCTGTCGCCGACCGAGTACCTGCTCCTGGAGAACCGCCAGCAACGGGGGCGCACGGAGAGAGATCTGCCTTCCGAAGTGGAGGTCCCGAACTCCTTCGAGCTGGTCTGGATCGAGGCCGACGAGGCGGAACTGTCGCACCGGATCACGGCGGCCGAGTCGGATTCCCTCGCCGGCCTCGGCGCCGGAGTCTGGCTGGAGGTGGAGGAGTACGACGCCTTCGTCCCCGGATCGGGTGTGCTGATCTGGCACGTGGACGAGGCCGTCATCGCCGCCGCGCCGGCGGAGGGCTTCAACAACGAGCGCGAGAGGCCCGGACTGATGCTGGTGGAGGCCGACGGGTCCCGCGACATCGGCAATCCCTTCTTCAGCCGCCAGCACCTGGACGACGGCACCCGCTCGGACCCGTTCTTCTCCGGCACCGGTCCCGGGGCCGGGACCGGCACGATTGCCGGGGTGAGCCGCTTCGGGGTGGATACGACGCCGGCAACCGCGACTCACACCGGCCTGGCCACCGGCCTGGAGGTGGAGGTCCTCTCCGGCCTCGACGACCGCATGACGGTGAGTCTCCGCTTCACCCGCAGCGCCGCCGGCTGGCCGCGCCCCGTGGAAGGGGTGCGGCGGCTGCAGGCCGCGGACGTCGACGGCGACGGACGCCCCGAGCTGCTGGCCGAGGGCGGGGACGGGATTCGCGTGCTGGCGCCGGCCGCGGCGGGTGGGCCACCCGTCGACGACGTGCTGCTGGCCGCCGCCGAGGGCCTGCTCTTCACCCGCTCGGCCGCGGGTCGGGTCGCGGCCTGGCCTCTCGGCGCGGGTCCCGCCTGGGAGACGCAGCTGGAGGGGCGGCCCTCCCACGCCCTGTACGCGGCCGATCTCGCCGGCCAGGGCGCGGTCCTCGCGGTGGGCGGGCCCCAGGGGCTGTCGGTCCTGGACGCGGCCACCGGAGAGTTGCGCTTCACTCACGAGGCCCCGGTCCTGGGGATGGCCGCCGCGGACAGGGACGGCGACGGCGCCGAGGAGCTGCTGGTCCTGGGCCCGGGCGAGCTCCTCCGCTACGACGGGGCGGAGGCCGCCGTGTCGATCCGAGGTCTGTCCGGCTCCGGGCTGCCGCCATCTGCGGCCGACCTCGACGGCGACGGTCTCGCCGACCTCGTTCTCGCCGACAGCGGCGGACGGCTCCGCAGCTTCGGCCAGGGGGCCGGCGACCTGCAGGTCTCCTCCGGGGCCCCGATCGTTGCGCCCGCCTCCTTCGCGGATCTCGACGGCGACGGGCAGCTCGAGATCCTGGTCCCCACGGCGGAGGCGGTGCACGCCTGGTCCGCCGCCGGCCTGCGAAGCCCCGGCTTTCCGGCGGCGCCGCCGGTGCACCAGGAGTCGGGACCCCTTCTCGGCGAAGTCGTGGCGGCGGATCTGGACGCCGCCGGCGCCCCCGAGATCTTCGTCTCCGCCGGCAACGGTGTACACGGATTCGATGGAAACGCGGTGCCCCTGTCGGGGTTCCCCGTGGCTTCCCCGGCCATCCCCGCGACGGCGCCGGTCCTGGTCGACTTCGACGGGGACGGCGGTCTGGACCTCGCGGTGGGCGACGGAGAAGGGGTGAACCTGTGGCTCCCGGCCTCCTGGGACCTGGCCTTTGCCGCGGGCCGGGCCACCGGCTGGTCCCAGGCCGGCGGCTCGGCCTCGGGCCGGCGGACCCACCCTTCCGTGGCGGCGGTCCCGCCAGAGCTGGAGGCCCTCGACCTGCTGCCCGCCTCCCGGGCCTACTGCTACCCGAACCCGGCCGGAGGCGAGCAATCGGCCCACGTGCGGTTCTTCGTCGCTCGGCCGGCCCGCGTCTCCCTCACGGTCTACGACGCCATGGGGGAAGTGGTGGAACGCCTGGAGGCCGCGGAGGTCAGAGCGGCGGAGGCGAACGAGATCACGTGGCCGGTCCGCGGCTACGCCAGCGGCCTCTACCTCTGCCGGCTGGAGGCGCGCGGCGACGACGGCAGCCGCGGCGAGGCCACCGTGCGCCTGGCGGTGAGCCGGTGAGGGCCCGGGGCCTCCTCGCCTGGATCGTGGTGGGAGCCCTGGCTGCAGGGTCCCCGGCGCCGGCCCAGAACCATCCCGAGCTCACCTGGCGGACGCTGGAGAGCGAGCACTTCCGCGTCCTCTACCACGACGGTCTCGAGCTCACGGCGCGGCAGGCCGCCGAGGTGGCCGAGGCCGCGTACGGTCCGGTGACGCGCCTCTACGGATACCGGCCGTCCGGCCCGGTGCGGATCATCCTCAAGGACTACGACGACTACGCCAACGGCGCCGCCTTCTTCTACCACGACACCATCGAGGTCTGGGTCACCCCCCTCGAGCACGACTACGAGCTGCGCGGCACCTCGGACTGGCTGCGCAACGTGATCACCCACGAGCTCGTCCACATCGTCTCCCTCGGCGCCGCCCGCAAGGGGCCACAGAGGGTGCCCGCCGCCTTCCTCGAGTACTTCGCGTACAAGCCGGAGAGCGAGCGCGACGACATCCTCACCGGGGCGCCGGACCGGCTGGCCCTGGTGCCGCTGGCCAACACGGTGCTGCCCATGTGGTTCGCCGAGGGCGTCGCCCAGCACCAGATGGAGGAGGTCCGCCACGACCGCTGGGACAGCCACCGCGACATGGTCCTGCGCACGGCGGTCCTCGACGGCTCCCTGCTCTCCCTCGACGACATGGGCGTCTTCGGCAAGCCGGGCTTCGAAAACGAGTTCGTCTACGACCACGGCTACGGCCTCGTGAGGTACCTGGCCTCGACCTACGGCGACTCGTCCCTGGCCGAGATCTGCGACCAGATGGGGCGCTGGACGGCCACCGACATCGACGGGGCCCTGCACGCCGTCACCGGCCGCTCGGCGGACCAGGTGTGGCACGACTGGCGCGACTCGATGCGGTCCCGCTACGAGGCGCAGGTGGCGGCCCTCGGCGAGCTGCGCGAGGGCGAGCGGCTCACCGGGAAGGGCCACTCGAACACCCGGGCCGTATACGCGCCGGACGGCGGGCGCCTGGCCTACCTCTCCACCCTGGGCCGCCGCTACGGCCCCCACTTCCTGGTCCTGCGCGACCTCGACAGCGGCGAGGACGAGGTCGTCGCCGGCGGCGTGGCCTCCGTGCCGGACTGGTTCCCGGACGGCGAGCGTCTGCTCTTCGTTCGCAAGGAGAAGGCCGATACGTACGGCTCGCGGCGGGCGGATCTGTTCGAGCACGACCTCACCGGGCCCGAGCGGTCCTGGCCGGGCCGGCTCCTGTGGACGTTGCCGGCCCTCAGCGGGGTATACGCGCCGAAGGACCCTCGCACCTCCCGGATGAGCCGCGGCCTTCGCGCCCTCTACCCGGCGGTGTCGCCCGACGGACAGCGCATCGCCTTCGTGCGCCTCGGGCCGGCCGGCGCCGCCCTGGGCCTGGCGGACCGGGACGGCAGCGGGATCCGCTACCTGCTCGAGTTCGACGACGGCACCCAGCTCTACACGCCGCGATGGTCGCCCGACGGCCGCTGGCTGGCCCTGTCCCATGGCCGCGGAGGAAGCAGGGACATCGCCCTGGTCGACGTGGGCGGCGAAGGAGCCGAGTCGCGACGCCTGCAGCCGCTGATCGCCTCGGCCGGCACCGACCGCGACCCCTCGTGGTCGCCCGGGGGGGAGCTGCTCTTCGTCTCCGACGTGAGCGGGATCTTCAACGTCTACGCCCGGGATCCCGCCAGCGGCGCGGTGGAGCAGGTCACCAACGTCCGCGGCGGCGCCTTCTTCCCCACGGCCAACGCCGCCGGGCAGGTGGTCTACAGCGGCTACGGCGGCGACGGATTCCACCTCTACCGGATCGACCGCGCGGGGGCCGAGCCGGTGGAGCCCGAGGTCTTCGCGCCCTCCGACGCCCTGGCAGCCGCACCGGGACGGCCGTCACTGCCGGGCCACGAGACACCCTCACCGGCTCGCTCCTCCGGCACCGAGATCCTGCGGACAACCGTCATGCCGCGGCTCTCCCACGACGAGGGTTACGCCAAGGTCGGGGCCTACGTGGCCACCGGCGACGCCCTCGACCGCCAGTCCGTCTTCGGCAGCCTCTCCATGGCTCCCGGCAACGGCGACCGCGACATCTACGGCGAGTACCGGTTCCGCGGCTTCCGGCCCACCGTCCGGCTGAGCTTCATCCACCTGAAGCGCCACTCGGCCCGCGGCGACAGCTCGGAGGCGCGGGACTTCTTCATCAGGGGCATGAACTTCAGTCTCAACCGCCTCACCCTCGGAGGGCGCGGGCAGCTGAACCGAGCCAGCTCCCTCGCTCTCTCCCTGGCCTACGACCGCTACGACGCCAGCCTGGAGAACGACCAACTCTTCCCGCGCCGGGACGGGCGTCCCGGATTCGAGCGCATCCCGGGCAAGCCGGTGGGCTACACCTACCTCCACGGCTTCGACCTGGCCCTGACCTACCGCCACCAATCCCTGCCCAGGCGCGTTGACCGCGACATCCACCCCCGGGGCGGGCGGCGCCTCTATCTCCGCTACGACCGCATGTTCAACTGGTTCATCGAGGGCTTCGACGAGGAGAACATCTCCTTCCTGCAGGAGGAGTACAAGAGGCTGTTCTACAACCAGCTCACCCTCGACTGGCGGGAGTACCTCGGCCTGCCGGGGGACACCGCCCTGGGCCTGCGCGCCTACGGCGGCTGGATCTTCTCCGACAGCGTCGACGACGAGTTGGTGGGCGGGTTCTTCGACTTCCATCTCGGGGGGCTCCCCTACATGCGGGGCTACACCTACTACAGCATCGAGGGGCGCAAGGCGGCCATGGCCAATGCCACCTTCCGCTTCCCGCTGCTGCCGCGGCTGCGCCAGCGGCTGGGGCCCCTCTACCTGCACCGCGTCCACGGGGCCGTGTACGGGGACCTGGGCAAGGCCTGGGACGGAGACCTCGGCGGCCCCGATCCCATGTACGGGCGCAAGGGGCCGCTGCGCGATGCCGGCGTGCAGTTGCGGGTCGACGGCGTCTCCTTCTACAGTCTGCCGACACGTCTCGAGATCGACCTGGCCTACGGAATCGACGAGGTCGAAGAGAAGGAGCCCTGGAAGCTCTACCTGACCCTGCTGTTCAACTACCTCAACTGGTTCGACTCCGGGAGTGATCCAACGCGATGAACACACTACGCCTCCTGCTCGCCGCAGCTGTCGCCGGCTCCGCCGTCTGGGCGGAACCGCCCAGCCCTGCCCCATCGAGGTCGGTGGAGGTGCTTCCGTCTCTGCTGCCCGCGGTGCCCCTGCCCGGCCGCCCCGATCCGGCGCTCTTGCGCGTAGCCGCGGCGGCCGGGGCCGAGGAGGGGGAGGAGAGTCCCTCCGAAGACGCTCCGCGCAAGGCGGTGCGCTCGCCGAAGCGGGCCTTCCTCTACTCCGCCCTGGTGCCGGGGGCCGGCGAGTTCTGGGCCGGTTCGAAGATGAGGGCGGCCCTGTTCTTCGGCCTGGAGGTCCTCGGCTGGGGGACCTACATGAGCTGGAGCGCCAGGGGGGACGACCTGGAGGCCGAGTTCCGGGCGCGGGCCGACACCACCTGGAACCCGTGGAACTACCTCGCGTGGAGGGACTCACGGCAGGCGCGCCACTCCTCCAGGACCCACACCCTGCCCTGCGACTCCCTGTTCGTGCAGGCCTCGTCCACTACCCCCGTGGCCGACGTGCTGAACGACTGCAGCACCACCGAGACCCAGCAGTACTACGAGCTCATCGGGAAGTACGACCAGTTCATCACCGGCTGGGGGGACATCACCGACCGCGCCGGCAACCAGGTCCACTACTCGGAGGTCGACTCGGCGGAGAACTTCCACTCCGCCACCCGGCTGGAGTACGAGGACCAGCGCGACGACAGCAACAGGTACCTGAAACGCGCCGGCAACGTCGCCGGCCTGCTGCTGGTGAACCACGTCCTCAGCGCCATCGACGCGGCGCGCGTGGCCCGGGCCCGCAACCAGGGCCAGGAGGAGGCCGCCATCGCCCGCCGCATCCGCTTCCACGCCACCCTCGACGGCGACCGCACCGCCCGGCTGACGGCCTGGCGCCCGTTCTTCTGATGGCGCCGCCCCTGCGCCCGAGCCTCCTGGCGCTGGCCGCCCTCCTGCTGGCGGCGCCCGCCGGCGCCGACTCCGGGGCGGGGGGGTTCTGGCGCTCCCTGCTCATCCCGGGTTGGGGGCAGCACGCCGCCGGTGACGGGCATGGGGCGAAGCGGTTCCTGTCCATGGAGGCCGCCCTGTGGCTCGGGTACTTCGGACTGCGGGCGGTGGCCGACATCCGCGAGGGCAACTACCGCACCTACGCCGCCGTCCACGCCGGCGCCCGGACCGGCGGCAAGGCCGGGGAGTACTTCGACGACCTCGGCTTCTACGACAGCCACAACCAGCACAACCTCTTCGCCGAGGTCGAGGACGGTCCCGAGGCCGAGCTCTATCCGGGCACGCCGGAGTTCGCCTGGGAGTGGGATGCCGAGGCCTCCCGCCTGCGCTACCGCGAGCTGCGCAACAGCGCCACCGGCATGAAGCGGAACGCTCTCTACCTCACCGGTGTCGTCGTCGTCAACCACTTGGTCTCGGCGGTGCACGCCGCCCGGGTCTCGCGCCCGTCGGCGGGTGAGGCCGCCGCCCTCTCCCTCGACTGGAGGTTGAGCCCGGACGGGGCCGTCGTCGGCCTGCGCCGGAGGTTCTGAGGCGTGGCCGCGGCTGGCCGCTGGACCGTGCTCGCCTTGGCCGTCCTGTCGCCTGCCCTGGCGCCGGCGGCGGAACCGGAACCGGTCCTGTGCGGCACCCGCTGGCTCGCCGAGCAGAGGGCGTCCGGCGTCTTGCCCCCCCTGCCGGCGGCCCGTCCGGCGGCCTCCCGCCAGGCCGAGCCGCCGCCTGTCGCCGTGGGCACGGAGCAGCTCTTCCCGGTCTACGGATCGGTCACCCCGGTGCGCGCCACATGCCGGTACGCGGGTCCCCGCTGCTTCGTCTTCGTCGAGAACGCCCAGTGGGACACGGAGGGGGGGCCGGTGCTGCAGAGCGACGTGGACAAGCTCGCGGAGCTCTTCGAGGCCAGCACCCCCGCCGACCCGGACCGCGGCATCTACGACCTGATCGTGGAGGCCTTCGGGGAGGCGGAGGACGTCGACGGCTACGAGCAGATCTTCCTCCTCGTCCTCGACCTTGCCGATCCGCACCTGGTGGGCTTCTTCGACCCGGCCGTCTCCGTTCACGCCCTCCCGGAGAATCGCCGGGACCTGCTCTACCTGAGCCAGTACCACCTGCGCCGCCAGGCCTACCTGGCGCGCGGCACCCTTGCCCACGAGCTGCAGCACCTCCTCCACTGGGGCTCGGACCGCAACGAGGAGAGCTGGGTGAACGAGGGACTTTCGGGGTACGCCGAGGCGGTGGCCGGCTTCCCCGAGGCGGACCCGGCCGCCGTGCCCGCTTTCCTCGACCGGCCCGAGACCTCCCTCACCACCTGGAGGGGCTCTGCAAGCAACTACGGCGCCACCTACCTCTTCGCCGCCTACCTGGCAGAGCGCCACGGCCCCGACCTGATCCGCGCCCTGGTCTCCGAGCCCGCCAACGGAATCGCCGGCGTGGACAGGGCCCTGGAGGGGATCGGTTCCGGGGACCGCTTCGTCGACGCCTGGTCCGGGTGGGTGGCCGCCAACTACGCCTCGGACAACCCGCGACTCGCCTATGGCGCCCTGGAGGGACGCCGGGTGCGGACCTTCGACTACGACGCCCTGCCCCAGGAGCGGCTGCCCTTCGCCCTCACCGATGCCTGGGGCACGGTGAACGTCCTCTTCCGCACCCCCGGGGACCTCGCCATCGACTTCGAGGGGGAAGAGGGGGCCGGCTTCCTCGCCTGGACCTACGCCATGTCTCCGGGGGCCACCCGGCTCGAGGAGGTGCCCCTCACCGGCGGCAACCGCGGCCAGGCGCAGGCGGCGGCCATCGACAGCCTGGTGCTGATCGTCGGGGGGACCTCGCCCCGGGGCGGAAAGTTCGAGCTGTCCGCCGAGGTCTCAACGGAGGTGGCCGCGGCCGGCCTGCCGGGGGCGGGTCCCGCATCGTCCAAGCTGGGCGAGGCCTACCCGAACCCCTTCAACGCCGAGGTGCGCATACCGTATTCGCTGGCCGGGCGGGGACCGGTGGAGTTGAGCGTTCTCTCTCTCGGCGGGCAGCGGCTGCGCGCTCTCGTGACGGGGCCACGGCCCGCCGGCCGGCACGAGGCGGTCTGGGACGGCCGCGACGATGCCGGCCGGTGGGCCGCCTCGGGCACCTACTTCGTCCGCCTGCGGAGCGGCGGATCCACCAGCGTCGGCCGTCTGGCGCTGGTCCGCTAGAGCCGGCTCACCCCGGTTTCCAGCGGCCCTGACCGCCGCACCCGCTCTCCCGTCGCCAGATCGGCAAGGACCGCGGCCAGCCGCTCTCCGCTGACCGGGTGGACGAGGTCGGGGGCGATCTCCAGCAGCGGCTCGAGGACGAAGCGGCGCTGCCCCAGGCGCGGGTGCGGGACCGTCAGTCCCGGCTCTTCGAGGCGGCGGTCACCGGCCAGCAGCAGGTCCAGGTCCAGCGTCCGCGGCCCCCAGCGCTGCCGTCGCCGGCGCCCGTGGGCGTCCTCGGTCGCCTGCAGCACCTCCAGGAGGCGGCGCGGCTCCAGGGTCGTCCGCAACTCCGCGGCGGCGTTGAGGTAGTCCGCCTGCGCCACCGGCCCCACGGGGGAGGTCTCCCAGGCGCTGGAGACGGCGGTGATCTCGATCGGCGGCTGGTGATGCAGGGCCCCCAGGGCCGACTCGAGGGTGCCGCGGCGGTCCCCCATGTTCGAGCCGAGGCCGACGAAGCACCGCTCAGTCGCCAAAGTGGCGTTCGATCTCGACCTCGAGGCCGTCCAAGTGGCCTTCCATGGGGGGGTTCGGCTTGCGCACCCGCACCCGGGCCGAGGTCAGGGTGCGGAAGCGTTCTCCCAGGGCCGCGGCCACGGCTTCGGCGAGGGCTTCCACGAGGCCGTACCGCCTCTCTCCCTTGACGACCCGGGCCACAGCGGCGTAGACGGCGGTGTAGTCGACGGTGAGGGACGGGTCGTCCCGCTCTCCGGCGGCGCGCAGATCGAGCCGCAGCTCCACGTCCACCTCGAAGCGCTGCATCAGCCGCGCCTCCTCGGGAAGCAGGCCGTGGCAGGCGTGGAAGGTCATGTTGGTGAGGCGGAGCAGGTCGGACATCGTCAGGGACCGGCGGGACCCGCCTTGGCCCGGGCCGAACCTTCCCGGGCCAGGCGGCGGAGGGCGCGGTGGCCGATGTCGCGGCGGTAGTACGCGCCCTCGAAGGAGACCTCGTCCACCGACCGGTAGGCCGAGGCCACGGCGGCGGGCAGGTCGTCGGCGAGGGCGGTCATGGCGAGGACCCGTCCCCCCGCCGTCACCAGGGCCCCGTCCTCCACCGCCGTGCCCGCGTGAAAGGGGAGGATGTCCTCGGAGCCGGCCAGGGACTCCAGGCCGGAGATCGGCCTGCCGGTTTCGTACTGGCCCGGGTAGCCTTCGGAGGCCATGATCACGCAGGCCGCGGCCCGGTCCGTGTCGAGCTCGACCGGTCCGGCGGCGGCCAGATCCCCCCGTGCGGCGGCGGCCAGCAGCACGGCCAGGTCCGAACGCAGGAGAGGGAGCACCACCTGGGCCTCGGGGTCGCCGAAGCGGCTGTTGAACTCTACGACCTTCGGCCCCTCGGCGGTGATCATCAACCCGCAGTAGAGAGCGCCCCGGTAGGGTGTGCCGCGGCGGCGCATCTCGGCCAGCACCGGCTCGATGATCTCGCGCGAGACCCGGTCGACCATGCGCGGGGTGAGGACGGGGGCCGGCGCGTACGCTCCCATGCCGCCCGTGTTGGGACCCGTGTCTCCTTCACCGATCGGCTTGTGGTCCTGGGCGGGCACGAGGTTGACGTAGCTCTCGCCGTCACAGACGGCGAACAACGACGCCTCCTCGCCCTCCATGAAATCCTCCACAACGACCTCGGCCCCCGAATCCCCGAACAGCCGCCGGTCGACGATGTCGATCACGGCCTCCACCGCCTCCTCCTCGGTGGCGCAGACGACGGCGCCCTTGCCGGCGGCCAGACCGGAGGCCTTGACCACGATCGGCGCCCCCCGGGTACGGATGCAGGCGATGGCGTCGGCGCTGGCGGTGAAGCTGCGGTGGGCGGCGGTGGGCACGCCGATGGAGGCCATCAGCCCTTTCGAGAAGCTCTTGCTGCTCTCGATGCGGGCGGCCGCCTCCGTGGGCCCGAAGGCCAGCCGTCCCGCCGCCGCGAAGCGGTCGACGAAACCCGCCGCCAGGGCGGCGTCGGGCCCGACCACGGTGAGGTCGATCCCCTCCTCGGCGGCGAAGGCCGCCAGGCGGTCGATCTCACCCTCGAGGCGCGGCCGCTCCGCCAGGTCGAGGTCGACCCGGAAACCGGGGAGGCACTCGGCCACCTGCGCCATCCCCGGAGAGCCGGGGGCCGCCCAGAGCCGCCGGACCTCGGGGGACCGGGCCAGCTTCCAGGCGAGGGCGTGCTCCCGCCCCCCCTTGCCGACGACCAGAACCTTCATCGAGAAGACCTCCTTCCGGGCGGGAGGACGATCAGAGGTAGCCGAACTCCTTCAGGTCCTTCTCTCGCCGGCGCCAGTCGGGGCGCACCTTGACCCGCAACTCGAGGAAGACGGGGCCATCGACCAGTTCCTCGATACTCTCGCGCGCTCCCGTTCCGATGCTGCGCAGCCGTGTTCCCTTGCGGCCGATGACGATGCCCTTCTGGCTCTCGCGCTCGACGAAGAGGGTGGCGAGAAGGTAGGTCTTGCGTCCGTCTTCCGCATCGGGCTCGCGGAACTCCTCCACCTGCACCTGGATCGAGTACGGCAGCTCGTCGGCGAGCTGCTCGAAGGCGGCCTCGCGGATCAGTTCGGCGGCGAAGAACCGCTCCGGCTGCTCGGCGATCCGGTCGGCCGGGTACATCGCCGGCCCCGGCGGCAGCAGTTCCTCGAGACGGGACAGCAGGAAGCCGACGTTGGTGCCGGTGAGGGCGGAGATCGGCAGGAGGCCGGAGAGTCCGTGGTCTCCGGAGAGGCGCGCCAGCAGCTCTTCCACCCCTTCGGGATCGATGCGGTCCACCTTGTTGAGCACGGGCAGCACCGGCTTGCGGTTGCGCCGGAGGAAGGCGTCCACGAGGCGGCCGCGGTCGTCGGGCCGGGTCCCGTCGAGGAGCAGCACCACCACGTCGGCGTCGGCGCAGGCCCGTTGGATCTGGCGTTCCATCGTCTCGTGGAGGCGGTAGCTGGCCTCGAGCAGGCCCGGTGTGTCGAGGAGGACGACCTGACTGGCGGGACGGGTGAGGATGCCGAGGATCCGGCCCCGCGTCGTCTGGGGCCGCGCCGTGACGATGGACAGGCGCTGGCCGAGGAGGGCGTTGAAGAGGGTGGACTTGCCGGCGTTGGGACGGCCGACGAAGGCGACGTACCCGAAACGCGAGATCGGTTCGGGGGCGCCGCCGCTGTCAGAAGCGGACGTCGGCGGAGAGCAGATAGGTGCCCTCGAGGTCGTCGTGCTGCAGGTAGGCGAGGTCGACCTGCAGCCGGCGACTGACCCGCAGACCGACTCCGAAGGTCTGGCGCAGCTCTTCCAGACCGGCGCGCAGGGCCAGCCGCCCGGCGTCGTACTCGATGCCGGCGTGGACCGGGGCGGTGCCGGCCTCGTCCTCGGCGTCGCCCCCGGAACGCGAACCGATGGCCACGGAAGCCGTGCCCCCGGCGAGAGCGCGTCCATAGGCCACCCCCAGGAGGATGGAGGGCTGGATGCGGTCGGTGGTACCGTCCCAGAGGATGGGGGTGGTGGTCACGTCGCGGATGTTGGCGGCCAGGGTCAGGGAGGGGGCCGGGCGGTAGCGCAGGCCCAGGTCGAGGCCGCCGCCGTAGGCGGTGAGGTCGGCCACCGAGCGGTGGATGAGCTTGGCGCTGGCGCCGATGTCGAGACGCTCGCCCAGGCGCCGGCCCGCGGAGAGGTACAGGGCGTAGTCGGCGGCCGACTCGGTGGACGAGACGAAGGGGCGGTTGTCGGGCCCCAGAGGCGCGGAAGGGTCGGGCAGGTCGGTGAAGTGGATGCCGTCGACGCCGAGGCGCAGCAGGCCGATGCCGAGGCCGTCGAAGTACGGTCCGGGGGTGACGAAGGCCACGTAGTCCTGCCGGACGAGGCCGTTGAAGCGCTCGCCGTGGGTGAAGTGGGCCTGGCGCTCGGGCGAGCCGGCGAGACCGGCGCTGTTCCAGTAGCCGGCGGTGGACGCGTCTCCGAGGGCCACGCAGGCGCTGCCGAGGGCGAGGCCCCGGGCCCCGGCGCCGACGGCCAGGAACTCGCCAGCGTAGGCGCTGGCCCCGTGAGCCGGGGGGGCGGGCCAGGACAGGAGGGCGGAGCAGAGCAGCGCCGTGCAGGGAATCCGTCGAGTCACGTATTCAAGTCTAGAGGTGAGGGCCGGGTTCTTCAACTCGCGAGACCCCCGGCCGGGGTCCTCAGCCGACCAGCATCAGTCTCAGGTCCATCACGTTGGTCCCGGTGGGCCCGGTGACGATGAGGTCTCCCAGAGCCTCGAAGAAGGGGTAGGAGTCGTTGCGCTCGAGGTGATCACCCGCCGACAGCCCGGCGGCGGCGGCGCGGGCCACGGTCGTTCCGTCGGCGATGGCGCCGGCGGCATCGGTTGGCCCGTCGGTGCCGTCGGTGCCGGCGCTCATGATCGTGATCCCGGTGGTTCCCTCCAGGCCGAGGGCGGCGGCGAGAGCGAACTCCTGGTTGCGCCCGCCCTTGCCGCCGCCCCGGAGGGTGACCGTGGTCTCGCCGCCGCTGATGACGCAGGCGGGGGAGGGGACGGGTTGCCCGCTGAGGGCGATCTCGGCGGCGATGGCGGTGTGGACCCCGGCCGCCTCGCGGGTTTCACCAGCGATCCGCGTCGACAGCACGAGAGGCTGGTAGCCGCGGCGGACCGCCTCCTCCCGCGCGGCGTCGAGGGCCAGGGAGTTGTTGCCGATCACCAGATTGAGGGCCGCCTGCACCGACGGATCCTCGGCGCCCGGCGTCTCGGGAAGGTGTCCGCCGGCGCCCCGCTCGAAGCGTGCCACCACGGACGCCGGCAGGGCATCCCGCAGCCGGTAACGGTCGACGAGGCGCAGGCAGTCCTCGAAGGTGGTGGGATCGGCGCAGGCCGGTCCCGACGCGATGGTGTGCACCGGGTCGCCGATGACGTCGGAGATCATCAGGGAGACCACCCTCGCCGGCGAGGCCCGCCGGGCCAGCTGTCCGCCCTTGACCTCCGACAGGTGCTTTCTGACGGCGTTCAGCTCGTCGATGGTGGCCCCACAGCGCAGCAGGGCGTCGGTGACGGCGACCTTCTCCTCCAGGAAGATGCCGTCGGCGGGCGCCGGCATCAGCGCCGATCCCCCGCCCGAGAACAGACACAGGACCACATCGCGGGGGCCGAGGCCATCGACGAGCCGAAGCATGCGCCGCGTCCCCTCCACCCCGGCGTCGTCGGGCAGGGGGTGGCCGCACTCCACCGTGTGGATGGTCGCCAGGCACAGGCGGTGGCCGTACTTGGTGTTGATGGAGCCAGCCGCCAGGCGGGGCCCGAGGACGGCCTCGGCGGCGGCGGCCATGGCCGGTGTGGCCTTGCCCGCCCCCACGACGAGGATCCGGGAATCGTGGGCAAGGGGCAGCCGGTGGTCGCCGGCGACCAGATCCGTTCCCTGAAGGGAGAGGGCGCGGCCGACCAACTCCCCCGGCTCTACGGCGGCGATGGCGGCACGGAGAATCGCCAGGGCGTCGCCACGGTGGCGGGCGGCGACCTCCTCCGGCCGCCTCATGGATGGGTCACACCCTTCTCATGAGGCCCACCACCTTGCCGGCGATGCGCAGCTGGGTCCCCTCGTCTCCGGAGAGGACGATGGGTGCGTAGGCCGAGTTTTCCGGGAGCAGCCGGACGGCCCCCGCCACCGGATCGAAGCGCTTGACGGTGGCCTCGTCGTCGAGGAGAGCGACGACGATGTCGCCGCGGTCGGCTGTCTCCTGTTGGCGGGCGACGACGATGTCGCCATCGAGGATGCCGGCGTCGGTCATGCTGTCGCCGCGCACGCGCAGGGCGAAGGCTTTGCCCGAGGCCGGCGCCAGCGACGGATCGACGTGAATGGTGTCTTCCACGTTCTCTTCCGCCAGGATCGGGGCACCGGCCGCGACCCGTCCGAGAATGGGAACCTGCACCGTCCCGTGCTCGGGCAGGTAGGGGCCGTCCACCAACTCGATGCCCCGCGACAGCCGGGGATGGCGGCGGATGTGTCCCTTCTTCTCGAGGGCGGCCAGGGTGGTGCGAACGCCGTTGGTGGAGCTGATGCCGAACTGGTCCATGATCTCGCGGATCGTGGGCGGGGCCCCTCGCCTGCGGATGATGCCGGCGATGAAGTCGAAGATCGCCTGCTGGCGCTTGGTCAGTTGCTTGGCCATGGCCTGGCCTCCTCTCTCCGTATGTCGGGTGCGCGTCCCGATCCAGGCTGCCGAATCGCACCTACGATACTGAACATTCGTTCATTTGTCAATGCGCGAACGCTCGGCTTCTGCCAGGAAGAACGGCACCCTGGACTCTGGTTGACAAAGTCCACCCTAGTCTCTACCGTAGACTTCGCAACCTAGCGTAAGTCCACAAGTTTCATGGAGTTGGCGCATTCCTGGGCGCCTTCACGGCCGTGCAGATGACCCTGATTCCCCTCAGTGCTTCCACCCTCCTTCGGACCCTGACCGCGTGCATCGCCCTCGGCCTGCTGCCCCTGGCCGCTTCCGCGGCCTCCGGCGCGGCGCCGCCTCCGGCGTCCGGGGCCGCCGTCGAGCGGCCGGCGGCCATGCAGGGCTCCGAGGCCGACGGGTCCGGGTCGCTGATCACGTTTCGCCGAACCCTCGGCCTGGCCTTTCTCGCCGGCAGCGCCGCCCTCACCGCCCGGGGATTCGACTACAAGGACGAGGCCGACGCCTTCTACGAGGCCTACAAGGCCGCCGACGACCAGGCCGAGATCCAGAAGCTCTACCAGCGCACCACCAACCGGGACGTGAAGAGTCAGGTCAGCTGGGCGCTGGCCGCGGCCTGCGGCGTAACCGGCCTGCGTCTCCTGTTCACCGGAGGCGGCGAGTTCCGCGGCGTTGCCTCGGCGGGCAGCCCCTCCCTCTCCCTGGGACCGGTCGCGGCGCCCCGGATACTCGGGCTCCGGCTGCAGCGCCGCTTCCACTGATCCGGGTGAAGCCCCTGCCATGAAGAGCATCGCCGCCGGCGCCCTGCTGCTGGCCCTCCTCGCCGTGGGCTGCGATCGCGACCGCAGCAACCCCTTCGATCCCCAGGCCGACTTGGTCCAGGGCCGGCCGGCCACCCCGGCGGAGGTCTCGGCCCGGGGAGAGATCGGACTTATCCGCCTGGCCTGGCAGCCGGTGACCGACCCGGATCTGGCGGGCTACGCCGTCCTGCGCTCCGACCGCTCCAACGGCACCTTCACCTTCGTCTCCGGAGAGGGCGATTCGACGGCGGGGATCACCACCGGCAAGACCACCTTCGACGACACCATCGGCGGCGAGATCCACACCTTCTTCTACAGGGTGGCAGCCGTCGACACGAGCGGTCTTCGCAGCGAGCTGTCGGGTTTCGTGGGAGCGACGTCGCTTGCCGACGAGCGCGCGCCGGATTCCCCTCATTCGGTCTCGGCGGTAGCGTCGGAGACGCCGGGGGAGGTGCTGGTTCGCTGGAGCGCCCCGGAGACGGACGCGGGGGGCTCGGAGTTGTCGGGTCTTTCGGGGTACGTGGTGCTTCGCTCGGAGGGTACGGGGGGCTCGGTGGCGGTGGACACGGTGGGGTCCTCGGAGCGGGCGTATCGGGACACGGGTCTGAAGAGCCGCACGACCTATTCGTACAGCGTGGTGGCCTTCGACGGTTCGGGGAACGCGAGCCGAGCGAGCGCCTCGGTGTCGGTGACGACGTCGGGTTTGCCGTCACCCTCGGGCCTGCGGGCGGATTCGGGGATCGGCCGGATCGAGTTGAGCTGGACGGCGGTGTCGGAGCCGGATCTGTCGGGCTACGACGTGTATCGCTCGTCGACGTCGGACGGGGAGTATCGGCGTTTGCCGGGTGCGGAGGGCACGTCGTTCACGACGGGTCTGACGAGCTACGTGGACAGCAACCTTTCGGGGGGCCAGCGGTATTACTACAAGGTCCGCTCGGTGGGCTCGGACGGCGTGTGGAGCGAGTTGTCGGGTTTCGTGGGAGCGACGTCGCTTGCCGACGAGCGCGCGCCGGATTCCCC